>NZ_JAVXCI010000113.1:0-8220 GCF_036659555.1 Acinetobacter sp.
AACCTTGCCAAGGTTGGGGTCGGGAGTTCGAGTCTCCTTTCCCGCTCCAGAATATGAAAAAACCTTAGTCATTTGGCTAAGGTTTTTTTTTGCTTCAATTTTTGCTTTAAATTGTTACAAAGCGTAGTAAGGCATTAAAAGTTGAACATTTATAAACGTTCAATTTATAGAGATATGCTAAAATATCCGGAATTATTCTTAGTTATTTAAGCGCTGTAGATACAGCTTAAAAAAGGTAAAGCGGCTTTGAATCCACCCAATATGCTCAATCAAATCGATTTCAAAAAGACCGCACTGGAAACCCTCAGCATTGAACAGCATGCTCTGGAAGTGCTGGCAGCGCAGATAGATCAGCGTTTTACCCAAGCCTGCGAAATTATTCTGCAATGCAAAGGCCGCTTAGTCGTGACCGGCATGGGCAAGTCCGGCCATATTGGCCGTAAAATGGCTGCGACTTTCGCGTCTACAGGCACGCCGTCATTCTTTATGCACCCGGGTGAAGCGGGCCACGGCGACTTAGGCATGCTGGTGAAAGGCGATGTATTGATTGCCATTTCCTATTCTGGAAAAAGCGATGAAATCATGATGCTGATGCCGCTGATCAAGCATGTCGGCGTGCCTCTAATCACCATTTCGGGCCATGATCGGGGGCCAATGCCGCAAAATGCAGATGTGGCTTTGACTTTGGGCGATATTCAGGAAGCCTGCCCATTGGGCCTGGCGCCGACATCCAGCACCACGGCAACGCTGGCTTTAGGCGATGCCTTGGCTGTTGCGCTGCTAGAAGCGCGCGGCTTTACTTCCGACGATTTTGCCCGTTCGCATCCTGCCGGGGCGCTGGGCAAGCGCCTGCTGCTGCATGTCAAGCACTTGATGCATATGGGCGATGAACTGCCGAAAGTCGCGCCGGATACGCCAATGAACAAAGTGCTGTATGAAATTTCCAACAAGCGCTTAGGCTTAACTACGGTGGTTGATGCTGAAGACCGGCTGCTGGGCATTTTTACTGACGGCGACTTGCGCCGCCTGATTGACCGGCAGCAGGGCTTTGACGTCAATCTGCCGGTGTCTGAAGTCATGATTCAGCATCCGTCCACTATTTCCAAAGAAGCCCGCGCAGTTGAAGCGCTGGAGCAAATGAATACAAAGAAAATCAATCAGTTTGTTGTTGTTGATGATGCGCAGCGGGTCATTGGCGTCATCAGCATGCATGATTTGATTCAGGCTGGGGTAAATTAATAAATGGCATCGTATGTATTGCTGGAGCAGGCGCGTCATATTCAGGCGCTGGTGCTGGATGTAGACGGAATTTTAAGTGACGGCTTTGTCACCTTAACCAATAGCGGAGATGAGATTAAGTCTTTTGACATCCGTGACGGTTTAGGCATGAAACTCGTACAGAAGGCCAACATTAAAGTCATTATTATCACAGGGCGCAAGAGCAATATTGTGGAAAAGCGCATGACTGATCTGGGTGTGGATTTGGTTTATCAGGGCCGTGAAGACAAAGGCACGGCGCTGCGCGAGGCTTGCGCGCAGCTGAATATCGCCGCTGAAGACTGCCTGTATATGGGCGATGACTGGCCGGATTTGTCAGCATTTGCAATTGCCGGCATGAAAGTTACTGTGCCGAATGGGCATGTTGAAGTCCGGCGCCGTGCGGACTTGGTTACTCAGGCATATGGCGGCCGCGGCGCAGTGCGTGAAATCTGCGACATGCTGCTGATGGCGAAAGGGGTGTATCAGGAGCAGCTTGAAAAATATGCCCGCGCCCCGCATTAATAACTGAATAATTCAGTGAATTTGGATTAAATACCCGCTTATGGATACAAAAGTTTTATACGTTACTGCGATTGCAATTGCGGCTGTAAGCGGCGGTTATTACTATTACAGTGGAAAAGGCAATAAGCTTGAGGCGGATTCCGCCCGCAACATGACTTATTCCGCGGAAAATATTCACCTGACCCAGACCGACGAGCAGGGCAAGCTGTACATCCGCGCGCAGGTTGACCGGCTGGAGCAGGATCTGAAGCAGCAGACTTCGCAGCTGGAAAACCTGCAGGCGTCTGTGTATAAGGATGGCAAAGTTGACGCCACCTTCCTTGCAGAAATTGCCAATGGCTATAATGATAATGAAAAAATTGTGCTTAAACAGAAAGTTGAAGCAACAAAACTGCTGGATTCAGGAAAAATGGTCTTTTATACCGATGAATTGACGGCTTTTCCTAAAACACGCGAAATACAAACTGACAAGCAGGTTATTGTGGAATCTCCGCAAGCGCAATTTGTCAGCCAAGGGCTGAAAGCCAATTTAAATGACGGTCAATACGAATTTTTTAATATTCGAGGAAAGTATGAACCTTAATCATAAATCACTATTGTCTAACGCTTTCCTTAAACAGGCGGTGCTGATGGGTTCACTTGCGCTGTGTTCTGCGGGCGCTTTTGCCTTGCCTTCAGACCGCAGTCAGCCAATCTCTCTGGTGGCTGACCGCGCAACATTCAACGAGAAAACCGGCATCACTACCTATAGTGGCAATGTGATTATCGAGCAGGGCAGCATGAAGCTGCAGGCGAATTCAATTGTAGCGAACATGAACAGCCGCAAGGAAATCAGTGTAATTACCGCTTCAGGCGGGCCTGCGCGCTTCCAGCAGAAGACTGACCCGGCCAAAGGCCCAGCCAAAGGCCAGGCGCAGAAAATCATCTACAATGCTGAAACCGGCATTATCACCCTGACAGGCAGCGCCCTGCTGGAACAGGACGGCGCCAGCATCCGGGGCAACACGCTGAAATACAGCATGAATAAAGGCGATATTGTGGCGGAAGGCACGCCGAATAAAACCGGCTCATCTTCAGGCCGCGTGCAGATTGTCATTCCGCCGTCAAGCTCTAAGTCATTCCCGGGAGCGCGTGATTAATGGAGAATTCCCCGAATCAGCCGCAAACCTTATGCATCAAGCATTTGGCTAAAAACTACAGCAAGCGCTGGGTGGTGAAGGACGTTTCGTTCAATATGCAAAGCGGCCAGATTGTAGGCCTGCTCGGGCCAAATGGAGCAGGCAAAACCACCAGCTTCTATATGGTGGTGGGGCTGGTGCGCATGGATAAAGGCGAAATCCATCTGGATGATTTGGACTTGTCCGACTTGGCCATGCATGAGCGCGCGCGCAAGGGTATTGGCTATTTGCCGCAGGAAGCCTCTATTTTCAGAAAGCTGACCATTGCTGAAAATATCATGTCTATTCTGGAAACCCGCAAAGACTTGAATAAGCAGCAGCGCCAGCAGCGTTTGGCTGAACTGCTTGCGGACTTTAAAATTACCCACATTAAAGACTCATTGGGCATGAGCGTGTCCGGCGGTGAGCGCCGCCGTGCGGAAATTGCCCGCGCATTGGCTGCTGATCCTAAATTCATGCTGCTAGATGAGCCTTTTGCCGGCGTCGATCCCATCTCTGTCGGCGACATTAAGGACATTATCCGCACGCTGAAAGACCGCGGCATCGGCGTGCTGATTACCGACCATAACGTGCGCGAAACCTTGGCAATTTGCGAGCATGCCTATATTGTCAGCGAAGGCTCGGTGATTGCTGAAGGCTCGCCGCAGGAAATTTTAGAAAATGAAATTGTCCGCAAAGTCTATTTGGGCGATGATTTTACGGTTTAAGCTATGTGAATCCCGCTCAAAATGAGAAACAGCGCATTGCTGTGAGGGAAATTGCTCCATTAGGAAAAGACGCTTCGATCAGCAGCGGAATAGGCCGGCGCTGATCCATAGGCAAGAAAAGCAGCCTCCAGTTTATGGGGGCTGTTTTTTATTGCCGCTTTAAATGCCAACCTCAGAAATAAAAACCGCTATAATTAAAGGGATTATTCAAAGTTTGATGAGATATGCCGTTTACCATTGCCAGCCAAGCCAGCTATGAGGAAGACATTAAAAAAAGCCGTTTTCAGGCGATTGCGGTTCCTGTGGAAAATGAACAGGCCGCCAAGGACTTTCTGGAGTTGAACAAAGACCTGAGCACGACTCATCAGTGCTGGGCATGGAAAATCGGCCATCATGTGCGCTTTAATGATGACGGCGAGCCGTCGGGCACGGCAGGGCGGCCGATACTGGCGGCGATTGAGGGCAATGAGCTGACCAATGTGCTGGTTTTGGTCAACCGCTGGTATGGCGGCATTAAGCTCGGCACCGGCGGCTTGGCGCGCGCCTATGGCGGCGCTGCCGGGCAGTGCCTGCTGCTGGCGGAAAAAATTGAACTGATTGCAAAGAAAAAAGCCAGCTTTCAGTGCCAGTTTAATGAATGGGCAATTTTCCAGTATGAATTAACCCAGCTGCAGGCTGAGTACAGTGAGGAATACACTGCTGACGGCGTGAGCGTAACGGTTTTATTGCAGATCCATCAAATACAGCCCTTGGCGCTGAAAATTCAGGACGTCACGCGGGGCCGTGAACAGCTGAAACTCATTGAAGAGCCGAATGATGACTGAACAGGATCCTTTATTAAAATACCGCGAACAGCATAAGCACCGCCTGAACTATATGCCTTGGCTGTACTGGTCATTAAAGCCGAAAAACCGCGGCTGGGCGGAGGAATGGCAAAAACAGCATCAAGACTATTTAATGGCGATGGAAACCGTTGAAATTGGCCGGAACTGCTTTATTTCACCTTTGGCGCATATCTTTGCTGAACCGGGGCGCAAAATCATTATCGGCGACAATACCTTTATTGCGGCGGACTGCACGCTGCATGGGCCTTTAGACATCGGCAGCGAAGTGGCCATCAACCATCACTGCATTCTGGATGGCGGGCGCGCAGGCATTAAGCTGCACGATCAGGTGCGTATAGCGGCTTATTGCCATCTGTACGCGTTTGATCATGGTATGGATTTGGCGCAGCCGGTGTATCAGCAGCCGGTGCGCTCCAAAGGCATTGAAATAGGCCGCGATGTTTGGCTGGGCGCGCATGTCGGGGTAAAAGACGGTATTCATATTGCAGATCAGGCGGTGGTCGGCATGAACAGCATGGTCACCAAAAATGTTGAAGCGCGGGCGGTGGTCGGCGGAAATCCGGCCGGATTCATCCGCTACAGGGATTAGCAGTGCGCCTATGCTGCTGAATATCGTGAAATTCATGATTTCATGGCGGCTGAAAAAGTACTTACATAAAAGCCTGCAAAGTTATGAAAAGTTATGCTAAGTTAAAAAAACAATCAGCTTAGCCCAGCAAGCAAGAAAAAACAGGGCGGAAAAGAGAGGCGAATTATGAAACGCGTGATTGCTTGTATTGATTCTTCGCCATGCATTAATGCGCTGGCGGAAGCAGCAGCCTGGGTGGCCAAGCAGACCCGCAGGGAACTGGTGCTGCTGCAGGTGCTGGACTATTATCCGGCCAGCTATCATTTAGGCGAAATCAGCGGCGTAATTGGCTTTGAAAGCAACGCCATGCTGCTGAAAGAGCTGGCGGAGCTGGAGCAGAAGCAGAGCGAACTGGCGCTGGCTTACAGCAACAACCTGCTGGAGCATATTTCTGAAATGATTCAGGAAAAGCATGGCCTGACCGCTTCCCACATTCAGGAAAAAGGTGATTTTCTGGAGCAAAGCTTCCATGTGCTGCAGCCCGATGACATTGTGGTGATTGGCCGTGTCGGCGAGCGCTCTGCGGAACGCAATAAGCCGATCGGCAGCAATGTGGAAAACTTTATCCGCGGCGCCAACTGCACGGTGATGACGGTAGGCTCCACGTTTAAGCCGCCAACCCGTTTCATTTTCGCCTATGAGTATTCTCCAACCTGTGTCAGCCTGATGAAGCGCATCGGGAAAAGCGATCTGCTCAAGCTGCTGCAATGCCACCTGCTGTATGTCGGCGATCATCCTGAAATATTGAATGAGCCAATGCAGTATTTAAAGGATGCGGGTTTGGATGTGGTCACCGAATACCGCTATGGCGATGTTGCGGAAAATATTCTCCTGTACCAGCAGGAGCAGGATATTCAGCTGATCGTTCTGGGCGCATTCAGCCACAGCAAAATCCATCAGTTTTTCTTGGGCAGCATCGCGACCACCATCTTCCGCAACTCTGCAGTGCCCTTGCTGGTGGTTAAATAAAGACTGATGAGTGGGCTTGCTTAATAAATAATCAGAGTTATCCTCATATACTGTGGATAACTCTGTGGTTAGTATTTGTAAGTTATTGTTATATTTAAAAAATAATATAATGATGGTTTTTTGCGCGAATTGGATTATTTCACAATTGCGATTGCAAAACCGTCATGCCCCTTGCTGCCAACCGTCTGTAAAGCCGTGCAGGATAAGATGCGCGGATGGTTCTGCATGGCGGCAAACATCTCGCGGATGCCTTCGATGCTGGGCTTACGGTTTTCAGGATTCAAAATTTCACCGGCGCGGATTACATTGTCCAAAACAATGATGGTGCCTGAATGCGAAAGGTTTAAACTCAGCTCCAAATATTCAGGATAGCTCTGCTTATCGGCATCCACAAAAATAAAGTCAAAGGCTTCGGTATCTTCCGGCAGCGCGCGCAGCAAGTCAGCAGCGCGGCCGCATTGCAGTTCAATCGTCTGCGCAAGCTTGGCATTGTCAATATTTTCCTGCGCCAGCGCGGCATGCGCATCACGGCCTTCAATGGTGAGGACGTAGCCGTCTTCCGGCAAGGCCCGCGCCAGCCACATGGTGCTGTAAGCTGCAAATGTTCCCAGTTCCAGCACACGCTTGCAGCGGTTCATCTGGATCAGCATCTGCAGCAGCATGCCCTGATTTGGCGCAACGGCCAGATGATCAGGATAGCCGCGTTCATCTGTATGCTGCAGGGTCTGCGCTAAGACTGGATCTTCCGGGATTAAATGTGAATCAATATAAGCATCAATGTCTGTCCACATTTGCTGCATAGCTTTAGCACCTAATTTTCGATGGATGCATTTTAAACCTTTCAGCATGAAGCGCAATTTTTTGCGCTGCAATTGCGGAATATATCTGCAAAAAAGGCCTCTATTGAGGCCTTGCAATACTTTTGCAATGGCTTAGTACGTGCACAGTGACGAGTTGCGGGAATGATCCGGGCCCCATGTGCGGTAGCCTTGGGTATCAATATGAATCTGGCCGGATGCGTATAAGCCTAGGCCCATATTCAGGCTTTGGCCATGCTGCGCCCAGAATTGGCATAGCTTGAATTTAGTGTTTTCAACATAAGCATAATCTTCCGGTTTAGGGAATTCCGGACCAATGCGGAAATCAATAGCAGAGTTGTATAAGTGCCGGGAAGAGCTTGCGCCGCCGGCGCACTGATTCAGCGGCAAGTCGCGGTAAACTGAAGTCACTTCAAAGTCGCTCAGAATATTGGCTGCCACCAGATATTTGAATACGCGCAGCGTTGGAATTTGATTGGCCCACAGCTCGCGGTTGGGCACCATATACTGCGAGCGTCCGCATTTTTGCCAGTCACGCGCGGTACGCACCAGCTCAAAGCTTGGAATAATGCTGCCGACGCCATTCTTTTCAAGGAATACTTCATAATCACGCACGCGGCGCAGATTGTCGGCTGCGGCCACCCATGAATTATAAACGTAAGGAACAACTTTTGGGGGAGCGTGGTGTTCAAAACCGCTGCTTTCCTGAGGGATAAAAATCCGCTTTCCATCAGGACCTGTAATCGTCTGGCCCTTTTTAGGCGCGGTGCTGCATCCGGCTAAAAAGATTAGAGGAATTGCCGATGCTGCCAGCAATCCCTTCATAAAATTCTTCATTATAAAAATCAATTATTTACAAACTCGTTATATTTTAATCTAAAACGATTGAGAAAATTTGGAAATATTGCAATGAAATGTGTGCTTTCAGTACAAAAAAAGACCAGCATGCGCCGGCCTTATTTTTTTACTTAGAAATTTCAATAGGCTGTTTTTAAATAGACTACTTTTCTAAATACTGCAGTTTATCAGCTTTGCCGTTCCATTCTTCACGGTCAGCCGGCTGGTCGCCAATTTGCGTGATGTTTGGCCATTTTTGCGCAAGGTCAGCATTCAGTTCAATAAACACTTCCTGACCTTCAGGCAGCTCATCTTCCGAGAAAATCGCATTTGCCGGGCATTCAGGTTCGCATAGCGCGCAGTCAATGCATTCGTCAGGATTAATTACAAGGAAGTTCGGGCCTTCATAGAAACAGTCTACAGGGCAAACTTCAACACAGTCTTGATATTTACATT
>NZ_JAVXCI010000114.1:0-4645 GCF_036659555.1 Acinetobacter sp.
AGTATGGTTATCTGCATCCTCAGAATCTTCAAGTAAATTGAAATCAGTTTCAGGGAAAGATGTATCGGAAGATTGTGCTTGAGTCATTTGATCATTCAGGCAAAAGTGGTTTAATAGTGCAATTGTAGCTCATTGCCAGTATTAACAGAGGAATTTTTATGTCGCTACCGCATTATAAAATGACAATGCTTGCGCTAACCGTTGGCATTGCAGCGGCAATGGCCGGCTGCAGCAGCAATCCCAAAAAAGATGTGGTCGATACTGGTCCGCAATCCAGCGAACAGGTTTATATAGAAAAAGCAAAAAAAGCGCTGGACCGCCATCAATATACCGACGCTGCCAAGCATTTGGAAGCTTTGGAAACTTACTACCCGACTGGCAGCTACGCAGCGCAGGCGCAGCTGGAATTGCTGTATGTCAAATTCCAGCAGAAAGACTATGAAGCCGCCATTGCCCTGGCAGACCGCTTTATCCGCCTGAATCCGCAGCACCCGAATGCAGACTATGCCTACTATGTGCGCGGCGTGTCCAATATGGAGCAGAATTACAGCGGCCTGCTGCGCTACACCTCCTTAAAGCAGTCGCACCGTGATGTCAGCTATTTGAAAGCGGCCTATCAGAATTTTGTTGACTTTATCCGCCGCTATCCGTCAAGCACCTATGCGGTAGACGCCGCCCAGCGCATGAAATTCATCGGCCAGGAACTGGCTGAAAGCGAAATGAACGCTGCCCGCTTCAATATTCAGCGCAAAGCCTATTTGGCTGCGGTAGAGCGCTCGCTTTGGGTCGTGGAACACTATCCGCAAACACCGCAAATTCCGGAAGCGCTGGCGACCATTGCCTACGGCTACGATAAATTAGGCGATCAGGCGACTGCCCAGCAGTATATTAATGTGCTGAAAATCAACTACCCTGAGCTGGTGAAGTCTGACGGCACGGTCAACATGCGGGCTGCGCGCAGCGAAGGCAGCTTATGGAACCGCGCGACTTTAGGCATTTTCGGCAAAGAAGGCCGCACGCATTCTGAGCAGGATGAAGTCAAAAGCGCCGGCAATGACAGCGAAAACCGCAGCTTAACCAACCGCTTGTCTTTTGGCTTGCTGGACCGCCCTAAAGCGGAAGCTGCAGAGGCTGAAAAGCCGGCGCAATAAATCATCTGCTATACAGGTCGATTTTTACTGAAGGGCAAGTTATCATACTTGCCCTTTTAGCATCGCGGCGCTGCGGATTTTGATCCGGCTTGATCTGCCCGGTTAAAAGGTATACAAATTAATGCTCAGCATATATGCAGGCATTCAGCTTTAAAGCTGCTGCATCCTCTTTTAGACGACTGGATTACCCCGATAAAACAGCATGGCGATTCCTCAGCACACCATTGACCAGATTCTGGACCGCACCGACATTGTCGATGTGATTGGTCAATTTGTGAAATTAAAAAAGACCGGCCGCACCTATTCAGGCTGCTGCCCGTTCCATCAGGAAAAATCGCCATCTTTTCACGTTTACCGCGATAAGCAGTATTTCCACTGCTTTGGCTGTCAGGCCAACGGCAACGCCATCCGCTTTTTAATGGATATCGGCAGCCGCAATTTCATTGAAGTGATGAAAGACTTGTCCAGCCAGACCGGCATTGAACTGCCGAAAGACAATCATGACTCGAATAAGCTGAAGTACAAGCGCGAAGCGCCGAAGCCCAAAGCGCCCGCCCAGATACAGCCGCCGGCGCAGCCTGCACAGCAAGCGGCGGATGCTGCCGGCCTCAGCCCTGCCCCGGCATTTGAGCATGACCCTTTTGCAGAGTTTCAGGCGCAGGATGACGCCTTTTACGGCCATGACCCTTTCGCGGCGTTCAGCCAGCCGCCGGCATTTGAAGAAACTGCGCAGGACGGCAACCTGTATGACCTGCTGGAAAGTATCGCCCAATTCTATGAGCGCCAGCTGCCGCACAGCCAGAACGCGCAGAAATATTTCCGGCAGCGCGGCCTGTCCCGCGAAACCATTGCCTATTGGCGCTTAGGCTATGCGCCGGAAGACTGGCAGCATCTGGAAAAAGCCTTTCCGCAGGATGTGGAAGGCCTGAAGCTGCTGGGCCTGATCCGCACCAGTGACAGCGGGCGCGACTTTGACCTGCTGCGCGACCGGGTGATTTTTCCGATCCGCGACGCCAAAGGCCGCGTGGTCGGTTTTGGCGGGCGCGCGCTGAACGATGAAATCAAGCCGAAATACATCAACTCGCCGGATTCCGAAGTCTTTCATAAAAACCAGCTGCTGTACGGCCTGTACGAAGGCCGCAAGCAGAAAGCCCAAGACTGGCTGATGGTGGAAGGCTATATGGACGTGATTGCCCTGCAGCAGTACGGCATTGCCGGCGCCGTGGCGACGCTGGGCACAGCCAGCAACACTGAGCATCTGAACATTCTGTTCAAGCAGAACAGCCGCATCACCATTGCCTTTGACGGCGACGCTGCCGGCCAGAAAGCCGCCCGGCGCACTTTGGAAATTGCCCTGCCGCTGCTGAATGACGGGCGCGAGCTGAAGTTCTTTGTGCTGCCGAATGAGCACGATCCGGATTCCCTGATCCGGCGCGAAGGCATGGAAAACTTCCGGCGCCTTTTAGACGCTGCGCCGCTGCTGTCCGAATTTGTCTTTGCGCATTTAACCCAGAGCTATGACCCCGCCTCTCCGGAAGGCAAAAGCCAAGTCATGGGCGAACTGCGCCAGCTGACCGAGCTGCTGCCTAAAACAGGCTCTTACCGCTACCTGCTGCAGCAGTATTTCCGCGAAAAACTCGGCTTCAGCCGCAAATGGCAGCCGCAGGTCAACAATGACGCATCCTTAAGCTTCAGCACCAAAATTGACGCCGAAGAATATGTGATTGCGATTCTGATCAATCACCCTTATTTATACATTCATTTTGAGCCGCTGCGCGCGCTGATTCCGCAGGATCTGCTGCTGTTCCATATTTTGAATATTTTCAATATTATTTTTGATGAACTGCCGGATGATCCAGAGCTGTCCTCCTATTATGCGCTGGGCGCATGTGCAGCCTATCATCATGAACTGCAGAATATTTTAGAACACGCCAATATCAGCGACTATACTTCATCGCCGGAACAGGCGGACAAGCTGGCGGCTGACCTTTCAACCAAGCTGCAGTATGAATGCCTGCAGCAGAAACTCAAATCCAGGAAATTTTCCAGCCTGGCCGAAATGCGCAACCTGAAGCAGAAAATTTATGAAATTGGCAAAAAAAGGTCGATGACCTTATTGGAAGACTAAAGAGAACGCCCAGCCTAAGGGCCAGGCGTTCTCGAATCCTGTTCAGGGTGGCCGCAGCGGCTTTCAGGCTTATTTTTTCGGCTGGCGGCGCTTGGCTGCCGTTTCGGCTAAATCCTGCCCCAGCATCTCAAAATAGGACGGGTCTTCCGCAGTAGCCGCATGGCGCAGCGCAATTGAGGCGGGATGCAGCAGCTTATTGGCCAGCCGGTAGGAAAATTCCCGCAGCACCTGCTCTGCGGATGCGCCTTTCTGCAGGCGCTGCAAGGCCAGCGCCAGCTCTTCCTGCCTTAAGCTTTCGCCATGCTCACGGTAAGCATGAATGGTTGAGCCCGCCAAATTGACTTTCTGCTGGATCACCAGCTCAGTAGCCAGCTGGTTCACCATCACTTCCGCTTCAACCGCAGCCTGGCGGCGCTGCGCCAGGTTTTCGTCAATCACGCTCTGCAGGTCATCGACGCCGTATAAATACACGCCGTCCAGCGTTTCCACTTTGGCTTCAATATCGCGCGGCACAGCTAAATCGACCAAGAGCATCTGCTTATATCTGCGTTTTTTTAAGGCTGCTTTGACGTCTTTAAAATAAATCACCTGATGCAGGCTGCCGGTGCAGCTGGAAATCACATCCGCGCGGTGCAGATTCTCTGCCAAATCATCGAATTCAATAATTTCCACATCCACGCGGTGGGCAATTTCCTGCGCCAGCGCTTCCGCTCGGCTGCGGGTGCGGTTGCAGATGATGATTTTACCCACGCCCATTTCCGCTAAATGCTTCGCCACCAGGCTATTCATTTCACCGGCCGCCACAATCAGCACAGCCAGCTGTTCCGGCTTGCTGAATACCTGCAATGCCAGCTGCGCGACTGCGTAGCCCATAGACACCGCATGGCTGCCCACAGCCGTTTCTGAACGCACCCGCTTGGCCGCGTAGAAAGCATATTCAAAAATCCGGTTTAAATTTGGCGAAACGGTTGCAGCCTCTTTGGCTAAAGACAGCGCGGTTTTCACTTGACCTAAAATTTGCGGTTCGCCCAGCATCAGCGAATCCAGGCCGCTGGCAACGCGCATCAAGTGCGTAACGGCCTGCGCATTTTCATAGCGGTATACATGATTTGACAATTGCTTAACATCAAGATGATTTGCCTGGGCGAGCCAATGCAATACCATATCTGGATTGTCAGACATGGCATAGACTTCGGTTCGGTTGCAGGTAGACACCACCACCATGTCATTCAGACAGGCGGCGCGGCTTTGCTGCGCAAGCAGGGCGCTTAACTTTTCAGGGTTAAATGCAATTTGCTCGCGCAATTCTACAGAGGCGGTTTGATGGTTGACACCCAATGCAAAGAAAGACATATCAGATCATCAT
>NZ_JAVXCI010000114.1:4667-7902 GCF_036659555.1 Acinetobacter sp.
GTGTCATAAAAAGCATTACTTGGATCAAGAAAAATTGCGTCAAACAAACAGCCGGCTCAGCGGCGCGGCAATCAAGCAGTATTCTACCACATTCTTGCTGGTCGGTAGCATGGCTTCCAGTGCCCCAGTGCGGGCATCTGGAGAAGTTTACCATGCAAATTCAAATTATGATGCCATAAAACAAAGCATGATCGCAGAGTTTGCGCTGGCTTACCAAGATATTCCAACAGCCCTGCACAACTATACCGTGCTCGCCATTAAAAGCAATTCTACTGCGGTGAAGCAGCGCGCGCTGAATATTGCCATTGAGCAGAATGACCTGCAGGCCGCTTTAGACATTGCCACGCATTGGGTAGCGCAGGAGCCGGAAGATGTCCCGGCGCTGTTTTACCTCTCGCACATTGCGCTGAAAGCGCATGAATATGATTCGGCGGCTGAAACGCTGGATAAAATTTTAAATATTGACCCGAATGCGGATTTAGAGCAGATTTTGGCCGGAATTTCACCGGAATCCGCAGATGACCGCGATTTCCTGATCAGCGCGCTGCGCGCCAGCAAAGAAGGCCGCAACCCGTCCATTTTAGTGCTGATTGCCGGCCTTGAAGCGCAGAACGGGCAATTGCATGAAGCGCTGAACACCGTCAATCAGGCCTTAAAAAAACGCCCGAAATCAACCGGCTATATTTTAATGAAAGCCAACCTGCTGACGGCTTTAGGCAATGATGAAGAAACCCGAAAATGGTATGAAAAATCCAGCAAAAAGCACCGCAGCAATCTGGAAGTGCGCTTAGCTGAAGTCAAATATTTAATTAAAATCAATGAATCTGAGCTAGCGCTGCAAAAACTGGAAGACATTTTAAAAAAATGGCCAAAGGCGGAAGAAGCGCTGTTTATCGCCGGGCTGACCAGCATTGACTTGGAATACTATGAAAAGGCGGAAAAATATCTGGTGGAGCTGCGCTACTCTGCGCAGTACCAAAATGAAGCCTATTATTATCTGGCGGTGAATGCCGAGCGCAAGCAGCATTTTGAAACCGCCAAAGCTTACTACCGCCTGGTGGACGGCAGCCTGTATACAGTTTCCCGGCGCAATATGGTCAGCATTTTTGCCCAGCAGGACAAGCTCAATGATGCCCTGCGCTTTTTAACCCAGGAACGGGTGAATTATCCGCAGCACGCCAGCTTTCTGTACTTGGCGCAGGCTGATATTTTAAAGCGCATGGACAATAAAAAAGCCGCCGTGCGCCTGCTGGATGAAGCGGTGAAAAACCTGCCGGATGACCCGGAACTGATTTATGCCGAAGTGCTGCTGCTCGACCCCTATCAGGAGCGCGACAAGCTTGACAAGCTGCTGAAAAGCCTGCTGGCGATTGAGCCGAACAGCCCCACTTACCTGAACGCCTACGCCTATACTTTGGCCCTGCAGAACCGCAGGCTGGATGAAGCGCGCAAATATGTGGAGCACGCGCTGGAATACGCACCCGAACAGGCCTCCATTCTGGATACGCTCGGCTATATCTGCTTTCTGCAGAATGATTTTTCCACCGCCGCGCGGGTGCTGAAAAAGGCCTACGAACTCAGCAGCAGCCTGAAAATTGGCGTGCGCTACGCACGCTCCATCTACATGCAGGGCAATCTTGCTGAATTCAGCCGCGTGTTACAACAACTCAAACAAAAGCACCCGAATGATCCTCAATTAGAGCAGCTGAGTGCGCTATTGTTACCCCAGCAATTCAAAAAGAGTTAAATCTATCCTATGCGCATGATTTCAAAACGCAGCCTGCCGCTTCTGGCCTTCAGCATTCTGGCTTTAGCGGGCTGCCAGCCCTATGTCAAGCCGCAGCCGGCGGACAGCGCCTCAATTCTTGAAGCGCCGAACCAGTTCAGCCTGCAAGGCAAAATCGGCGTGCGCACCCCGCAGCAGTCCGGCAGCGCTTTTTTTACCTGGGCGCAGCAGCAGGATGAATTTGACATTGAACTCAGCGGCATTTTAGGCGCAGGCAAAACCCAGATCAGCGGCAAGCCCGGCGAAGTCACGCTGCAGAGCGCAAAAACCGGCTTAATCACCGCAACTACGCCTGAAGAACTGCTGGAGCGCGCAACGGGCTGGCAAGCGCCGATTACCCATTTGACCCAATGGGTTCAGGCCAAGCCGGCTACTGTACAGGCGCAGGTCAATAAAGACGGCAGCGGGCGCCCAGCGCAGATTCTTGAAGACGGCTGGACGGTCGATTTCAGCTATGACGGCGAAACCGCGCTGCCGAATAAGCTGATTTTGAAGCAGGCGCTTGAAACCGGCAAAGAAAACCGCATTACAATGCTTATTCAAAACCGCTAATTCTATTTCTATATTGCCATGATCCGAGTCCCCTCCCCAGCCAAGCTTAACCTGTTCCTGCATATCACCGGCCGCCGCCAAGACGGCTACCATGAGCTGCAGAGTATCTTTCAGCTTATTGATTTGTATGACTGGCTGGAATTCAGCCCGGCAGATTCCGCTCAGATCCGCATCAATGGCTTAAGCAGCGTTGATCTGGAGCAGAATTTAATCTACCGCGCAGCCCAGCTGCTGCGGCCTTTTGCGCAAAAGCCCACCGGCCTGAATATCCTCATCGAAAAAAACATTCCAATGGGTGCGGGGCTCGGCGGCGGCTCATCCAATGCCGCCACGGCCCTGATTGTGCTGAATCAGCTTTGGCAATGCAGCTTAAGCATTGAACAGCTGGCTGGCCTGGGCGTGAAATTAGGCGCAGATGTGCCGATTTTTGTGCATGGCCGCAATGCCTGGGCGGAAGGCATCGGTGAACAGTTAACATTCATAGACTTAGATCAAAAACAGTACATCGTGCTGAAACCTGACTGTTTTATCAGCACTCAACTGCTTTTTTCACAAAAAACGTTGACAAGAAACCAGAAGAGTTCTAAATTCTGCGCCTATCAGCAAACGCCGTCTAATTTCGGAAATAACTTTGAGCCTCTGGCAAGAAACTTATACCCTGAAGTGGATGAAGCGATGCAGTACTTAGATCAGTTCGGTGCAGCAAAGCTTACAGGTACAGGTGCCTGTGTTTTTACTGAAGTGACTGAAGAAATGAATGTACATGACATTCTGAATAACGCGCCATGTAAATCTTACCTGGTGAGCAGTTTGCAGGAATCGCCATTGCGTCAATTCAAAGTCTGATAGGGGCGTCGCCAAGTGGTAAGGCACCGGGTTTTGATCTCGGCATCCGTT
>NZ_JAVXCI010000114.1:8006-8180 GCF_036659555.1 Acinetobacter sp.
ACCGGGTTTTGATCTCGGCATCCGTTGGTTCGAATCCAGCCGCCCCTGCCATTTTCTCAAAAAAGACAGAATATTCTTTTGCAGCCCGCTTGTTAAATTACCTTGACAAAATGGCTCAGAAATATTAAAGTTCTGCCGCATTAGGGGCGTCGCCAAGTGGTAAGGCACCGGGTT
>NZ_JAVXCI010000115.1:0-7987 GCF_036659555.1 Acinetobacter sp.
TGTTAAACGCTACCAAAAGAAATTGGCGCGTGAATCAGTACGTACTACTCGCCTGTACTAAGATTAATTTGTGATTGATTGACTCAACCTGGACTATAAAATGACTGCTTTAAAAAACCAAATCACTGATGTTTTGAAGGCCACCATGCGTGCCAAAGAAATGAGCAAGTTGACGGTAATCCGCAGTCTGCAGGCAGCAATCAAGCAAATTGAAGTCGATGAACGCATTGAGCTTGACGATGCTCAGGTTCTTGCGGTCATTGAAAAGCAAATCAAACAACGTAAAGAATCGGTTAAAGCCTTTGAAGGCGCTGGCCGAGAAGATTTAGCTAGTAAAGAACAAGCCGAAATTGAGATTCTCTCTCAATTTCTACCAGAAGCTATGACTGAGGAAGAGCTTGATTCTATCATTGCGCAAACTATTGCTGCGCAAGAAGCTACTAGCATGAAAGATATGGGTAAGGTGATGAACTCTCTGCGTCCGCTCATAGCCGGGCGTGCCGATCCTGCACAAGTTTCCGCTAAAATTAAAGCCAAGCTTGCTTAATCCCTTGTCTGATAAAATCCTATCTTTGACGTTGAACTGCCTTTAATTGCAAAGACAGTTCTTCTGCGAATAACTAAAATTCCAATTAATGCAAATCACACTGCACATTATACTTTTTCAGCATCTGCATTTCTTTAGATGACATCACCTGCTTAATCACATCCTGCTTGGTAATTCCTGCATACTGGCGGTCTAAATAGGCGCGGTTTTCATCTGCCGCCTGATACAGATTATCCGCATATTTGCCGACAATCCCGCAAAATTTAGCCTGCTGCTCACTGCTGAAGCCCTGCTGCATAGGATTGAGTGTTTTGAAAAAATCCCGCGTATCTTTTTTATAATTGCTGCTGATCTGCTCCACTGCCAGCACATACTGCTCTGCACTGGCAGCTAAAACCGGCTGCGCGCCAAACCCCAATGCAAATACTGCGAATATAAATTTTTTCATCTATTAAGTCTTTGTAATCAAATCATAAAATACCATGCGGCATATTGTAGCACCGGCTGTTTCCAGCGCATATCTCAAAGACCGTTTATGCAGATAAAATCCGGCTGCTCAGCGCCTTATATGCCGATTCTTTAGTCTAAGAACCGGCTGCTTTGAAGTTCCGGCTACTCTAAATTTTCAGCTGGCGGTCTTTCTGCATGGCGCTCAGGCGCTGATCAATCGCTGCCGACAAGGATTTATTTTCCTTCGCCAAACGCTGCGCATGCAGCAGCGACTTGATTGCATTCTCTTCATAGCCCGACCAGAATTCAACTTCAGCGCGGTAGCGCAAGACATTTACAGCCCGCAGCGGCGATGTGCTGTCCGCATTCGCTGCCTGCTGCATCAGCCTCCAGCCATTGACATCACGCGGATTGGCGCGCAAAAACGGCTGCACAGCGCTTTGCGCCTGGGCAGGCTGCTTATTGCGGATCAGCGCCTCTGCATATTTGTAATTTAACGCGCGGCTTTCCGGCATAACCGCCGCCGCGCTGCGGATGCCGCTTAAAGCCTCATCCAGCTTATTTTGCCCAAGATAAACATCAGTTTGCAGCAGCGTCATCAGCACATGGTCTGATTTCAACTTTTTTGCACGGTCTAATGCTGCCTGCGCCGCAGCATAGTCACCATGCTGCGCCTGAAAAGCAGCCAGCGCCAGCAGCCCTGCAAAACTGTTTTGATCCGCCAAGGACTGCAGCTGCTGTTCATTGGCTTGTCCGGAAATCACCCGGCTGTACCATTTAATGACATCAAAATCATCATTGTTCAGGTTCGGCTTGACCTTAGGCAGCTGATTTGCCCTTAAGCGCGCCTCACTCATGCGCTGCGTGGTTAAGGGATGCGTCAGCCAGAAGTCCGGCAAAAAGCTGACGCTGCTGGTTGCGCGGTGCATCACCTCAAAAAAATCCGCCATGCTTTGCGGATTATAGCCAGAGGCATACATATACTGCATGCCGATGCGGTCTGCTTCACGCTCCTGATCGCGGCTGTAAGTCAGCTGCTTATCCATCAGCGCCGCCTGCGAGCCCAGCATGACCGCAGCCCCAACATCGCCGTCAGCCTGAGACGCCACCAAGGCGCCCACCAGAATCCCAGCCAGCGACAGTAAGCCCTGCCCCTTAAACGCCTCCTGCGAACGGCTGTAATGGCGCTGCGTCACATGGGCAATTTCATGCGCCATCACGCCCGCCACCTCATCCATATTGCGCGCGGAATTAATTAAACCGGTATTTAAGGCGAATAGACCGCCGGGAACAGCAAAGGCATTGATTTGCGGATCATTAATGATCAACAGCCCAACCGGCTGATTCAGCTGCGTCTGGCTGAGAATATGCGAAAAGACCGCAAACAGGCGGTCTTCCAGCCACGGATTCTGCGTGACAGGCATCTGCTTATTGACTTCGCGGAAAACTTTTTCGCCAATGGCTTTTTCTTTTTGCTGATCTAAAAATCCGACACCGCCGCCGATATCCGGCACAGAAAATTGCGATGTGGCATTAAATTCTACAGTGTGGGTTTGCGCAAGACTTGAGCACAACCCCAAACTGCATGCCAGCAAAAATCTTTTCAATTTTAAATCCCGGTTAACCCTGTCTAAAAGGAATATAGCATTGAAAATAGAGCAGTTATGAAAGAAAGTGTTATTAATTCTTTAACCGAAGCCAAAGTTAACCGCGCAGCGTGGCGTGCCGCCTTCCAAAGCATCCAGCAGATTTTGATAAGCCAGTTCCGCCATGCGCCGGCGCGTCTGCACAGTGGCGGAACCAACATGCGGCAAGGTCACCGCATTATCCAGCGCAAACAGCTCTGAGGCCTGCAGCGGCTCTTTTTCATAAACATCCAAGCCGGCCGCAAATATAGTTTTATTTTTCAAAGCTGCGATCAGCGCCTGCTCATCAACCACTGAACCGCGGGAAATATTCACCAAAACCGCATGCGCCTGCATCAGCTCCAGTTCGCGCGCGCCGATCAACGATTTTGAAGCAGCATTTAAATCCACCGCAATCATCACAAAATCCGAACGCCGCAATAAGTCATCCAGCGCGCAGAACTGCGCCTTAAACTGCTCAGCCGTTTCAGGCTTTTCGCGCCGGTTATGGTACAGCACATTCATGTTGAAGCCGTAAAATCCGCGCCGGGCAACCGCCGCGCCAATATGCCCCAAGCCGATAATGCCTAAAGTCTTGCCAAACACATCCTGCCCAAACTGTTCAGGGCCGGCAGTTCTTGCCCACTGCCCCTGCTTAGTCCACTGATCAAGCGACGGCACTTTGCGCGCCGCGCTCAGCAGCAGCGCAAAGGCTAAATCCGCAGTGGTTTCAGTAAGCACATGCGGGGTATGCGTCAGCAGAATTTTTCTTTGATTTAAATAAGATAAGTCGTAGTTGTCATAGCCCACGCTGACACTGGAAATGACTTTTAGTTTTTCCGCATGCTTTAAATTGCTTTCATTCAGCACGCGGCCCGCGCCGATCATGCCGTCTGCATCCCGGCTTTGCGCTAAAATCTGCTGATTGACATCGCCCTGCTTAGGATGAACCTGAACCACATGATACCGCTGCTGCAGCCTCAGCAAAATTTCAGGATCAATTTGGCTAAAAACAACAACTTTTTTCTTCATGCGGTCGGTCAATCCTTGGTTTTATTCTGCATAAACTGCCACAGGCGCTTTTTCAGCAAGGGCTGATCCAGCATGTCCTGCAGCGAAGCCAGCTGGATATATTCCGAAGACTGCAAATGCGGAATTTCACCCAGGCACAGCACATTTTTTTCCGCGCTGACCGCATCTAAAAAGCCCTGCACATAAGACGCCGCGCCGCGCCCATCCTGCATGTTCGGCCATGCAAACGGCCACTGCAAGGCATGGAATTCCGCCTGAACCGCGCGCTGAATATTCCTCCACAGCAGCTGCTGGTCAGCGCTCACATGGCTGGCATCCAGCAGCAGTACGCAATGCGGCAGGCTGACGGCCTCTATGGCAAATGCCGCAATCTGCAGCGCTGGGGCCAATTCAGCTGGCGCAGCCGGCTTAGGCGCCGCAGCTTCATCAGGCGCTGGCTTCTCTATGGCAATTTCAGCTTTCAGCTGCGGTTCCGGCTTAAGTTGAGGCCGCGCCTGCGCCAGTTTTACAGGCGCTTCAGGCAAAATGATTTCAGAAATTGCTTCCGGCGGAGCCTGATCGCGCCATACAGCCGGCTGATGCTGCTGGCACAGCGTGCCCTTAGGAATCCAAATATCAATTCCCAACACCGCCATTATGTCACGCTGATGCCCAATCATCATTTCATCATCACCAAATTCAGGCTTGGTATTCTATCGGGAATGGCCGCGCTTTGCAGGACTTTTATCGCAATTCAGCTTAATCTGTGCGCAGGCCTTTCCCGCTTAAACCCCGCCGGATTTTACAGAAAAAGCGCCGGCGGGCTGCAGGCGCAATGCAAAGCGCCCGCCTTAAATAATGGTCAGGCTGTTTTTCTTCTGCATCAAGTCAATCATTTCTTCCGCTTCAAAGCCCAAGCGCCAATACAGCAGCTCCAGCACATCCAGCTCATCCTGTGTAATGACACGGTCATTCCACAGGCAGATTTCCGCCACAGCCAGAATGCTGAAGCGGTCACGCAGCAGCAGGCCGGAAATATCATTTAAAATTTCCGCCAGATCAATCGGCTCATCAGAAATTTCACTGTACAGCTCCAGTTCCTGCTGGCTCAGAATGCGCTTTAAAATCATTTCCCGCACTTCCAGCTGGCTGTCGCTGTTAATCTGCTGCACATGCAGCAGGGCGTCAATCAGGCGCACAATGCTCGGCTTGACATCTTCCAGCGCAGTCGCAGCATGAATAGGCATCAGGTGCAATTCAAACTTAACCCGCTCCAGCAGCAAAGCGTCCAGCAGGCCAATTTCGCCATCTTCCTGAATAATGCGCGCCAGCTTCATCAGGAACTGCCGGGCAATGGTTGCCGGCATGCCACCAATGTTCTTGCAGGCCTCCTGAAAAATCGCAATGTGCACGCGGCCATCCAAATGCAGCAGCGAATCCACAATGGCGCGGCTGACCTCCGCATCTGTGGGAATAAACTCGCGGTATTGCCGGATCATCAGAATCGCCACCATGACTTCGCGCGAACCGGTTGCAGTTAGCAATGCGCGGTCAATCAATTCAGGGCGACGCCAGTTTTCACGGATTTCAGGCTTTAAAGGCTTAATGGCGTCTTTAATGGCAAAGCTGATAGGCGACAGCCTGAGCAGCGGCAGCGGCTGCGGAGAACTCCACGGCACCGCCACATCCGGACTGATCTCCTCCAGAGAGCGGAACAAATTAAATAATGGCTGATTTTTCAGCTTTTTCAGATTTTCCAGCTGCAGATCCTGAATCACGCCCGGATTCAGTTCAAAAATCCGCTGTGCAATTTTAGGATGGATATTCATCCAGCTTTGCGGGCTGAGCGCGTTGGCAAAGCACATATGCGAAATCGCTTCGGCATATTCACTGTGAATCTGCGAGCCTGAATGATGCACATAGATGCGCAGCAGGGTTTGGATATTGGCGTCATTCTGAATCAGGCGCTTGGTTTTCTGATCGTTCTTGTACGTCCGCCCGCCCAGCGTAATAAACTTAATAAAGCGGGTGATCAGCACGCCAAGGCTGCCGACCAGCCAAATGATGGCACCAATTGCAACAAAGACCGTTTCAAATTTGTTTTCACGCATATCGCCGCCGCGGTAGAAGCCGCGCTTGGCTATTTTGCTGCCCCACTGGCTGAAGCTCGTCAAACCGCTGTACAGGATTTTCAGCCGGGTATTTTCAGCCGCTTCGCCGGACAGGATTTTATTGAATTCATGGCTGAGCAGGCCATACAGCTCCATCTCATCCAGATTCTGCAGCGCGCCCCAGGTTAAAATAATCACAGTATCGCGCGGGTAGAAACCGGCGGTCAGCGCATTGACCCCGACTTCGTAAGGCAAAACATACAGCGCCGGGGTATCAATTAAAAATGTATCCGCCAGCTGCCCGGTAATTTTCAGCGCTGCGCTTTCTTCCGGGACGCTTTCAATTTGGCTTAAGCGCCGCGCGCCCAGCTGTTTCGCCAGGGAATGCCCGCCCATCCTGAAAATATAGAATTCATACAGAACCGAAACCGAGATGATCAGCAGCAGCAGCGCAACCAGATAAGGGCTGAGCACATGCCAGTAAACTGACTGCGAAGAATCCGCATAAAAAACCAGAAGCCCGGCAACCGCATTAATAATGGCAATAGTCAATAAAACCGCTGCTGCGCAAATTGAAGCAGACCAGAACATATTTTTGTTTTTTATAAAGCCGTAGCCAACCTGTCTCAATATAATCCTTTAAAACAACATTGCCTTCTATGCAGCCATCATAAATGAAAAAAGCGGGAAATTCCCGCTTTTCATAGAGCCTTGAAGCAATTATTCTTCACGGACTCCAGTCAGGTCAACCGAAGACGCATCGACATTGACATCAATGTATTTGTCTTTCTTTTCCAGCTTCGCAGAGTCGCTGCGCTTCTTCTCCAGCGCTTCCAGATAAGCCTCGTTGATGCCGCCCGCCACATAAACGCCGTCAAATACCGAGCAGTCAAACTCCTGCAGTTCCGGCACTTTAGTGGTGCGCACAGCGGCTTTCAAGTCTTCCAGATCCTGGAACACCAAGCGGTCAGCGCCGATGATTTCGCGGATTTCTTCCACGCTGCGGCTGGATGCAATCAGCTCAGCCTTCGCCGGCATGTCAATACCGTAAACGTTCGGGTATTTCACCATCGGCGCAGCAGAAGCAAAGAATACTTTTTTCGCGCCGGCATCACGCGCCATCTGAATAATTTCATTGCAGGTTGTGCCGCGGACAATCGAGTCATCCACCAGCAGCACATTTTTGCCCTGGAATTCCAGCTCAACAGGGTTCAGCTTTTGGCGCACAGATTTTTCGCGCTGCTGCTGGCCCGGCATAATGAAGGTGCGGCCAATATAGCGGTTCTTCATAAAGCCTTCGCGGAATTTCACCCCAAGCATATTGGCCAGCTCAAGCGCAGAAGTCCGTGATGTGTCTGGAATTGGAATCACCACATCAATGTCGTGCTCCTCACCCCATTCGCGCAGGATTTTCTGCGCCAGCTTCTCACCCATTTTCAGGCGGGCTTTGTACACTGAAATGCCGTCAATTGTGGCATCCGGGCGCGCAAAGTACACATATTCAAAGATGCATGGGCGGTATGCAGGCTCAGCAGCGCACTGCTTCGTGAACATTTCGCCTTTTGCCGTAATGAAAATCGCTTCGCCCGGCGCAATATCACGCTCGACTTTAAAGCCTAAAGCGGTAATCGCCACAGATTCAGAGGCAATGATGTATTCTTTGCCCTGCTCTGTTTCACGCGAGCCGTAAATCAGCGGGCGGATGCCGTTCGGATCGCGGAAGCCGACCAGGCCCTGACCGGTAATCATGGTCACTACCGCATAGCCGCCTTTGCAGCGCTCATGCACGCGCGCAACAACTTCAAAAATATCTTCCGCAGAGGCAGTGAGCTTGCTGCGCTTCTGCAGCTCATGCGCAAAAACGTTCAGCAGAACTTCCGAGTCTGAGTCGGTATTCATGTGGCGCAAGTCTGTCTTGAACAGGTCATCATGAAGTTCAGACGCATTGGTCAGGTTGCCGTTATGCGCCAAAGTAATGCCGTACGGCGAGTTCACATAGAACGGCTGCGCTTCGGCGCTGCTGGATGAACCCGCAGTCGGATAGCGCACATGGCCAATGCCGTAATTGCCCTGCAATGCGCGCATGTGGCGGGTATGGAACACATCCCGAACCATGCCGGTATCTTTGCGCAGGTACAGGCGGCCCTCATGGCAAGTTACGATCCCGGCGGCATCTTGTCCACGATGCTGTAACATCGTTAATGCATCAAACAACATTTGGTTAACGGGTGATTTACCAGCTA
>NZ_JAVXCI010000116.1:0-7866 GCF_036659555.1 Acinetobacter sp.
CGTCCGCCGGCGTCAGCGCGGAGCTGTAGTTCCCGCTGCCGTCAGTCTTGACGGTCTTCGTCACGCTCACATCGCCGCCGGCCGCGTTCTTGCCGGTGATCGTCAGCACAACATCGGTATTCGGCGCAACGTCCGTTGTGCCGCCGGTGATGGCGCCTTGATCGGTGATGTCCACCGTGATCTTGCCATCAACACGGTCTAAGCCTTCGCTTTCGTTGCCTGGAGTCCCCGGATCATCAGCCTTGC
The DNA here is from genome assembly GCF_036659555.1 of Acinetobacter sp. Classification (GTDB taxonomy): domain Bacteria; phylum Pseudomonadota; class Gammaproteobacteria; order Pseudomonadales; family Moraxellaceae; genus Acinetobacter. The sequence goes on from NZ_JAVXCI010000116.1 coordinate 247, forward strand.
CTGCGCCCAGCTTGTCTTCAGCATTGACCGGCTTGCCGTTGCGGTCTGCAGTTTCAGCCTTGACAGTTAAGCCGCCATCCGCAAAGCCTGCCGGTACTTGGGCTGTATAGCTGCCGTCCGGGTTGACTGTCGCTGTAACTGTAGTATCAACCAGTGGCTGGCCGTCTTTGTCCTGGCCGGTAATCGTCAGCTTCACTTCGCTGCCCGGCTTCACGTCCGCAGTGCCGCCAGAGATATTGCCTTTATTGTCCACTTTGACCGTGATTGCGCCGTCAACGCGGTCCAGGCCTACGCTTTCATCGTCTGGAGTCGCCGGATCATCAGTTTTGCCTGCGCCCAGTTTGTCTTCAGCATTGACTGGCTTGCCGTTGCGGTCTGCGGTTTCCGCTTTAACAGTCAAATCGCCATCTGCAAAGTTTGGCGGCACTTGGGCTGTATAGCTGCCGTCCGGGTTGACTGTCGCTTTAACTGTAGTATCAGCCAGCGCCTGGCCGTCTTTGTCCTTGCCGGTAATGGTCAGCTTCACTTCGCTGCCCGGCTTCACGTCCGCAGTGCCGCCAGAGATATTGCCTTTATTGTCCACTTTGACCGTGATTGCGCCGTCAACGCGGTCCAGGCCTACGCTTTCATCGTCTGGAGTCGCCGGATCATCAGTTTTGCCTGCGCCCAGTTTGTCTTCAGCATTGACTGGCTTGCCGTTGCGGTCTGCGGTTTCCGCTTTAACAGTCAAATCGCCATCTGCAAAGTTTGGCGGCACTTGGGCTGTATAGCTGCCGTCCGGGTTGACTGTCGCTTTAACTGTAGTATCAGCCAGCGCCTGGCCGTCTTTGTCCTTGCCGGTAATGGTCAGCTTCACTTCGCTGCCCGGCTCAATGTCTGCCGTTGTGCCGGTGATATTGCCTTTATTGTCTACTTTAACAGTGATCGAACCGTCTTCAAGGTCTAAGCCGCCTTGATCTGGTGTGTCCGGATCATTGTCATGGTCAGTCTTGCCCAGCTTATCTTCTGCTTTTACAGTATTGCCTTTTTGGTCTTGAACTTTAGAGTCTACCGTCAAGTCACCATCAGCCAAGTCTGCAGGAACCTTCGCTTCATAGCTGCCGTCCGCCTTGACTGTCGCTTCAACCTCTTTCGGTACCAGCTTTCCGTCTTTGTCTTTACCTGTGACCGTAATAATTACTTTTGTGCCGTCAGGAATATTTTCTGTTTTACCAGTGATCGTACCGTCTTTTTTAACTTGAACAGTATTTGTACCGCTTGGAGTACTTTCCTTTTTATCATTATTATTTACTGCAGCGGCCACACCGCCAATAACCGCAGCCCCAGCCAGCCATGGCAAAAGCGCGCCCAGCTTGCTGCCCGCTTCCGGCAGCAGAACTTCAAGCCCTGGAATATTTTGAAAGCCCGAAACGCCATCAAACCAATATAAAACGCAGCCATCTTCTTCAAAAACTAAATCTGAAGCGATATCTTCATGAACAACAAAGAAGTTTTCAATGACAACTACTTCTCCGCTTTTCAGCTTAAGCAGCAAATTGTTGCCGTCACGGACAAATTCAGCCACATCGTCACGCTTCATCTTTGTATGAACGATAGAAGCTTCAGTTAAAGTGATGCGTTCAGCATTGACCGCTGCTTTATTTAGAGAATCTTTTTCAATTACAACAAAATTAGCCATTATCCCACCTGAAAATTATATTTACTTGTCTCTTAAATTCTTAATTACTTTGCAATACCTGTAATTTCTACACTGACGCGGCGGTCCGGCTGCAAACATGCTTTAAGTGCTTCACGCTGTTTAACATTAAAGCAGCCATCTGTTACCGGCTGCTGCTTGCCCGCACTTGCAGTAGAGATGACATTTCCAGCGATGCCGTTCTGAACCAGAAGGCTGCGCACCGTATCTGCGCGGTTTTGACCTAGCTGATTGTTATAGCTGTCACTGCCTAAGCGGTCAGTGTGGCCAACCAGCTTGATTTGACGTACAGAAACAAAGCCTGTTGAAATTTGCGATGCCACGTTTAAGACTTCCTGGCGGCCTTTCGGAAGCAGGTCATTTAAAGATGCACCATTAAATTTAAATAGTGTATCCGCAGCTAAATCAATCGTTACAGTACGCTCAACAGGTGGAACAGCAGTTCCTGCCTTAGGCTTCACTTCGCACGCCAAAAGCTCTCCGCCATTTGAAATGAATGGCTTGCCTGCATCATTGACTGAAAGTACAAAATTATGGTCGGCCAGCTTTCCTACACTCAAATCCACATCACAGCTTTGACATGAATCAGCAGTGCAGCTTTTAACTTTAAAGTTATAAGTTTCCGGCTTTAATTTATAATTAGTTGAATTATTTATATGAAAGCTTCCTGCCTGGATACTGTCTATATAGAAGTCCAGAGGACAATTCTGCTTTTCTGCAGTATCCCCAGCGCAAAGCTTTTCATCCCTTTTTACATTGATTACCTGATTATTTCCTTGATCTTTTTCTTGAAAACGTAAATTTGACGGCTGTGAATACTGGTTAGATACACAAGCTGTCAACCCCATTGCAACAACCACTAAAAGCGGCAATTTACGCATAGAAATCACTCCTTAGTTTAGAAAATGTAATTATTCGTATGAAATTCTTTGTATAATACATAAAAAATATACAAAAAGCGCAAATATATGTGACATATTTCTCAAATATTTTCAAAATAAAATTAACAATCACATATCCAAAGAATTATGCATAAGAATTGCTTTTTATGCACCCCAAAATGATTGTATTTTAATCAATTGCCGTGCTGTATGCACGCCCATATTTGGGCTGAGAACAAGCTAACCTGAAAGAAACAGTAAAAAGAATAGGCAACTGCCAGCTCTGGTTTGAGCTGTCCAAAGCCAGCCAGCATAATTGAGCGCTGCGCATTGCAAAGTTTATAGCGGCCATTTAACCGCTGAGCAAAGCATATTCAGGTTTAGAATTTCACCGCAGAGCTTTCTCTGCTTAACCTCTGCCGCGCCAGCCTTGCATTAAGGCATGGCAGCCACCTATCTTTGATGCCTCAGCGGCGCCTGATTCAATGATTTAACCGCTATATGCGCAGATCACAACTTTATCAAATGATAATAATTATCATTTATATTTTTGTTTGCATATTGTATAGTACTTCCGCTTTATTTCAATATTATGAATAAATTATGGAAAAAATTTACACACCGCAGCATTTTTACCGCAGCATATTATGCTGTTCAGTTCTTATGGCATTACTCTCCCCGCATACCCACGCAGAAGAACAGGGGCAAGTTTTGCCCACCCTGAAAATTGCTGTGGCAGGCGCGCCTGAAGCGTACAAGTCAGGCAATATGGATATTCCCCGCACCGAAGATGATGTCCAAGCCTATACCATGATTGAACGCGAAGAAATTGAACGTTCCAGCGCAACAACCGTCACCGAACTGATCACTAAACTGCTGCCGATGGCGACCTCGGCCAATAATTCAGATTTTTTCAGTTCCACATCCAGCCAGATTAATTTAAGAGGCTTGGGCGCCAGCCAAACACTGGTGCTGATTAATGGCCGGCGCAGCGCAGGCACCGGCAACCGCGGCGCATCGGAAGCCACTGACCAGCCCAATTTAAATAATATTCCGCTGGCCGCTATTGAGCGGATTGAAATCTTGCCGACCTCCGCCGCGGCAATTTACGGCAGCGGCGCGGTCGGCGGCGTGATTAACGTGATTCTGCGCAAGGACTATGCCGGCACGCAAATTGACCTGCGCTACGGCGATACCACGGACAATCAGCAGCCGGCCAAATCGGTCAATCTGGTTTCAGGCTTTGCGCTGGAAGGCGGGCGCACCCATGTCATGATTACCGCCGCTAAAAAGCAACAGGACAGCCTTTTGGCCGGCGAACGCAGCTGGGACAGCAAAGCCCGCCAGAACATCTTAAAAAATAATCCAGACTCTATTTACGGCAGCAGCAAAGGCGCTGCAAATAGCCCGCCTGCAGGCCATTTAACCAATATCCGCAGCAAAGACGGCTCAGAGTTAATGCCGGGCTGGGGTTCATCTATGGCCCATATTCCCCAAGGCTGGGATGGAAATACCGCCAATTTAGGGCAAGGCTACGCGCTCGGATTAGGTTCCGGCATTAGCAACTATTCAGCGCAGAGCGCGCTTTTAAAGGAAACGTCCACAGAGTCTGCAGGCATTTCCCTGAACCGCGATTTTACCGACCGCCTGAATGTATTTCTCGAAGCCAATTATGACCGGGAAAAAGGCGAAGCTTTAGATGTTTCACCGCATGGCTACGGTGTGGTGACCATGAGCAAGAACAACCCGCACAATCCCTTTGGCAAGGATATTCTGGTTAACTACCCTGTGAGCCTGAACGGCCAAAACCGCTATGACACCTTTGAAACTACGCAGAAGAAAGCCGCCGCCGGCTTCACCTTTGACCTGACGCCGCGGTGGATTCTTTCCGGCGATTATGCATGGAGCCAATCCGATATCCGCATTCAGTATGCGCGTAAAGGCCGGGTCAACCCGAAAGCCAGCGCATGGGACAGCGAGCTGGACTCAATTGATTTTCTTGAAGACTACACTACAGCTGCAACCGATATCTTCAGCAAATACTGGAACTACCCGGTCACCCATACCCAGCAGACCCTGCATGACATGTCTTTGCGCGCCACCGGCCCGGCTGCTTCATGGTATGCGGGCGACATTCAATTGGCGACAGGCATTGAGCACCGGCGCTATAACAGTGAAGGCTATGCAGAACATGCCTCAGTTGACAACCCGTGGATCAAGCCGACTGAGCGCCAGTCAACAGCCAGCAGCGCCTACGGTGAATTCAATATTCCGCTGATTTCGCCGCAGCTGAATCTTCCATTTGCCAAGTCGCTGGATATCCAGCTGGCAGGCCGCTATGAACGCTTTGCAGTAGAGTCAGATACGCCGCAGTATGAGCTTGACCCTGCAACCAAATACAAATCCAAATTTTTAGGCTATAAGCATTCGAATGCCAGCAAATATGACGCCCTTACCCCAATGGTCGGTTTCAAATTTGCGCCGAATGATCAGCTGATGTTCCGCGCATCCTACAGTGAAGGTTTTGTCACCCCAAGCGTGGGGCAGATTTCTGAAGCAACGTCTTCACAGGTCAGCAATGCCAACTTAAAAGACCCTGTAACCGGCAAAACCGTCACATCCTATGAATCCATTTCAGGCGGCAATCCGGACATCACTCCTGAAAGCTCTAAAAGCATCAATGCCGGCATCGTCTTAACGCCGGAATTTATTCCAGATTTGCGCTTATCTGTAGATTATTACCAGATCAAGAAAAGCAACAACATCAGCTCAATTAGCGCCCAGTATATTCTGGATAACCTCGGAGCATACGGCAGCCGGGTAAAACGCAATGCCAATGGCGATGTGGCTTCAATTGACACTACGCCATTCAATGCGCTGGATTTAAAAACCAGTGGCATTGACACCAGCTTAAGCTATAAGTTTGACAGTGCAGTTGGCGACCTGAATTTTAATCTGGGCTATACCTATGTTAAAGAATATATTCAGCAAAGCAATTTGCAGGACCCTGCCAAGGATTTTGTCGGCATTGTTGGCGGTTCCGATGATGCGCCACTGAAGCGCCGCGCCAATGCCTCAGTTCATTTGCAGGCCAATGATACCTGGGGCTTCGGCTGGGCCACGCAGTACTATAGTTCTTATAATATGACCAATGCCGCGGCAATTTTAAACCAGACAGGCACAGCCGCCAAAACGCTGAAAATTGATGACCAGATTTACCATGACATTTACGCCACAGCTAAGCTCCCGATGCAGTATTTCGGCGGCAAGCTGGATAGCGCGCAGCTTGGCTTCGGTGTCAGCAACCTGTTTAATGACTACACTGTCGATATGTCAAGCAGGCAAGGCTATCTGAGCAAATACAGCGATGTCCGCGGACGACAGTACTATTTGAATCTGAAGTTTTCTTTTTAATCAATCAAGTTAATGATTATCATTTAAACATTATACATGATAGCAGCTGCGCTATTTTCATGCAGTGATTTTCAGCGGGCGGCTGCCCACTGAAAATGAAAAGCCAAGCATGCAAGCGCCGCTGCGCTTAATGAACAGGTATCATCAAATGCTGATAAGGCGTTCCCGGCCACATCACATAAGGCGCTGCGGTATCGGGCTGGGCCATTTTCGGATACATGTCATAGAAGCTGGCGTCAGCGCCGACAATCATCACATGCGGGCCGGTCTTAAGCCAGTGATTGCTGGCGCTGGGCTTCACAGCATAAGGATCTACATTGCTGGCATCGGTGCCGCCCTTCAGCATATACATCAGGCCGATTTTTCCCGCTGCCGGGGTTTTATGGCCAATCCAGGCTTCTGCCCACTTCATGGCTGCCTGATCCATGCACATTGGGTCAGGGCCTGGCGTTGCAGGGTTGTCGGGCATGCAGGTAAAGCCGTTGCGCCCTTTGCGCAGGGTGCGCATCTGGCCCTTGGCATCTATGACTACAATCGCAGCCATAGCGCCCACTTTTTGCGGCGCTGCGCTCATTGCGCTGGCAATCGCATTATGATCGGCTGCCGAATGGCCGCCTTTGGCCTCCATGGCATGATCAGCAGCGGACACGGCTGACGCGGACAGGATACCCCATCCGGCAATGATCAAGACTTTCAGAAAATTCATAGCATCTTCTCCAAACAGGAGGCTGCGTTTGTTGCGCCTAAGGCCTGAATCCGCCCGCATCACCGCGTTTGCAGGAAAAACCGTCAGGCGCAAATTAGATCAGGAACGGCAGCGCCGGCCTCTTAGGGATAGGGTTTACGGAATCTGTGCAGGAAGACTGCTGGAGCTTGAACTGGATGGCGCAAGCCCATGCTTCGCCCAAGCCATTGTCTTGCTTAAGCCTCAGCCTGCTGAAAATTCAGCATTGGATTTGATTCAAAGCACTGCTGCGCCATCAGCAGGCTGCGGATGGCGCCCGGTTTTAAAACGATAAGCGCTGCATTTAAATCAGCCGCTTCAGCTTTTGCCTGCAGGCAATTGAACTGAAAATGATGCACCGTATTTAACATGAATAGATGCCTGAAAGCGGCAGGCGGCATTCTTATCTCAACTTGAATATTTTCTGTCCAGAGGACTGCAGCGTCAATATGCTGTACCACAATCCACAGATTTCATAACAAAAAAAATTATTAGGACACAATAGTTTACAGCCTTAAAATAACTGTATAACCAATCACTTGCACTTCATCACAGCTGACTGTGCATACTATTGAAGCGCCGGGCGGCCCGGCTGCGGATGAATCCTGAGCTTTTTCCCAAAACCGGCACGGCAGCGCCGCGTATTAAGAATAATTTCCGCCTAAAGCCGCAATCAATTGTGCTGTATTTTTAAGCTGCAGCTGCTTAAGCGCTAAGGCGGCCTGTTCAGCCTGCAGCCGCAAATTCTGCGCGCTCACCACTTCCAGATAGCTGACCAGGCCGGCGCTGTAGCGCCGCGCAACGGCCCGCTCATTTTCCACAGCCAGCGCAGATAATTTAGCCTGCTCTGTCTGCTGCTGCCTGAAACTGGCAGACTGCATCAGCGCATCCTCCACTTCTTTCCA
>NZ_JAVXCI010000117.1:0-7836 GCF_036659555.1 Acinetobacter sp.
AATTTCTATGACTTTGTCTTTAAAATCTTTTGAATATCCCATGTCTTCCAGTGTAGTAGATATTTAAGAACTTAGCTATATTCGCTTTTTAAATGTTCTTTGAAAAAAGGATTTATCAGAAGTATCTTTGATATTGGTTTTTTATATTAGGGGGCTAAATGAAAAAATTAATAATTACGTTTTTACTCAGTGTAATAATGACAAATACACATGCAGAATTGGTTTTAGTATCAGGGAAAGCAAAGCAAAAAAATTATATTGATACAGCGAGTATTGTGATTCAAAACAATGCTAAAGCTGTAACATACAATCAGTTAATATTTTTTGATCAGAACTTTGAAATTGAAAGGTATCGTAATTCAGTTGCTGTTCAAACAAATATTATGAACTGTGAGAATAAAACTTGGGCTATATTATCAGTGGTCAGAAAATCATCGGATCAAAGAAGGGTAATTGAAATTTTACAGGATCGGCCTAGCTCTATAACTGCAAAGCCTATAGTAAATTCAGGCCCTGTGAAGTTCGTATATGATAATTATTGTCGTTAAAAAAGCCCACTTTTGTGGGCTTTAAAACAATCAAATCCTAACGGCCATTACGTCCGCGGCCGCGCGGCGCTTTGGTATTTGGACGAGTAGTGCCATTGGTTCTGCGTTTTGGCTTCTCACTGTCATCCATTTGCCAAATGCGCTTGGTGCCGGATTTCTTTACAGAACCGTCTTTGTTCTTGCGCACCATAGGCTTGCCGCCTGTACCGCCCGGCTTTTTCACATATGAACGCGAACGGTATGGCTCTTCCGCAGGAACATTTTGAAAGTCCGGGTAAAGAAGCGGCTCAATTTCCTTAGTTTCACCCGGCTGCAGGCCCATTTGCACAAGATCAATTGCGCCAATGCGCGTGCGGATTAAGCGCAGGGTCGGGAAGCCGACAGCGGAAGTCATGCGGCGCACCTGACGGTTGCGGCCTTCGCAAATTGAAATTTCAACCCAAGAGGTTGGGACGGATGCGCGGAAACGGACAGGCGGCGTGCGCTCCCACAGCCATTCAGGTTCAGAAGCTTTTTCGGCTTTAGCCGGCAGCGTCATGCCGTCCTTAAGCTCAACACCTTTGCGCAATTGCTCAAGCGCTTCTTCAGTCACGTCACCTTCCACCTGAACTAAATAAGTTTTGAACTTTTTATTTTCAGGATTGGTGATGTACTGGTTCAGGCCGCCGTGATCGGTTAAAAAAACCAAACCTTCAGAATCCATATCCAAACGGCCAGCAAGGCGCAAAGCCGGATCGTCGATGAAATCTGCCATGGTCTGGTGCTTTTCATCAGGACGAAATTGGGAGAGAACGTCATAAGGTTTGTTAAGAATGACGATTTTCATAGAAAATACTACTTTACTAATGATTAAATTTGGAAACGTTGAGCATTATTTAATCGAGAAATATTATTATTTCTCATATAAATCTCAAAAATACTGAATCTAGATTAGGATATTATGCGTTAAGAACAGTTGAAAGTATTGCTTATTGGCAATTATTTTTTAGTTCGCGCGCTATAATAAAAAGGGAGAACCTGCACAATGGGTTATCAGAAGATCGCAGTTCCTGCGGATGGCAGTAAAATTACCGTAAACGCAGATTTGTCACTGAATGTTCCAAACCAGCCAATTATTCCTTTTATTGAAGGTGACGGCATTGGTGTGGATATTACCCCGGCGATGAAAGCCGTGGTTGACGCTGCGGTTCAGAAGGCATACGGCGGCAAGCGTTCGATCGAATGGATGGAAGTGTACTGCGGCGAAAAAGCTGACAAAATTTACGGCACATACATGCCGGAAGAAACTTTAGAGGCTTTGCGCGAATACATTGTTTCTATCAAAGGCCCATTGACGACCCCTGTTGGCGGCGGCATCCGCTCTTTAAATGTCGCTTTGCGCCAAGAACTAGACCTCTATGTCTGCGTGCGCCCAGTGCGCTGGTTTGAAGGCGTTCCTTCGCCAGTTCAGCATCCGGAACTGACTGACATGGTAATTTTCCGTGAAAACTCTGAAGATATTTATGCAGGGATTGAGTGGAAAGCGGATTCTGCAGAAGCTAAAAAAGTCATCAAATTTTTAAAAGAAGAAATGGGTGTGACGAAGATCCGCTTCGAAGAAAACTGCGGCATCGGCATCAAGCCGGTGTCTAAAGAAGGCACGCAGCGTTTAGTCCGCAAAGCAATTCAGTTTGCGATAGACAATGACAAGCCAAACGTGACTTTAGTGCACAAAGGTAACATCATGAAATATACCGAAGGCGCGTTCAAAGAGTGGGGCTATGAGCTTGCTGTTGAGCGTTTCGGCGGCGAGCTTCTGGACGGCGGCCCGTGGGTTAAAATCAAAAATCCTAAAAACGGCAAAGACATCATTATTAAAGATGTGATTGCTGATGCATTCCTACAGCAGATTTTAATGCGTCCGGCTGATTATTCAGTGATTGCGACGCTGAATTTGAACGGCGACTACATTTCCGATGCGCTGGCTGCAGAGGTTGGCGGCATCGGCATTGCTCCGGGCGCAAACATTGGCGGCGCAATTGCAGTTTATGAAGCGACTCACGGCACTGCGCCTAAATATGCGGGCCAGGACAAAGTCAATCCGGGCTCCATTATTCTTTCCGCTGAAATGATGCTCCGCGACATGGGCTGGGGCGAGGCCGCAGACCTGATCATTCAAGGCATTTCCGGCGCAATTGCTGCCAAAACGGTGACGTATGATTTTGAACGCTTAATGCCGGGCGCAACGCTGCTGCGCTGCTCTGAATTCGGCCAAGCGGTCATTGAAAATATGGATAAGTGATTTCCTGCAGATAATGCGTTAAAAAGACCTGCGGATAACGTAATGCCAGCCAGTTAAGCATTTTTAATCCTCCCCTTGCGCAGCAGTGCTACTCACCTTTTTCAAAGGAGGGAGTATTTTGGAATTCAATACCGCATTGAATTCCTTGCACAGCAATGCTGTTCATCCCCCTCTTTTTCAAAGAGAGGTTAGGGGAGATTTATCAATAAGTCACAATGAAATTGCGCTTAACTGATCAGCATTACTGCGGATAACGCGGGATTTTTTATGCTGCAGCCTTCATCCAGACGCCTCATTCAGTGTGCAGCATTGTGTTTTTAAGTTGGCGTATTAAGCGAATGCGTTATTCAGGTAAAGCGCTAAAAACAGGCTGCTTGAATTTCTTTGGATTATTTGAGCCATGCTTACATTGATGCAACTTGAAACAGGTCTGCGCTTGGCAAGCCGGTGAATTGGGCTAAAGTGGGTATTGCCATTCACTATGGCTGATCAAGTTACACAGGAGTTGCATGTAATGTCTCGTCAACAGCAGCAACAGAACCAACAGCAGCAAAACCAGCAGCAGACTCAAAAGAAGCACAATTAGAAGCAGCAGAACCCGGATCAGCAAAACCAGCAGCACCGCTGATTGAATGTTAATTCCCTGAATAAATAGGCCTCAAATTGATCGGGGCCTATTTATTTCAGCTGGCGCTCATGGACGGCTGTACGCGCACGCGTGGCCCAAAACAGCTGCACTGTGCCCAGCAGCAGCACTGAAGCTGCCAGCATGAACTGCTGCTGGTAACTGACTCCGAAATGCTGCAGGGCGCTGAAGCTCAAGCCGCCAATCAGCTGGATGGATGCAAAGATCAGCGTTGCAACGCTCCAGAGCTTTTTATAGGCTGCGCCATGCAGCTGCAAAATGGTATAGGAGGTTAAAAAGACCACGGCAGGGTTCAATAAGCCGGTCAGGAATGAAGATATAAAGGTATAAAGCGGATTCATGCTGAAAACTGCGATAAAAATGGCAAAGACATAGATGCTGTATAGAATTTTCAAGGCCTGAAAATTGCCCAGCTTTCTGGCCAGCAAATAGGAGCTGAATGCGCCTAAAGCGCTGCCTAGCCCATACAGAATCCAGTTGAAATTCATCCAGAACAAATCCAGCTTAAGCACTTGGGTCAAATAGTCAATCCAGAACAGGGAATGCGGCACATAGGCAAAAGCGCTGCAGCCGTAAACCGCCACCAGGCTGAAAAACAGCAGGTCCAGTTCCGCTTTCTGGCTGCCGTGCGCGCTTTCTGTAGCTAAGAGCGGCTTCAGGCCCGCCAAAAGCAGGCTGAGGATAGCGCTGATGCAGGCTGCGAAACCGGTCAGAATCAGCCAGGCGGTGCTTATGGCAATCTGGTCTAAATACGGCAGGAACAGCGTCGCCAGCAGCACGCCAGCGCCAATGCCGCTGAAGCCGATAAAGTTGATTGTAAAGCGGTCTTTCAGTTCGCTGCACTGCGCCACAATGCTCGGCGAAAGAATCATAATCAGCCCGCCGCTGATGCCGGAAATGATGCGCCAGAACAGATACCATGCATCTGGAAAGCCTGAAAAAGCGCAGCTCAGCAGGCTGAACATGCCTGCAAATGCGGCTGCCTGAATATATGAGGCCATGACCCGGGTTTGCGGCAGGCGCATGGCCCAAAAGGCGCCAATCAAATAGCCCAGCAGGTTTGCGCTGCCTAAAATGCTGGCGAACTGCACCGTCCAGCCAAACGCTTCGCGGGTAGACGGCAGGAGCGCAGTGTAGGAAAAGCGCAGAATGCCGATGCCCAGACACATGCACAGGCAGAGGAAAAGGCTTAATTTAATGCGGCTAGAGGACATCCTGTACTCATGATATTTTACATTTGGTCAAAAAATAGCATGAATGCACCACGCTGAATAGAATGAAAAACGCGCAGTTCAAAAAGGCGGGATTTGAACTTCAGCATGAGAGGCTGGCGGGGTAAAACCGGGCGCACTGTTAAGCTTAAGAATTTGCCCATTAAGCGCTATAGGTTGTGCGTGCGGGCTTGCAGTTGCGGCGGTTTTGGCCCAAATAGCGGCGGAATATTTTCTGGGCAATTTTCAGCAAGTCTGGACAAAAGTGCCGAAAGCACATAAATTGTCCAAAACTGCGCGCTTCATGGAGGCTGAGCCGCAGCTGAAAGCGGCGCTTTGTACTAATGTAGAATAAAAATAAGTCACTTTTTCACGTATAAATATAGAGATATAAATGCAAAGTCGGCCGCATGGATAATATACAAGGATGAAGTTATTTTTTGTTCCGCTGAATGTGTAAAGAATTTGATTGAAAACTTAGGCAAAAATAAATGATTTCGGATATTCAAGTTAAATATGATCAGCTCAGCCCGAAGCAGAAAGAGATTTTTGCAGGCTATGGCCTTCGGCAGGTAAAGCACTTTGTTGAAATCAGCCTGCCGAAAATTGAGCCGTCCCTGCCTGAAAATGCCTATGTGCAAGGCGTGAATGCGAATGGCAAAGTGCAGGCGCTGAACCCAGACACGCAGCAGGCCTATCTGTGGATTTCTGACCTGCAGTGGCAGCAAACGCAAACGCCGTCTGCGTCCGTTGACTTAAAGCAGGATTTTATTCAGGTATGGCAGGATTTTGAGCTTGCTCAATACGAATTGATTGATTTAAGCCACATTCACCGCGATTTTTTAGAAAATCAGCCGGCGTAATGCGGTAAAGCGCATGCGCAAGCAAAGGGCTGTCCCGATCCAGTTTAGGATGGTCAAAATAGCCCTGATGCTGCATGCCTAAACGCTGCATCAGCCTTTCTGACGGTTGGTTCTGCTGTGCGGTAAAGGCTGCAACCTCATTTAATTTCAGATGTTCAAATGCAAAATGCAGGCAGGCTTCTGCGGCTTCCGTGGCATAGCCCTGATGCCAGTATTTTGCATCCAGCCGCCAGCCGATTTCCGTGCAGGGCGAAAACTCAAACATATCCGGCTGAAAATGCAGGCCGCAAAAGCCGATAAACCGCTGCGCCTGCTTTAATTCTATCGCCCAGAACCCCCAGCCATTCAGTTCAATCAAGCTTTGAAACTTCTGCATTAATGCATGGCTTTCCGCCTGAGTTAAAGTGCGGGGAAAATAGCGCATGACTTCCGCGCTGGCATTCAGCCGCGCAAACGGCTCAAAATCTTCAGTGCGCCAAGGGCGGAGCTTCAATCTGGGTGTTTCAATGCAGCAAGGCATGCCGGTTCCATTTTCCTTAAGGCCGGTTTTACAGGTCTTCCAGCGGCAGCTGATAGCTTTGCTTGATAATTTGGCTTGGCACATCGGTTTTAACGCTGGTGATGCCGTTCTTTTTGGTTAAATGCGCGGACTGGAATTTGCGGTAGCTTTCCAGATCCGGCACCACCACCTTCAGCATGGCATCGCATTCGCCCAAAATAATGTAGCACTCCATCACCTGCGGCAGCCCTTTCATGGCTTCAATAAAGCTGTCAATGGTTTCGGCATCCTGACCGACCAGCCAGATGCGCGAAAACAGCAGCAGCTGAAAGCCGATTTTCTGCGGGTCAACCACCGCAGTATAGCTTTGAATCACGCCGGCTTCTTCCAGCAGCTTGACGCGGCGCAGGCAGGAAGATGGGGACAGGCCAATTTCCCGGGCCAGATCATTGTTCTGCATGCGGCCGCTGTTCTGCAGGGCGCGGATGATATTTTTATCAATGCGGTCAAGCTTTACCAGAATATACTTAGAAGATATTTTCATAAATTAGAATTTAATTCTAAAAATGGCGGTACTTTTAGAATAAATGAAATCCTATTTCAGCGCAATTCGCAGATACTGTTTTTCTCCTTCAGAAGCATTGAAAAGGAAAGGAAAATGTCTGTACTGCTGCTTTTTGCGTTAACGGTTGCCCCGCTGGTCTTTACCCCCGGGCCGGACATGCTGTTTATTCTGTCACAGGTCATGGGCAGGAATGCAAAAGCAGGCATCATGGCGACACTGGGCATATGTTTAGGCTACATGGTGCATTCCATACTGGTCGCGCTGGGCATTGCCGCCATTATTGTGTCTTTTCCAATGCTGTTTGAAGCCATCCGCTGGCTGGGCATAGCCTATCTGCTGTATCTGGCGGCGCACTTATTAAAGTCAGTGTTCAGCACTAAAAAGCTGTCGATTGAAAATGCAGGCAGCGCCAATCCAGTTAAGAAAGGCTTTTTTACCGCGCTGCTGAACCCCAAAGGCATGCTGATTTACTTTGCGATCCTGCCGCAGTTTATTGACAAGTCCGGAAATACCGTGGCTCAGGGCCTGCTGCTGTCTTGCGTGTTTATCGGCCTGATTTTTGCGGTGTACTGCGGCCTCAGCCTGGTATTTGCCAAAATCAGCCAGAAAACCCAGATTGATGCGCGCAAGCAGAAGTGGATTGACGGCGCATCCGGCGGGCTGCTGGCTGTGGCGGCGGCATGGCTGATGGCCAACTGAGCGGGCATTTGCGCTGAACGGAAGCCTGCAAAGCATTGCGGGCTTTTCATTTATTGCGCTCGGATCCGCGGCGGCGCAATCTGCATCCGGCGGGCTGAGCTGCGGATTGCCGGCGCGATGGAATAAAACGCGCGGAAAATAGAAGGATATCTGTCTTAAATGACATGATGCGCATGCCATGCCGGCGGCGCATTCCTGCATGCGCAGGATGCATGGAAAGCCGGATGGAGGCATTAAATCAAATCTGCTGATGAACTTAATCAAGTAAAAAAAATAATAAAAATCAATGGTTAAAAATTAACTAAATTATTCCTGAAAACAGCTGAAGCGGCTGGGCCGAAAAAGTGTGAACGTTAAGTTCAAGGAAATTTACGCATTTTTACCGGTCTTTCGGCAATTGTGGCTTGACCGAAATGCCGTGAGCATTGCAAGATAGGGCACCTAAAAAATTTAAAGTGAAGAGTTAGTACAACTTTTCTCAACATTTACATTTGCTAAAACAGCCGAGGATTACATGAAGGCTC
>NZ_JAVXCI010000118.1:0-7796 GCF_036659555.1 Acinetobacter sp.
AACGCCTTCGAACTCGATGAGTTCCTCTTTATTGGCCATAGCCTACCTGAATGATTAAATTGGAAAGGCGCAAATTATAGTCAATTTTTTTGCTAAAAACAAGATGGAATGGCCGTCAGAATAACCATCTGCCAGTAAAATAAGCGAACACGCAGGTTAATTTTTTCTGTAAAAAAGCGGCGCGGCCTGTTGTCAGTTCGGCCAATCACAGTTAATCTAATTTTAATCTTTTTGGGTATAATTAAGTACATACAAGGAAGGTTCTGAAGTGGGTCAGCTAACCGATGCATCCGTAGTATTGCGGTTGGGCTATCAGGCGATTCGTCGCGCCGGTTTGCCAACGGAAGAAATTTTAACGAAAGCTGGCGTGGCCTTGGGGCAAGTCGAAACCAATGAGCGTACGCCATTGAATGCGCAGTATGCCTTTTGGGTGGCGGCTGAAGAAGTCAGCAAGAACTCAGACATCGGCCTGCATTTAGGCGAGCATTTGCCTTTATACCGCGGGCAGGTGATTGAGCACCTGTTTGTTTCATCCGAAAACTTCGGTGAAGGGCTGAAGCGGGCATTGGCCTATCAGCGCCTGATCAGCGATGCCTTTCATGCCAAGCTGATCCTGGAAGATGGCCGCTGCTATCTGACCAACGGCGTGCAGCCGTGGGCGGAAAATCTGGTCAACCGGCATTTTTCCGAGTGCGCGATGTCCGGCGTGCTGCGCTTCTTTAAATTCATTACCGAAGGGCGCTTTCAGCCGATTTACATCGATTTCAACTTTAGCCAGGGCGCGCCGGATGATGAATATTTCCGGGTCTATGAATGCCCGGTCAGCTTAGGCCAGAGGGAAACCCGCCTGTATTTTGATCCGGCCATTTTGGATCATCCGCTGTGGCAGGCGGAGCCTGAGCTGCTGCAGCTGCATGAGCAGCTGGCGCTTGAAAAGCTGCAGGAGCTGGCGCGCTATGATTTAGTCGGAGAGGTGCGCCGCGCCATCGGCTCTACGCTGGAAAGCGGTGAAACCACCTTGGAAACGGTGGCGGCGCAGCTGAATATTACCCCGCGCCGCCTGCGCACCCAGCTGTCTGAGGCCAATACCAGCTTTCAGCAGATCCTGTCTGACTACCGCTGCCGCCTGGCGAAAAAGCTGCTGGCCAATACCGCTGAAAGCGTCGAGCGGATTGTATATCTGACTGGCTTTTCAGAGCCCAGCACCTTTTACCGCGCCTTTAAGCGCTGGACCAATGAAACGCCGGTGGAGTACAGAAAGCGCAAGCAAAGGTGAAGTATTGCCCCATATAAATGCCGCTGAGATCAATAGTGAATGGAAAAATAGGATAATTGGAACGGCATGAAAACATTTTTCAATACATTAAAGCGGCTTTTGGGGCAGCAGGAGCATGAACCCCAGCAGGAAGAATATTCGGACGATCAGCTTATAACCTGGGCAGTCGGCTGCATGCTGGAGGGACTGGCAGATGATTTTTTTGAAGCGAAAATGCTCTGTTCACACGGGCTGGCAGCGGATGAACAAGGCCGGAGAACTGTTCAGATAAGCTATTTGGTCAAACTTGAAGCAGAATCAGAAGATGAGCAATTTGAACCTGCTGACTGCCTTTATCCGATTCAGTGTATTGAAACCATCTTAAAGGGAAAAGAATGGAGTGAAGCTTCGATTCACTTCACTCCAACGTCAGCGCGTTTTGCCTGGGCTTAGCCGTTAAAATCAAAAATCACTCCGGCATGTTCAGCCAGTGCGGCCCCAGCGGGACTTTCGGCAAATCAAAATGCTCTGGATAATGCGCCTGAATGAAATACAGGCCATCCGGCGGGGCGGTGACGCCGGCCGCTTTGCGGTCTTCGGCCGCGAAAATTTCGTCAATATGGTCAATTTCATGCATGCCTTGGCCGATTTCCAGCAGGCAGCCCATGATATTGCGCACCATATGGTGCAGGAAGCCGTCCGCCTGAATATCCAGCACTAGGTAGCAGCCGTGGCGGATCAGGCGGCAGTGGCTGACGTGGCGGATGGGCTGATTAGACTGGCAGGCGGCTGCGCGGAAGCTTTCAAAATTATGCGTGCCTTCAAATTTCTTGGCCGCTTCAATCATCTTGTCCGCATCCAGCGGATAGTAGGCGTGCGTAACCTGCTTGTGCAGCAGGGCCGGGCGCTGCGGATTATTGTAAACCACATAGCGGTAGCGCCGGGCCTGCGCCTTAAAGCGGGCATGAAAGCCTGCATCCATTTCCTTAATCCACTGGACGGATATATCCTTCGGCAGGGTGCTGTTGGCGCCCATCAGCCAGCCGCGGATTGGGCGGATGGCGCTGGTGTCAAAATGCGCGACCATATTGGTGGCATGCACGCCGGCATCGGTGCGGCCGGCGCCATGCACAATAACCGGCTCATTGGCAATTTTGCTCAGGACTTTTTCTAGGGTTTCCTGCACGCTTGGCACGCCAGGCTGCTGCGTCTGCCAGCCTTTGTAGCTGACGCCACAGAACTCTATACCGATTGCAAAACGCTGCATATTCACCTCAGTTTGGATTTCAGTCTTGCCAATGCATCTGCCATTGGCCCGCAGCGTCGTATTGTAAATGCATTTTCAGGGCTTTTGCATAAAGATCTGCATGGCTGTGGCAATGGCTGACCAGAATTTTCGCATCCTGAATCCATTGGCTGACGGCATAGCGCTGGTCAACGCCGCCGAAAGGCACTTGCGTGGTGATGATGACGGCGCATCCGCGCTGCTGCAGCGCCTGCAGCAGTTCAATAACGGCTGCATTGACCGCCAGATTGCCTGTGCCGAAGCCTTGAATAATGAGGGCGTGCGGCGGCTGTTCTGCAATCGCCTGCAGGTTCGCCAGCAGCAGGGCGGGCGCGGCCGGCTGCAGCATCAGGCTGATGCAGTTGAAGCCGCACGCCTTTTCGATGTGCTGTTCATGCACAATCAGCGGATGCGGATCATGCGCCAGCGGCTCGGCTGCAGGGGTTCCGGCAAAAGCATCCAGCGCCGTGGTATGCATTTTAAGCGCTGATGAGGCGTGAATCAGCTTCTGGTGAAAAGCCAGATAGACGCCGGCCGGCGCAGAGGCTGCCGATTCCAATGCAAAATTCAGATTATCAATGGCATCGGTAAATTCACGGCTGTCCGCGCCCTGCACATTCAGCAGCGGATACTGGCTGCCGGTCAGCACAACATGCGCAGTCTGCGCCATAAAGCGGGCGAGCACAGCGCCGGCATAGCTGAGCGTGTCCGTGCCGTGAATAATGACAAAATGCCGGTACTGCTGCAGCTGAAGCTGCTGAATCTGTTGCAGCAGCAGCAGCCAGTCGCTGGCGGTGCAGGCGCTGCTGTCGCGGATGGCCGGCGCGGTAAAGCATTCAATTTCAAAATGCACAGGCAGCAGGTGCTTCAGCTTGGGGAGGAACTGTTCAGCGGGCATAGGGCTTAGAGGCTCGCCGATGCAGCCAAAGGTGCCGCCCATATAAATCAAGGCTATTCTTTTCATCATAAAAAAAGCAGTCAAGGATGACTGCTTCAGTTTAAATCGAATTTGCTTAAGAAGCGATTTGATTCAGCAGCAGATCTGCCTGCTGGCGCTGTTCCGGTGAGTATTCAGCTTCTTTCTCCGCCAGCAAGTCACGGGCAGCGTCAAATGAGCCCAATTCAATGTACTGCTGCGCAAGTTCCAAATTCAAAGCAGCTTCATTGACTTCAGCCAGTTCCGGGAAAGACTGAAGCAGCGGGTCGCTCTTGTCCGCAGCCGGAATGGCAGGCGTGCCGGCGCTGCCGAGGTCAAAGCTGACGCCAGCAGGAGCAGCCGGCGCTTCAGCAGCTGGCTCCGCTGCTGGAGCTTCTAAAGAAGCCAGCTCAAAGTTCAGCGGCGCAGCGGCCTGCGGCGCTTCCGCCGGTTCAGGCGCATCGACTGCGAAAGAAAAATCCAGCGGCTTAATTTCTTCCTGAGCCGGCGCTGCCGCTTCGGCTTTCGCTTCCGGCGCTAAATCCAGCGAGAAGTCTAAAGGCTTGATCTCTGCCGCTGGTGCAGGCGCTTCAGCCTTTGCTTCCGGCGCTAAATTCAGCGAGAAGTCTAAAGGCTTGATTTCTGCCGCTGGTGCAGGCGCTTCAGCTTTTGCTTCCGGCGCTAAATTCAGCGAGAAATCCAAAGGCTTGATTTCTGCCGGCGCCGCCGCTTCGGCTTTCGCTTCAGGCGCTAAATCCAGCGAGAAATCTAAAGGCTTGATCTCTGCTGCTGGTGCCAGGACAGGCGTTTCCGCCTTAATTTCAGGCTGGGCCTTTTCTAGAGAAAATGAGCCGAAATCCAGCGGCTGAACGGCTTCTGGCGCAGGCGCTTCAGGCTTTGGCGCAGCTTCAAAAGACAAATTGAAGTCCAGCGGCTTGATTTCTTCCGCTGCCTTGGCAGCCGGCTGAGCAGCCTGCGGCGCCGGGTCCAGATGCAGCTGATCAAAGGCCAGGCTGGCTTTGGTTTCAGCAGCAGGAGCGCCTGTCATCAATGCATCAAAATCGGCATTATTCTGCGCTTTAGGGGCTTCCTGAACCGGTTCAGGGCTGAAAGATGTGCGGGTAAAGGCGATTGCTTCATCCGCGGCATTCTGCGATTTGTCAAAGCTGGCCTTTTTCGCTTCGGCCTGTTCCAGAATGCTGTCCAGTTCCAGTGAGCGCAAATGGTTCAGCAGCTGGCTGATGGCGAATTCATCTTTCTGCAGAATATGAATCTCTAAAAGGTAAAGATAAAGCTCATGCTGCGTATTGTCTTTTTTCAGCGCCTGATTGATTTGCGCTTCCGCTGAAAAGAAATTGCGCTCTTGCGTCAATGACTCAATTTTGCTGCGCACATCATCAGATAAAGGCGTGGTCTGTTTTTTCTCAGCTGTTGCATCTTGAACAGGCTGGGTTTTATTCGGGGCAACTCTAGCCGATGAGCCCGCTTTTTTTGCCTTGGCTTTCGGTGTTGCAGCGGTTGTTTTATCTGATCCCTGCGCGTCCTGGCGCTTTTTCAGCACCACCAGAACAATCAGCAGTATCACAAATGGAATCACATAAATCAGCATGTTATTACCCCTTGAGGATAGAGCGTTGCTAGGATCCGCTCATCCTTTTTAAATCGTCATGTGTAACGTGTCAGTTGATTGGCTTTTTCTCTGCCTGCCGCGCTTTCAGCTGCTGCTGCAGCTGTGCAAGCCGGGCATTTAGTAATTGAATTCTATGATCCTTTTGATTTAGCGCCAACTCTAATTGGGTTACGTTTCTCTGTAATTTAACGGTTTTTTCGCGAGATGTCATAACTTTTAATGATAACCCGTTCGAAGTTTGATTTTTTTCTGTGGCCTCATTTGCAGAAGTGCGGGCTGAATCTTGCGCTTTCTCCGCCACCAGGCTCATTTCCGCCTGATTCAGGCGGTATTTGGTTTTCCCTGACTGCGCAGACGGCACTTTCGCCAGTTCTGCAGCCGGCACGCGCACAGGCTCTTTAGGCGCCGCTGCGGGGCCTAAATTCAGCGAAACGCCGCTGCGCAGGCGGTTGGCGTCGCCTTGAATGAAGGCGTGCTGATTGCTGGCCTTGATCTGTTTCATGACTTCACTGACCGGGCGATTTTGCTGGGCCGCCATGCGTGAAGCAATGCCCCAAAGCGTTTCATTGGACTGCACCATATACTGCTGCGCTGCGGCCGTTTGGCTGCTTGGCGCTTGACTTTGCGCCGGCGGTTTGACCGCTGCCGGCTGCGCTTTAGGGGCAGGCGCTTGCGCTTTTTGAGCCGCCATTTCCGCTGCAAATTTTTTGGCCAGCGGATCGCTGGAAATGCCGTTTGGCGCAGCATGCGGCGCCGGCGCTGCTTTGGCGCGCGGCGGAACAGGCTGGGCCTTAACCGTTTCAGGCTGAGGCGCAGCGGCTTTTGCTTGAACGGCAGCTGGCGCTTTTGCCGGAGGCTGCGCTGGAACGGAGACCGCGAGCGGCTGCCGCTTTAAGTCTGTAAGGGCCGGCGCAGCGGGGCTGCTTTTGATCAAGCCCGGCGGTGCCGCCTGGCTGAGCGGCAGCGGCAGGTTGCCTGATTTGGCTGCGCCGGCAGGCTGGACTGCGGTGAACAGCGTGCTGACCGGCAGGTTCAGCGCAATGTCTTTTTCATTGACAATCCGCACGGGCGCCAGCGGGCGTTCATTGCGCGCGGTATTGACTATGCCGGCTGCAGGGCTGCGCTTCAGCGGTATTTTCACCTGCTGCAGGCGGGCAGCGCTGCCTTCGGTAATTTTGACAATAATGTTGAGTTCGGCATCGGTGACTGGGCGGGATGACGTAATGGTAATCACCCCATTGCCGGAGCCATCTCTGCGGGTAAAGAAATTCAAATGGCCGGGGGGCTGGTGGCCGGTTCCGATAGCCATTAAGTCTTCTGCAGAGGCGAGGCCTGCCTGCAGGGCTGAATTCGGGTCTGAATTGCGGAAATTGATTTCCGCATACAGCAGTTCTCCGGGCGCTGACTGAATTTGAATCGGGTCAAGCGTAATCGCATGAATGTTCTGCGAAGCCAGAATGGCTAAAATGGCGATCTTTAATTTTTTATATACATTCATCTTAATCTTTATAGCTCAGGCGATGCCGCATAGCGGAAATGATAGATTAACGTCATGCTTAAGAATAGTAAAATATAAACAGGAATACTACATAAAAAAGCCGATCAATGAAGACCGGCTTTTTTAAACTTGAGGCCATTTATATGGCTTTAGGCATTTTTATAGTCAATGAGGATGCGCAGCATGCGGCGCAGAGGCTCGGCCGCGCCCCACAGCAGCTGGTCGCCGACAGTGAATGCGCCCAGATATTCCTTGCCCATGTTCAGTTTGCGCAGGCGCCCGACCGGCACAGACAGTGTGCCGGTGACCGCGACCGGCGTCAGGTCAGTCATTGATGCTTCGCGGGTATTCGGCACCACTTTTGCCCACGGATTTGAAGCGCGGATCATGTCTTCAATTTCGTGCAGCGGCACATCTTTTTTTAGTTTCAGCGTCAGCGCCTGAGAATGGCAGCGCATTGCGCCGATGCGCACGCAGTGGCCGTCAATCGGAACAATCTGCTGGTTGCCCAGAATCTTGTTGGTTTCAACCTGGCCTTTCCATTCCTCTTTTGACTGGCCGCTTTCCAGCTGCTTGTCAATGTACGGAATCAGTGAGCCGGCTAAAGGCACGCCAAAGTTGGCAGCAGGGAAGCCTTCGCCGCGCTGCAATTCAGCGATTCTGGAGTCGATGTCTAAAATTGCAGATTTAGGGTCATCCAGCAGTTCTTTGGTATTGTTGTACAGGTAGCCCATGCCGCTGATCAGTTCGCGCATGTTCTGCGCGCCCGCGCCGGAAGCCGCCTGATAAGTCATTGAGGTTGCCCATTCCACCAAATTGTTCTGGAATAAGCCGCCTAAGCCCATCAGCATCAGGGAAACCGTGCAGTTGCCGCCGACAAAAGTTTTGGTGCCTTTGACTAAGCCGTCTTTAATGACATGCATGTTGACCGGATCAAGCACGATGATGGCTTCATCATCCATGCGCAGCGTTGAAGCTGCGTCAATCCAGTAGCCGTTCCAGCCTTCGGCCTTCAGCTGCGGGAACACTGCAGAGGTGTAGTCGCCGCCTTGGCAGGTAATAATGACATCCATCTGCTTCAGACTGCTGATGTCTGATGCATCCATAAGTGCTGGGGCGGTCTTGCCGCCAAACGCAGGCGCTTCACCGCCCGCGTTGCTGGTAGAAAAATAGAATGGCTCAAAATGAGCAAAATCATTCTCTTCAACCATA
>NZ_JAVXCI010000119.1:0-7657 GCF_036659555.1 Acinetobacter sp.
TCATGCTGAAAAAGTATTTATTCCTGACTAAGCCAGGAATTCTCTTCGGTAACTTCGTTACCACTCTGGGCGGCTTCTTTTTAGCCGCCCAGGGCTCTGTAGATTTCCTCCTCCTTCTCATCACCCTGCTGGGTACAACATTGGTTGTCGCCTCCGGCTGCGTCGTCAACAACGTCATCGATCAAGACATTGATCAGAAGATGGAACGGACGATGAACCGCGCGCTGGTTAAAAAAACCATCAGCCCTTCCGTTGCGCTGGCATTTTCAGCTGCGCTTGGAATTTCAGGCTTTGCCCTGCTGTGGTTCTTTACCAATGCCTATGCCTTTGGCTTTGCTGTACTTGGTTTTGTGGTTTATGTAATTTTGTACAGTCTGTGGAGCAAACGCACGTCCATTCACCAAACCGTGATTGGCAGCATTTCCGGCGCAAGCCCTCCAGTAATTGGCTATACCGCTGTTTCAAATGAATTTGACGTTGCCGCCCTGCTGCTGTTTTTAGCGTATGCGCTTTGGCAAATGCCGCATTCATGGGGAATTGCCGTATACCGTTTTGATGACTATAAAAATGCAGGCATTCCTATCCTGCCTGTAGCACGCTCAATTTTCCGCACGAAAGTTGAAAGCCTGATTTACGTCTTGCTGTTTGCTGCAGTGCTGAATGGCTTGTATTGCTTCGGCTATACCAACATGTTCTTTTTAATCACTTTTAATGCCTTATGCGCATACTGGGTGTATTTATCGATCATTGGGTTCAAAGCCGAAAATGACCAGCTGTGGGCAAAACGCTATTTCTTATATTCGGTGATTTTAATTACCGCATTAAGCTTCAGCTTCAGCTTCAGCTACGTCTCACCTGCACCGCATTTGCCGCTGTTTTAAAAAGATAGAGTGATCTCTATCTTTTTTTATTTTGGGCGGTAAAAACATTTCATGCCCCTGCTCCGGCTTGCTACCATTGCATCTACAACAATAAATTCATTTTTACTTATGAACTATAATTTTCCACAGCTTCAGAAAACCGCCTGCCTTTCCCTCTTGCCTCTCAGCATTTTTTACAGCGCGCACAGTTTTGCCGGCGCAGATGTTTACTGCACGCCATCGACAGAGCTGCAAGGCAATGCCTATACCGCATGCGACAATCTGCCGGCGCTGACCCCAGCGAATGACAATCAGACCAATATGCTGCTATTGCTCAGCGATCTGGGCTTGGCTTCGGTTTCCATTCCCGCTGCACAAAATACGCTGTGGGAGACCGATTACAGCATTGTGCCCTTTGAAACCAAAACCATCACAGCATCCAGCAAGAATAAAGCCGCTTCGGCGCGCCAGCCTTCCAAAGCTGAAACGGACCCTTATCAGGAGCACTGCAGCAGCCTGAACCAAGGCGCGCAGGATTTCCTGCAGCAGATTCAGGCGGACAAAAATCTGTCCAGCTCAGAAAAACTGCTGCTGGCCAGCGAACGCAATAAAATTTCATCCTGCGCCAGTAAAATGCCGCTGATCAGCGTCAATCCAAGCTGGTCTGCAGCTGCGCGCCAGTACGCGTCCTATTTGAATGCCAGCATTGCCTTCTACAATGCTAACTTTTCCACAGCTTCTAAGATTTATTCAGTATTGACTGCAGTAGAGCAGCCTTGGCTGAAAGAAACCTCGCAGTACATGCTGATCCGCAGCAATTTAAATGCCGCTTACCAAAGCGGTGTCGGTGAATATGGCGATCTGCAGCATGACCAGCTGAATCAGCTCCTGCTGAAAGATTTTTTCAACAGCATCACTGATTATTTCAAGCTGTACCCGAATGGCCAGTATGCCGCCAGCGCGCGCGGCCTGCTGCGCCGCGGCTACTGGCTGAATGGCCGGCATGACCTGCTGGTGAATGAATTTGTCTGGCAGATCAATCACCCGAAGTCGAAGCTTTATAATTTAGAGATCAGCAATCTGGCTTATGAAATTGACCGCCATGTTTTTCAAAGCTCAAGATTTAAAGCGCAGAATTTAAATGATCCGTTCTTTCTGGCCATTTATGACCTGATGCAGATGCGCAAGCCTGAAATGGCAGAAGATAAAGTCATCAGCTGGGCCGAACTGAATGCGCAAAAAACTGCCTTTAAAGATCAGCCGGAACTGTTCCAGTACCTGCAGGCCAACCATCTGTTCTTTGTGCAGAACAAAGCGCAGGACGCTTTGAAATACCTGCCAAGCGATGCGCCGGCGGCCGCCAGCAGCTATCTGCAGCTCAGCCAGATTCTGCTCAAAGGGCGCATTCAGGAAAAACTGGGCCAATCACAAGAGAAAAATTGGGAAGCCCTGCTCGCCAAAGCCAAAACGCCTGAACAGCGCGGACTGTTTGAACTGATGCTGTATCCGCATTATGCCAAGCAGCAGAACGCCGCCATGTTTATGGGCGCCAATGCCAAAATTAAGCAGAAGTCGCTGCAAAAAAGCTTTATAGAGGAAGCGGCCAATGAGAAAAGCTTAATGCAGTTTGCGCAAAGCGCCGACGCCAGCAGCGATCAAAAGAATCTGGCGCTGTTTAATATTTTGCAAAAATCTTTGATTCATCAAAACTTCGGCCTGTTTAATCAAGCTTATGCGCTCCTGCCGAAGAATGCCGCGCAATATGTCTATAACAGCGAAACTTTTGAACACTACAAAAACCAGCCGCCGCTGGGCAATTTTGCCTGGAAAGGCGCAAAAGTCAGCAGCGCAATTCAATGTCCTGACCTGTACAGCCTGACGCAAAAGCTTGAACAAACCCCCAAGGACTTAAGGCTGCGCCTCTGCCTTGGAGAATATATCCGCTCAGAACAAGGCTACAGCGTAAACAGTCTGACCTACACAGAAAAAGACCGAAGCAGCTTCCAAGGCCCTGTATTCACCCGAGGCCAAGTCTACAAAGACATCATCAAGGCTTCATCTGATCCTGAAATGAAGGCCTATGCCCTGTACCGCTCCATTATGTGCTACTCGCCAAGCGGCATGAATGACTGTCAGGACAATGAGGTCGCCACATCCACCCGCAAGCAATGGTATGATCAAATCAAGCGCGATTATCCCACTACTTCCTGGGCCAAATCCCTGAAATATTACTGGTGATACGGTGATGCTGAAGCGGTTTTATGCAATCTGCAGCTTTATCGCCCTAAGCCTATGCCTTTGGGCCTGCACGCCGAATCAGTCCGCTTCATCCTCCACGGTGGACGCCAGCCAATATGACAGCTTCTGGATTTGGGGCAATATTTCCTCTGCGCCCTATCTCAGCAAAGCCAAGGAAATTTATATTCTGCAGGGCGAAGTCCGCCTGAACAAAAGCGCGCATCAGTCAGCGCTGATCCCGCAGGGCGTCGCTGTGCTGCAAGTGCCGCATCAGCAAGTTTGGCTGGTGTACCGCAATCACCTGCTGAACTGGCGGCCTGAAGAAATGCAGCGTATTGCGCAGCGGATTCAGCAATGGGAACAGGCCGGCAACAGGATTCAAGGCATTCAGATAGATTTTGACAGCCCGACCAAAGACCTTAAAAGCTATGCGCTGTTTTTAGCAAAACTGCGCGCAGCCTTGCCCCAAAAATATAGACTCAGCATTACCGGCCTGCTGGACTGGGCCAATATTCAGGATCAGCGTACGCTGCATCTGCTGCGGGAAAATATTGATGAACTGGTGATTCAGAGCTATCAAGGTTCAACCACCATTCCGAACCACCAAAGCTATTTAAATAAGGTATCCAAACTGCAGCTTCCTTATAAAATCGGGATTGTGCAGCGCGGGGAATGGAACCCCGAGCTTAATTTTTCTGCAGATCCGAATTTTAAAGGCTATGTGGTTTTTCTTTTGAGAAAATAACGCTCACTTTCTCATATGCTCATGCATGGGCTGGCTGGCATGGCAGTCATAGCACAGCGCGCTTAAATTATTTCTATGGTTATCCGCTTTATTGCCATTAATATGGTGGGTATGCAGCTCAGCATGATTGCCGCTGCAATCTTTTCTACATGATTCGCAGCGCCAGCGCTTTGACTTGCGGAATTCATAAGAAATATATGCCCAATTGTGCTGATATGCATTTAAAGGGACTTCGTCCTGATCACTGTATAAAACATCAATCATTTCCCGATAAAACTGCGGCTCATGCTGCTGATAGAACTCCGCTAGATTAAAGTGCTTCGCCCTATGGTCTTTTTCTGCGGAAGGCAATCCAGTATGATAGCCTTGCCACTTGATTTGCGCCAAGCAGTATTTGCAGACATCTAAATTAGATTTCTCTGTTTTTACACTATGCTGATGATTGCCGATAAACCGGAGTTCCCGCATTCTGTGATGCTTGCCTGAACTGATATAGCGCTGCAGCCGGCCAGAATTTTTCATGTCCTTGATTTTTTGGCAATCGCAAATATGCAATTTCGGCAAATGCTCATCATAGCCTTTGCGCTGAAACACATCCTGAATATTCAGGCTTACAGGCACCCCTTTATAATACAGCAAGCCGCCAGCACTGATGTCAATTTCATCAATACCAACTTCCACACCGTCATAAATATCAAATAATTCGGCATAGCTGATGCCGTTTCTGAATGGCAGCTCTGAATAATCCAGCAGCGGGGCTTTCATCTGCTGCCTTAAGCCATTTAAAAAATCACTTGCCAGAAAATCAATCAGCTCCATGATTCCCACCATAGGCTACAGCGCGAATTTTATCTTCTGCCGTGGTTACAACCCTGAATTCGACACGCTGGGAAACACCATAGTTTTCCACGTTTGATTCATCAGCCGGCTTGCCATCTTTTCCCAGCGTTAATGCGGAAGAATAGCCAATCGCTCTAAATTTCTTTTTCAGCCATGCTTTTTCAATTGCCGTTAATTGAGGGCTTTGCAATAAATAAATCAGCGTATTTTGCGCACGCAGCTGTGAAAGCTGCATATTGTTAATATACGCGGTTTCCTCATTTACCCCTTTCGCCCAAAAGCTGGATGTATGCCCTTCAATTCTTATTTCTTTTATATTGCTAATGAATTTTTCCTGCATAATGGCGCGCAAATAGTCGGGAAAATACTCATCCAGCGCCTGTTTAAAGTCCGCAGTTAAATCGGCGGAACCGGCTTTAAATAAAATATCCTCATTACTGAACCGCACCGTTAAATCCGGGCTTAAAGTTGCTCCCCACCTCCTAAGCTTCACTTTCAGCCTTTCTTCAAGCTGAGAATAGAGCTGCTGTTCATCTGCCTTAAAAATCCGCGGAATATCAACCGACTCTTTCACGCGAATCATGTAAATAATGCTGATTAACAGAAAAACCATCATCAAAGCCGTCATAATATCGCTGAGGCTAATCCAGTGGTCTGCGCCCACTGTTTCTTTTTTGATAAACGGCGGCATATTTATTTAACGCCTTGATCAATGGAGTCAATAACGCGTTTTAAATTTACCGTAATTGGCTCATAGTCCTGAGCAAACTTTGTAGAGAGTGAGCCCAGCTGCTGCGCCAAAGTGATTAAAGACTGATTCAGTGTCTGCTGCAGCTTATTTTCTATTGTGCTTAGGCCGTCATTCAGCTGTCTTTGCGTTTGCTCAAAAGCCTGCTTCATCTGCTCATGCATTTGCTGCGCCTGCTGAGCGGAGTGCTTCTGAGTATCCAAAGCGCGTGAATGGCTGGATTCTAAATATTCATTGATTTCACTAAAGATTTTTTGTGTCAGCTGCTTTGTATTCGCCATTTGCGACTCAGCTTTTTGAAAGCCCTGATCCAGCAATTGGCGCGCATTTTCCATGTCGACAATTTTACAATCCAATGCCCCATAAAAACTTTCAATTCTTTGGTTAAATTCATTATTTTTATGATCTATAGACTGTATGGCGCTTTCAATCTGCTGAATGACCAAACCCAGCATATCGGTATTGCGCAAAATAGCTGAAAAATCATTTTTAATCTGCTCAACTTGGTGAGCCATATCTGAATATTTCTCTGTTTGCTGTTCAACATGCGAGGAATACTGATCTTGCCAATCCACCAAGCGGTGAACGGACTGATTTAACTGTTTAAAATTCTCACCTAAGCTGCTGGTTAAATTGTCATTAAAGCGCTGTATTGCGGTTTCCAATGCTTGAATAAATATTTCAGTATTCTGCTCTGCCTGCTTTTGCGCAAACAGCACAAACTCACTGCGCAGTTCAGCGATTTCACCGGCAATATGGCCTTGCGTGCTGCGCTGAATTTGCTCAATTCCGTTCAAGCTGCTGTTAATAGACTTAAGCAGCTCTTGCATATTGCTCTTATTATTCTGATCTAAATCAATTCCAAATTTTTCAATTGCGCCTATAAGTTTCTGATTATTTGCATTCAAGTTAATGTTAATTTTTTCCAAAAAGAAACTCTGCTCATGCAAGGCGGAATGTTCTTTGTAGAATTGCTGAATTTGCTCATCGCTCTTTAAATCTGCAGTGTTTTCCTTCAAAAACACCAATGCGTGAAATTTAATTATGATGGAAGCCAATACGCCGGTAAAAGACCCCCAAAATGCTGTTTTAATCCCATTCACCAGTGTCGCCAAACTGGCCGTCGGATCATCGGTATTAAAATCCATTAAGCCTAAGGCAACGCCAAAGAAAGTAAATCCAATCCCCATTGTAATTAACAGACTCGGATAATTCAGATTTGCTTTTTTATTCTTGCGGTCTAAATAGAGAAAAAAGGCCAGAAAGCCCATAATGACAAATATTGCAATAATGTGTAATAGTTCAAGCATAATTAGAAAAAATAATATAATTCACATTATTTTAGCATTGTGTGATTTTAACAATGCTTAGTTAGCGCCCGAACAGGCTTAGACTTTAGTATAGATTTTTTAATTTTTTTCATCAATACCAATTAGATAAATTTTATACTCTAAAAATATGCACAGTTTTAAAGTCACCATGGCATTATTGAAACTGAATGAATCAGGTTAAATTCACTCGCCATTCAGCCGATTTTTATGCAGCGCGCCCTCAAAAGCTCCTGCATTTACAACTGTAAGTTAATAATGCCTATAGCGAACTTAGGATCATTATTCCCCCATACAGCAAAGCGCCTAAAGCAGCCCGCTTTCCGCAATTGCCTAAAATAATTAGGGCTTTTTGAATGCATGCCTTGTATTCCAAGGCCAAACGCTCTAGAATTCAGGCTTCGCAAATTTTGCGGCGCAACTTCGGTTGTGACTCCTTGCTTCAGACAATTGCGTCTGGGGCTGTATAATCCGTAAGGAGCTGACAATGCGTCATTACGAAATCGTACTTTTAGTACATCCTGATCAAAGCGATCAAGTGGTTGGTATGGTAGAACGCTATATCTCTCACATCAAAGATGCTGAAGGTCAAATTCACCGTTTAGAAGATTGGGGCCGCCGCCAACTGGCTTACCCGATTAACAAAATTCATAAAGCGCACTACATTTTAATGAATATTGAATGTGGTCAAACTACGCTTGATGAGCTTGAAGAATTGTTCCGCTACAACGATGCAATCATTCGCAGCTTAATCATCCGTCGTGAAAACGCTATCACTGAAGAGTCTTTACTGGCTAAGAGTGCTGAAGAAAAACGCGCGCGTAAAGCACAGCGTGAAGAAGCGCAACAAGCTCAAGACTCTGCTGAAGCATAAGGAGAACATCAATGGCACGTTTTT
>NZ_JAVXCI010000120.1:0-7406 GCF_036659555.1 Acinetobacter sp.
GCAGGCTTGGACTGAAGCTTAAACTATCCTTCCAGTTGCTGTTGCTGGTTGGCTGTGGCGCTGAGCTTTCACCATCTGCTTGCCCCAGTTTTGTGCCACCAGATAAAGCAACCGACGTCACCTTATAGCCACTTTGATTTTCAAGATTGCTGAAAGTCAGGCTATTGGCGGTTAAATCATTCTTTTCTTTGCTGGCAGTAGATGCGATTGCACCGCCTTGTAAGTCCACACTGTCCGCTTTTACGTGATAGCCGCCATCACCGGAAAATAGCCCGGACTGCTCATTCACACTGCTGAATGAACCGCTGGCCTTGCTGCTGCTGTAATTGCCTGATGCTTGCCATGCCGTACCAAATGATGCCTGCAAGCGTATCCCTGCCCCAGTTTGCTCACTGTCTTGTGCAAGGGTATCTTGCTGGCTGATGATATTAAGCTTTCCACCGACATCTGCATCAATACGGTTGGCTGTGGCTTGTGCACCTTTCAGCGTGGTATCGCCTTTGCTCTTGATGCTCAGGCTGTCTGAATTGAGTGTGGTATTCTCATGCACTGTGCCATCAAGATGGTTGCTACCTTGGCCATAACCGGCTTCTACAAACACATAAGCGCCCGTTTGCGCACCCACAGAAACACCCACACCATAACTTGCACCTGCATTACTGTTTTTACCATCCGCTTTTTGCTGGCTTTGCCCTGACTCTAAAAGTATATCTTTGGCTGAATCAAGTGCGATGTTTTCTTTTGCTTTCACCTGTGTGTTTTTGAGATGGATATCACCTTCAGTACTGGTCAGATTGATATTGCCACCTGCATTCAGCAAATTGGATTGTGACGCTGAATAACTCTTGTCTTGACTGTTTTTACTGGTACTAAACCCAATACCAGTTTCGGCTTTAAATAATGCACCGCCTTGGATATCGCTATAAGTTTGGTAACCTTGAGCTACTGCGGCAACACCTTGCAATGCTTGTGTACGGTCATCTGCTTTACTCTTTCCTGCTTTATCAACGGCATTGACTAGATCAATCAGCGGTGAACTCACGCGGCTGAATAATCCTATTTTTAAGTCTTTCGATGACTGACTGTCACTGCCTGTATTATGATCATCCAAAATATTAATCGATTTTGCGGTGATGTTTAAATCTTTGCCTGCAACGACATCTGCAACTTTTTGGTTATAGTTATTTCCAGCATTGAGGGTGACATTACCATCTAGGCTGCCCACTTGGCTGCGTTCTTGGGTAACATTCTTGCTATTGGTTTTATTTTGGTTGGCCATGTAGCCATCAAATCGTTCCGTATCCGATATTTGCGCGCTGCCCCAGCCTTTGCTCTTTTGGCTTTCGCTTTGACTCTGGCCACTTTGCGCAGATTGAATGTTGATATCTTTGCCCGCAGTCATGCGTAGATCATCTTGTGAGACCACTTTACTGCCGACAATATTGATGTCTCCAAACTCTGCCTGAAGGGTTGTTTTTCCGCCAACAGAGAGTTCTGTGCCTACGCTTTGGCTCAGGCTTCCGCTACCTTTACCCTTGTCGTTATAAACCCCGATAGGGGCAAGGTGATCGCGGTTATCTATACTAAAGCCACTGCGCTTCGTATCAGCATTTTGTGTTTCTGTATTTGAGCTTGCGAGCAAATGAATATTATTCTTGGCATTCAGCAATGCATCGCCTTCTGCTGAAATTTTCGCACCTTGGCTGCGTATATCACCCTCTGTGGCAATAATATTTAAATTACCGCCTGCTGTAACCTCCGTTCCTACAGATTGAGTTGAGGCAGCGTGATTGGCATTATTTATTTTCTGATGGCTGGCAGTGAATACAACCGGCGTCGTTGCGGCCATCGTGGCTTTACGCGCAGTCTCAGCACTTGACATGATTTTACCAACCGCACTATCAGAGAAGTCGTTACTCTGTTGGCTCTTTTTCGCGGAAGCGAGTGCCGCAGCCTCAGAACTGTAGGTAATACCAACGGATACTCCAGAAGTTTTACTTTCAAATTTTGATTGAGTGTCCTGCTTAATATCCGCAGCATCAAGATGGACATTTTTACCCATCAGGTTGATGTCTTTGCCTGCTTCTATAATTGAAGCTACGGCATTTAAGTCTTCACCTGCAACAATGTTGATATTGCCATTTACGCTACCCACTACGCTTTGTGTCAGTGATGTTGCTTGGGATTTGTGATCTTGTTTTATGTTCGACTTTCCATAACCAACACTCGCTACGCCATCAGATAAACTTCCTGTAAAACCTGATTTTTTAACCGTACTTTCCGATACCTTTGTATACTGGTTTTCAGCAGCCGTAATCGAAATATTTTCTTTTGCCTGAATCTGAGTTAAATCATCTGAAATCACATTGCTGCCGCGGATGCTGACATTATTGCCGTTCAAAATGACTTTATTGCCTTCAATGCTGCTAGCAACTGCCTCATTACGCTGTGTTTTAAAATACGAATCTGAGGTTTTTTTGCTGAAAGCGCTGCCGCCGGTTTCAATATTCCGCGCTTCTACTTTCTGTTCTGTCCGCCCTTCTGAGATCGTCAGATTGTCTTGCGCTGAAAGTACCGCCGTACCAGAAACACTGGATATGCCCGAACCTGTGAGTTGAATATTCTGACCAGTCAGGTAAATATCACCTTGTCCTGCAATTTGACTGCCGGCATCTGTTCGGTAACTGCTATGGTTGAAGTTTTGCGCATCTGACTGAATATGCGTAGTACGGCCTGTACTTACCGTCCCTACATCCACATCCCCAGCCGTCTGAATAACAGTAGAGCCATTGCTGTTGGCAATTTCAGCAGCCTTCATTTGGGTATTACCGCCCACACGGACACTGATTGTGGTACTTAAATTTTCTGTATCGGTATTTTGCGTACTCAGCGCGCCATTCACATACAGTCCAGCAACACGGTCTATGCCGGTTTGACTGAAATAGCTTTGGCCAATCTGATGTTCTGAACTCAACGTGGTCGTATTTAAATTGAAGTCACCGCCCACATTCAGCTGAATCGATTGATCTGCACTAATCTGCCCACCCACAATATTTAAATCTTTGGCGGTGCTGACCGATGCTTGATTGGCTTGAATCCGTCCGTTCAGCAAGTCGACATTTTCTGCATTCAATACCACAGCATTGCGTCCGGCAATCACGGCTGAATTCAGTACATCTCCCTGCAAATTGATATTGATGCTTTCTGCAGAAATTAATGAGCCGTCGCCTTTTAAATCGCCTACACGCGCTTTGACATACACTTGCGGCACTAAGGCTTTTTGCTTACTACCATTCGGCAAGGTCACTTCTTTTTCTTCCAGCCAAACGATATCGCTGGTCAGCTGCGCAAGCTGCGCTGCGGTAAGCGCAATGCCCGGACGCAGGCCATATGCTTTTGCAAAAGACAAGCCATTATTCATCAATGCCCTGTACTGTTCTTCATCCGAACCGTAGCCTTCGAGGAAACGGTGTCCGGTCAGCTGGGCCACCTGATCCTGCACCAGGCACTGCTCATAATAGCCGTCCCCCAAACGCTTCTGCTGCAGGCTTGGATCAAGGCCAAGCGACTTCAGCATATAATCCGAAGACAGCCAGTTTTTATAATTAGCGAAGGCCGGATCAGTTTCTATTAAATAATTTGCACTGCTGTCTTTATTGACTTTATACAGGGCGCTGTTCGGTACTTTAAACTGGCTGTTGTCAACAGCTCTGATTTCCGCATCTGTTCCTGGCGCTGCATGAACATCAATCTGATCTTTTTGCATTCCTGCGGCATTTTGCTGTACGGGATCCGCCTGCTTGGCATCCAGTGTTTTGCTGGCATTCAGCGCAATATCTTCTGCCAGATTTTGCTGTTTTTGGGCAAGGCCTTGCGCTCCTGCCGCCTGTTCAATTTTAATATAAAGCGCATCTGCTTGAACCTGATCAATAGCGGCAGCCGATGATGAAATGTTTTGGTAAGGCCGCGCAATGCTCACAGCTAAAGGCTGGCTGCTGAGCTTTTCCTGCATCCACGCATGATAGTCAGTTTTATGCTTATGCTTTCTGCCATCCAGATAATGCAGCTCCTGTGTGCCCGTATAAAGCTCTTTATTGATTCCAGCAACAGCGCTATTCTTTAATACAGCGCTTTGGTCTGCGCTGACACCATTTATATTCAGTGCCTGTCCTGCCAGAATCTGACTTTTATCATTGACAAGGCTTCCTGTATTTTCAAACTTCAGATTTCCTCCGGCCTGTATCAGCCCAGGCGCCGAAGTTTTAACTTGGGTCTCATAATGTTCAATGTCATAACGGTATACTGTCCAGTCTTCATTGCTATTCCCGTCAAAATACTGACCATCAAAGGTTTTCCAGCCGCCGCGCATCTCTTTGTATTGATCTTTTTCAACAGAGGTAAGAACTAAACCCGCATCGAAATTTGCATTGGTATTGTTCACATGCTGAGCTGAAAAATAAAGATCTCCAAGCGCCTCAATCCGGGCGCCGGCATTATTCACCGCCTGCGCAATGCCAATCGCCTGATTATTCTGGTCTAAAGCGCCTCCCAGATAAAAATCGCCTGCGCTTAAAATCAATGCCTGACTGTCATAATCAGCTGCATTCGCCTCATTGTTTAAGATTTTCACCCCAATATCCAGACGGTCACGCGCGGCAATCACCGGTGCTGTACCATCAGCGCCTGGACGGTTATTCAGCACATCCGCCTGCAAGCCCAGCGCTGTGCCATAAATACGGCCTGTACCTTCATTATTAATCTGTTTAGCCTTCAGTACAGTGATATCGCCATTGATCAAGCCTGAATTTTTCAGGCTGTTTCCCGCATTCAGTAAAGTTTTCTTGGACTGCAGTGAAGCGTCTGCTGATATATTGCTGATATTATTGGCCTGAATATTGAGTACATCACCTGCAATAATGTCGCCTGCATTGAGTAAATCTTGCTGGGCTGTAAAATGCAGCTGCCCATTTGCTTGCAGTTTTGCATCTTTTGCATGCTGATACGTCTTTGTTAACTCAATGGCGGCATCGCCAAGACTGATCACCTGACCATCGCCGCTTAAATGCTGTGCTGTCAAATCCAATGTCTGCCCAGCTAACAACTGTCCTTTTTGATTATTGATATTCAACAGTTTTGAGTCAGACTGAATATTCAATTGCTTTAAAGCGCTGATCAAGCCTTTTGTATTATTCAGCTGCTGTTCAGCCTTTAAAGCACTATGGCCGCTTGCACGAATAGCGCCTTGCTGATTATCAAGCTGCTGCGTATAAATCTGTATATTTTCAGCATCTATTCCTTGCGCTGCTGCAGAGAACGTATTGGCATTTAGAAGCTGATCAGCATTGATCTATAAATCTTTTGCAGCAATAATTTGACTGCCTTCAGCAGAAATTGCGCTGTTATTCAGCTTGGCTGTATGCAGCTGCGTATTGCCTTGCGCGGCTATTTTACCTTCCTGATTATTGATCTCACCTGCTATGCCTGAGGTTTGAATGCTGAGGTTTTGAGAACTGACGATCTGACCTTTTTGGTTTTGCACCTGCTGAGCTTGAAGATCAACCGATGTATTTGCCCCAATAAAGCCTTGCCGGTTATTCAACTGCTGAACGTTTTTAATGCTCAATTCATTTTGTGCAATCAGGCCGCCAGCTGTACCAGACTGCTGATTGCTTAAGTTCTGATTTTGACTATCGATACTTAAATTCTTTCCAGCCTGTATTAGACCTGTATCGTTATTTAGTCCATGACTGAGAATCTGAATATTTTGTCCTGCACTGATCTGTCCAGATTGATTCAATAAAGCAGCATTTTGGCTGTTTAAATTCACATCCTGCTGAGCAATTAATTTACCTTGCTGGTTGTCGATGCTGTCAGCTTGTATCTTCAGGGTTGTAACTGCTTGAACCAAGCCGCTGCTATTATTTATGCTGCTGAGTTCAAGATGTGCTTGATCATCAAGGCTTGCAATTTGACCTTGCGTATTATTCAGCTGATTGGCCTGAATTGCTAATTGCTTTTGCGCAGCAATCAGACCCTGCTGATTATTTAACTGCTGAATCACCTTCAAGTTGAGTTGATTCACTGCTTGAAGTTGAGCATTTTGATTATTGAGTACTTGAGCTTGAATATTTAAATCCAGCCCGGAGAATACTTTCCCTTCAGTATTGCTGAATAACTCAGCAATATCTAAAGACATGGATTGATCTTGTGCAGACTGTAAAATGCCTTTTTGATTTTCCAGCTGTTTGGCGCTGATTTCCAGGCCGTGATTGGAAAGAATCGAACCTTGGCTGTTATCCAAGATATTTTGAATGTGAAGCTGTGCAGCAGACAGCTGACCCGTTTGCGCCATCTGCCCCTGCTGGTGGGAGAGTTGATCTGCCGTGATCTTAATCTGATGCGCCTGTGTCTGTGCCTGATTCAAGTTGATTTTTTTCGCATCAACATTCAAGTGGGCATTGCTGACAATTTTTCCTTGCGCCGCATCAATCTGCCGGGCTTTAATCGTTAATCCATTTTGACCCGCATGGATAATTTGACCTGATTCACTGTTCAGCGTATCTGTCTTTATATTCAGCTGCGCAGCATTGGCTGCGATTTGTCCTGCCTGATTGTGAATAGAATCAGCAAAGCTTAAATCCAGCTGAGACTGACCCGTTTGCTGAATAATGCCAGATTGGTTATTTAAAGATGAACCTTTCAAGCTTAATGTATTGGCGATCAGCTGACCGCCTTGGTTATTTAATTGCTGTTTTGCATTGAGTTTTACCGTATTTTTCGCTTGAATTATCGCTTTCTGGGTGATGACAGAACCCACTTTCGAATTCA
Organism: Acinetobacter sp.; assembly: GCF_036659555.1. Lineage (GTDB taxonomy): Bacteria > Pseudomonadota > Gammaproteobacteria > Pseudomonadales > Moraxellaceae > Acinetobacter. The sequence goes on from NZ_JAVXCI010000120.1 coordinate 6,829, forward strand.
GCTCTACTTCCTGCACATGAATAATCGCTTCAGAAACATCCAAGTCTTGATTGGCTTGAATAAGCGCTTCTTTACCGGCAAATACATTGCCATGGATAGCTGCCGCATCAACTTGAACGGTTAAGTCCCCAGTTTCTTTTAACTTCCCGTCCGCTGCTAAGCCAGCAGCTAAGGTACTGCCTTTTGCAGAACTTATTTTGCCGCTAAAAAGAGAAACATCTTTTCCGGAACCAATCAGCCCTTGATTGGCCGTTTCATTATTCTTGATATTTAAATGCTGTTCAGCATAGATTGTCCCGCTATTCATCAGCTTATTTTGCTGATTTAGCTGAATGTGTTCTGCAGAAATTTGCCCCTGATCATTGCTTAAATTCTGTGAGGCAAGGGCTAAGGTCTTTTTAGCCTGCATCTGCCCTTGCGTATTATCCAGCTGTACTTTGAGCTGGACATTTAAATCATCGGCAAGCAGCTGCCCGTGCTGATTGTTCAGACTTTTGGCATAAATATCTGTATTTCCGCTGGCCTGAATAATGCCTGAAGTATTATTAATGTGATCTTGCGCTTGGATCTTTATATTA
>NZ_JAVXCI010000121.1:0-7336 GCF_036659555.1 Acinetobacter sp.
TTATTTTAGTCAATTTGAATCCTGCATATAAAAGCAGTGAGCTTGAATATGTGCTGAATAAAGTGTCATGCAAGGCGCTGGTCATTGCATCGCAGTTTAAGAGCAGCAATTATCAGGAAATTTTAACTAAAATTGCCCCTGAAATTGCGCAGTCTGCAGGCAAGCTGCTGTCCGCAAAACGCCTGCCGCATTTAAAGCACATCATTAAAATTGACCATGAAGCGCATGCAGGCATTCACCGCTTTGCGGATTTGCTGCCGGAACCTGCGCCCGCGCAGCTGGAGCGGCTGCAGGCAATAGGCGCAGACCTGCAGTTTGATGAAACCATTAATATCCAGTTTACCTCCGGCACCACGGGCAATCCCAAAGGGACTATGCTGACCCACAACAACATTTTGAATAATGGATATTTTGTCGGTGAAGCCATTCATTTGACGCCGCAAGACCGGGTGTGCATTTCGGTGCCGTTATTCCACTGCTTTGGCATGGTCATGGGCAATCTGGCCTGCATTACCCACGGTTCCGCCATGATTTATCCATCGGCGGCATTTAACCCGCTGGATACGCTCAAAGCGATTCAGCAGGAAAAGTGCACCGCGGCTTACGGCGTTCCGACTATGTTCATCGCCGTGCTTGAGCATGAACAGTTTGATGAATTTGACCTTTCCAGCCTGCGCACAGGCATTATGGCCGGCAGCCCGTGCCCGCGTGAAATCATGCAGCGCGTGATGGAGCGGATGCATATGTCTGAAATCACCATCTGTTACGGCATGACGGAAACCGCGCCTGTCAGCGCGCAAAGCTCAACTTCGGATTCTGTGGAACACCGCGTCGGAACGGTGGGGCGGGTGCATCCGCATCTTGAAATCAAAATTGTCGATGAAAATGGCAAGGTTGTGCCGCGCGGCAAGCTCGGCGAACTCTGCGTGCGCGGCTATTCGGTCATGCTGGGTTACTGGGAAGACAATGATAAAACCGGAGAGGTCATTGATGTCGCCAAGTGGATGCATACCGGCGATATTGCTGAAATGGACAATGACGGCTTTGTGAAAATCAAAGGCCGCATTAAGGATGTGGTCATCCGCGGCGGCGAAAACCTGTTCCCGAAAGAAATTGAAGATTTCCTGTATACCCATCCGGATGTGTCTGATGTGCAGGTTATTGGCTTGCCTGACGCGCGCTATGGCGAGGAGCTTTGCGCCTGCATTATCCTGCATGACCATCACCAGTCCAGCGAAGAGGAAATCCGCCGATACTGCGCAGAGCATATTTCCCACAACAAAGTGCCGCGCTATGTGCGTTTCTTTACTGAATTTCCAATGACGGCTTCCGGCAAGGCGCAGAAATTCAAACTGCAGGAATTTATGCGTCAGGAGCTGAATCTGCTTGAAGATATTGCCTGATTATCCTGTATAGCGCTTAGTTGTAACGGTTCGGCAGCTGATTAAGGCTGCCGAACCGTTTTTATTCGGTTTTTCTTGAGCATTTGGCTTAGCAGACAGTGCCTGATTCATTAGAAATCTCGTATGCAAAAGGTTTAAAAATGGGGGATACATGTATGACGAATAAGCGCTCAATAATGCGCAATAGGAACAGCATTTTTTAGCCAAAGAAGTTCTTTAGCAGAAGATCATTTACAAAACCGCAGATGTAAACGATAATTATTATTATTTATATCTCCCTGTATTTCTCCCCCATGATTCAAGCGCCCTCAACCCAATCAAGGCAGCAGCTGCTGCAAGACATGTATTTAGACCATCATGACTGGCTGCAGCAATGGCTGAGCCGGCGCATCCGGCATCCCTTTAGTGCCGCCGATCTGGTTCAGGATACTTTTGTAAAGCTGCTGCAAACCAAACAGCTGCTTGCCATTCAGGAACCGCGCGCCTATCTGGTCAATGTTGCAAAACATCTGCTTATTGATAAGCAGCGCCGCTATATGCTGGAACGGAATTATCTGGAAACGCTGAAGCAGCAGGCTGATGATCAGGAGATGCTGATTTCCTCAAATCAGATTGAGGAAGCGGTACTCATCTTAGACTTTCTGACCATTGCTTTGCAGAATACGGCGGCGCTCACCCGAAAAGCCTTTCTCATGTATTACTTTGAGGGCTACAGCCAAAGCGAGGTTGCTGCGGAAATAGGCAAGTCTTTGCGCACAACGCAGCTGTATTTAGCCGAATGCCTGCAGCTTTGCTATGAAGCGAGAGACAGTCTGCCAGAGCACGGGCACAATGGACGCTAAACAGCTGCGAAAAGACATGGCGTTATGGATTATCCGCTTAAATGCGGATGACCCGGATGAGCGCCAGCAAGCGCAAATTGAGTTTGAAGCCTGGAAAATCCGGCATCCTGAATATCAGGGCCAATTGGATCAGATGCTGAATTTTTCTGAAACCATGCAGCAGCTTTCAGCCACTCACGGCATTGCCAGCCAGAATATTCAGGACTCCATGCAGGTGAGCCGGCAAAGCAGGCAGCAGATTCAGCAGCTCTTCACCAAGGCATTCATGCTTTGCCTCAGTGTGGGGGCCGCGGGATACATCGCGCACAATTCAGCTGTTTTTTCTTACTATACGGCAGACTTGAAAACCGATACTGGAGAAATGCAGTCATTTATCCTGGAAGACGGCTCCAAAATTACTTTAGGCGCAAAATCGGCGATTAATCTGGATTTTAAATCCGAAAAAAGGCAGATCAATTTAGTGCAGGGCGATTTGTATATTGATGTCGCCAAAGACCAAAACCGGCCTTTGATCATTCATACGCCTCAGGCGGATTTTAAGGCGCTGGGCACGCGGTTTATTGTTCATCAGTATGCAAGCAGCAGCACGTTAAGCATGCTGCATTCCAAAGTGGAAACCCGCTCATCCAGTGCAAGCCATGCGCTGAAAGTCGTTCAGCAGGGCGAAACCCTGACTGCGGATGCGCAGGGCCTGAGTGAAATATCCGCCTTAAGCATTCCATCGGCTGAGCTGGCTTGGCAAAAGCAGCAGATACTGGCGGATAATCTGCCGCTGCCAGACCTGCTCACACGCTTAGGGCGCTATCATCATCAGTATTTAGTATTCAATCATTCCGCGCTAAGCCACTACAAAGTCAGCGGCGTGATCAATGCGCAGCAGGACTTGGATAAAACCCTGAGTTTGCTTCTCGTTCAGCACCCGCAGCTGAAAATTAGAAAGATCAGCAGCCATGTGATAGCGATAACAGCAAATGAATAAAGCTTAAATTTCAGCAAAAAACCGCAATCCATTGCGGTTTTTTGCCGTCTGCTTCGTCATACAGTTTAGAACACAGATTTTCTACAATTGAACATGGTTAATGATTATCATTTAACTTGCGGTGAATATAGAATGCCTCAATCCCTGTATCAAAAAATTGCAGTCAAGCCGCTCGCGCTGGCAGCGGCTATAGCCTTATCCATGGGTGCCATCAGCATGCAAACTTATGCGGATGCCGCCGCGCCGGTAGCTTTCTACCAAGTCCAAAGCGGCTCACTCACGCAGGCTTTAAACAGCTTGGCGCAGCAAGCCAATGTTTCACTCTTGCTGAATTCCGCAAAAACCGGCCGCTATCAAGTTCAGGCAGTTAAAGGCAGATATACACCGGATCAGCTCTTTGCTGTGCTGGTACAGAATACGCCGTTTGAGATTCAAAAAACCGCAGCCGGATATGTGCTGACAGAAAGGCCTGCATCGCAGCCGGCTGTTCCAGCCGCGAATGCAGGCGCTAAAACAGCAGCGCCAAAGCAGGCGGCTCCGTCCAGCATAAGCGGCCAGAATCAAACTTATCAGATGACGCCGATTGTGGTTGAGGCGGATCAGAAAGACACCATAAAGTTCGGGCAGAGCGTACTGAATCAGAAAGCGATTGACCGCTATCAGGCGAACAATGTCGCGCAGCTTCTGGACAATATGCCCAGTGTCGGTTCCGCCGGGTCGCCGCGTCCGGGCGGCCAAACCATTAACATTTTAGGCATGGGCGGGGTGGCGGATGTTCCCATTACGCTGGATGACTCTGTTAAAAGTTTTGATAAATACCGGCAGGGTTCAGTATTTATTGAGCCTGAAATCTTAAAGAAAATCACTGTGGACAAAGGCCCGCATAATGTTGAAGTCGGAAATGGCGGTTTCGGCGGCAAAGTTACTTTAGAAACCAAAGACGCCGCTGATTTGCTGAAAGAAGATAAAAATCTTGGCGCATTTGTGAAATATTCGCGTTTTTCAAATAACAGTCAAAATACCTATACCGGCGCCGTATATGGCCGGACTGAGAATCAGCTGGCTGACGGCATGCTTTATTACACCAAACGGGACAGCGGGAATGTAAAGCGCCCTGACGGCAGCAAGTTTCTATATTCTGCGCAGGAGCAGGATACCTATTTGGCGAAACTCAATTTTCATCCTGCAGACGGCCAAAAAATCTCTTTAAATGCCATGCGCAGCGGGCATCAGGCATGGGAGCCTTTTGCTGCCATGCGCGATGATGATGCTACTCCAACTGCGGCGGACATTAAAAAATACGGCTATGATGAAGCCTGGAAGCGCAAATTGGTTTACCGCGATCAAACAGATACCAGCTATTCTGCAAGCTACGAGCTGGACCCTGCCGACAATCCTTATTTAAACTTTAAAGCAACGGCTTCATATTCTGAAACCAAGCAGCACGATACCCGCTTGCCTAGCGCTACTGCAGGTGGCGTGGGGAATTTAGGCAATGAAAGCTGGGTCAATTATGCCAATACTTCCTTAAAATTATTGAATATCAGTGATTTAAAAACGGAGTATGGGGCGCATAAAATCAAAATTGGCGCACAGTATCAAAAGATGAAGCAAAAATCTTTGATGCATGTGAAATCCAAAGATAACGATGCGCAATATAATTACGGCTATTATGAGCCAAACTACATGCCTGCCGGTGATCAGCAAATGTATAGCGCATTTGCGGAAGATCAATATCAAATTGGCGCCGTGACGGTTACGCCTTCGCTGCGCTATGATGCGGTTAAGAACCAAAGCTATGGCAGCAGAGCGCCAAGGTTCAATACCGTTTCTTCAGGGCATATTTATTCAGATAAAACTTATACAGGATGGTCTCCGCGCTTGGCTTTGGCCTGGCAGCAGGCGGATTATTTAACCTGGTTTGCCAATATAAGCAAAACATGGCGCGCTCCGCGCATTGATGAACAGTATTCTGTCGATGCGCCAGGCGGAAAAATATCAGCAGCAAGCTTGTCTTTGAAACCTGAAAAAATGCTGGCAGTCCGCTTAGGCAGTGAGATGAACTTTGATGATGTATGGTCGGATGACGACCATTTGCAGGTGCGCTTAACTTATCACCGCAACCGCGGTTCGGACCAGATTTTCCGCACGCGTTCCGTCCTATGCAAAGCGCAGGCAGATATTATTGCGCAAGGCGGCTCATCAAATGCAGATGCGTGCAATGGCAATCATGACCGCAGCGGTTATCGCAATGCCACAGATTATACGGTTAAAGCCTATGAAGCTGAGGTTTTCTACAACCAGCCGGCTTGGTTTACGGGTTTAACCTATTCCTATATTCGTGGCCAGCATGACAACTCACCGGTAAACCCGTGGTTTGACCAAAAAACCTGGATGATTGATATTCCGCCTAAGAAAGCAACGGCCACTTTGGGGGTAAATGTTCCGGAACATCATTTAACTATGGGATGGCGGGGAACTTTTGTTGACGCTCAAAACAGGCGCCTGTCTGATCATGATAAATCCATAGCGGCGTCTTCGTTTTCTTTGCCGAAAACCAAAGGCTATTCGCTGCATAGCGTATACGCAGAATGGCAGCCGGCTGGGGAAAAAGGGCCTGTCCTGAATTTCTCTATCGACAACCTATTTAACCGGGACTACAAAATGTATTTGGGAGAATATATGACCGGTACAGGCAGGGATTATAAATTAAGCATTTCTCAGAAATTTTAATTTAAGGATTGTGCTTAGGCAAGCCTACAGCGCTGTCCAAAACTGTTTATTGATTTTTATTTGAGGGCTTTGAATTGGCCTGGCTTAATGCTGCCGGGCCTGGTCTAATATGCTGTTTATGCAAGAGGCAGCGTAAAATTTTCCAGTAAATTGACTCATATAAGTTTGCTGGAGCGTATTTCAGCGCATCAGGATTCAGTATCCAATAATACGAATCAAGCGCCATATTTCTAGAAAATTTTATTTATTTCTAAGAGGGGGGAAATAGCCATGCGTTACGCAGATATTCAAATTGAAACTGAACGGCTGATTCTACGCCCATTTGCGGCGGATGATGCTGAGATCTGGTTTAAGATCATGAGTTCTCCATCGGTTACACGCTACTGGAGCCATCTTCCTTGGCAGTCGATTAAAGACGCAAAGGAAGACATCATCAATGATATTGCGCAGATGCAGAAAAATGCAGGCCTTCGATTAGCGGTTATAGAAAAACAAAGTCAGCTGATGATTGGCATGTGCATGTTTTTTGATCATCATGAGGCGTCGCGCCGCGGTGAAATTGGCTATTGTCTGGATGAAGACAAGCAGGGGAAAGGATATATGCAGGAAGCAATGCAGGCATTTATTCACTGTCTTCAATCGCAGCTTTTAATTCGGCGCCTAGAAGCAGATATCCATCCTGAAAATCAAGGATCGGCGGCATTGCTGGCAAAATTAGGATTTGAACAAGAAGGGTATTTAAAACAGCGCTGGATCGTTGGTGATGAAATATCAGATTCGATTATTTATGGCTTATTGCTGCCTGAACTTGTTTAACCAAATCTGCTCCATAAATTTTACAAAAATATTATCGTGAATTAGGCTTGTCTGGATTCACGATGCAGAGCTGTGGCAACAGATGCGCTGCGCAGGCCACAGTCTTAGATATGCAGTTTAACTTATGTTTATCTGAAGTTCAGATCATGATTTATGCAATAAAATAATATATAGTTCAGTGTGTTATATGATTTTATACACCTTTTAATTTACGCTCCATAAGCTTGCTATTTTCAGCTGTTCCATTTTCCATCCTTTGTGCTGGATATGCGCCAAGACATAACCTAAGCGCTTATTTTTCAGAATTTCATGCTGGTTTAACTGACTTAATTGACCGCAGAGGACGCAGCCAGCTTTCTGCCTTTCATCCTGAATGAATACAACAGAACCCATAAACATGAATTTTACTCATCTTGGTGTTAGATTAAATCATTTTTATTCATGTTCTGTTTCAAGTATAAATTACTGCATACAGAAATTTTGCTTTTATTTTAGAAATTAGGGTAGCGGATCGCCATGAGTACAGAGTTTGCATGTTCAATTAAACGCATTCGTTTTGATGA
>NZ_JAVXCI010000122.1:0-6715 GCF_036659555.1 Acinetobacter sp.
TTGAAACGCGTGTGCCGTTAAAGCTATTGGTTTCAATAATGTCTGCACCTGCATCTAAATAAGCTTCATGAATGCCTTGAATAATTTGCGGCTGAGTCAGCACCAAAAGGTCATTATTGCCTTTGAGGTCAGATGCCCAGTCTGCAAAACGCTCGCCGCGGTAGTCGGCTTCTTCTAATTTATGGCGCTGAATCATGGTGCCCATGGCGCCGTCAATAATCAGGATGCGTTTAGCAAGAAGCGCTTTCAGTGTGGCAAGCGTAGACATAAATAACCCCAATCCGATGGAATATAAAATCGGCGAATATATTAACAGAATTCAGCCGGTTTTTATGGATACCCGCCGGTTATAAACTTCGCTCAATCCGCATTGCTGAATATTTAGCCGCCGGGGGCGGCGCGGAAAAGCCAATCCAGACAGAGGGCCTGCTTCATCAAGCTGCAGCATTGATGCGTCATTATGGTGCTCAGGCTGGCTGCTGTCATAATCCGCCATGAAATATTTCAAAAATATTTAAGCCTTGAAATATTGCGGAATGATCACTTTATTTGCTGTGAATATGTATTCAAGTATTTGATTTTTATTATTTAAGTTGAGATGGAGCGCAGGGGCGCCGGCAACAATTAAATGCAATAAAGTATGAAAAACTGCTTTATATGACAGCGCTTTGTCATATAATTGTCACAATTTAATTGAACAATATGGGGATTCTTAAATCCTCCATTCCTGCCTGCATGAATTCTAATCAAACTCCCGTAGATTCAGCACAACCATCGACTACTGTTAAGTCGACGAATGTTCATGTGCCTACACCGAAATTTTTTATGCCGGTGTTTTTAACCGTTATTATTTCAACGCTTATTTATATTGGATTTCAATTAACTTCTGATTTGGCGCATGTTCCCGCATTAAGCCTTTATTCTATGATTTTGCTGGGCACAGCTCTGTTCATTGCGCTCGGCTTTGAGTTCGTCAACGGCTTCCACGACACCGCCAATGCGGTCGCCACCGTGATTTATACCAATGCGCTGTCTGCGCCGGTTGCGGTCATGTGGGCAGGCTTCTGCAACTTTCTTGGCGTAATGGTTGCCAGCGGCGCGGTCGCCTACGGCATTATTGCCCTGCTGCCGGTGGAACTGATCATGAATGTCGGTTCCGGCGCAGGCTTCGCCATGGTCTTCGCCATGCTGATCGCCGCCATTTTATGGAACTTGGGCACCTGGTTTTTGGGGATTCCAGCTTCAAGCTCGCATACGCTGATCGGTTCGATCTTAGGCGTCGGCATCATGAACTACCTGCTGAACGCAGGCAGCGGCGCCAGCGGCATTGATATGGAGCAGGTGCTGAAAGTCGGCAAAGCGCTGCTGTTCTCTCCGCTGATCGGCTTTGCATTCGCCGCTTTGCTGTTCCTGCTGGTGAAAAAAGTCTTCAGAAAGCAGCTGGAGCTGTTCCAGCCGCCGGAAGGCAATAAGCCGCCGCCGCCGCTGATCCGCGCCATTTTGATTTTCACCTGCACAGGCGTCAGCTTTGCGCACGGTTCAAATGACGGCCAAAAAGGCATGGGCCTGATCATGCTGATTTTGATTGGCTGCGTGCCGCTGGCCTATTCATTGAACAAGAATTTGGATCAGAAGCACATTCAGTCTTTTGAGCAGCTTTCCGCGCAAACTGCGGCTGCGGTTTATCCGAAGCATGAAGATATTGCCGATGAAAAAGCCCGTGAAGTTCTGACCAAATACATTCAGACCAAAGAAGTGAATGCTGAAGTTGTTCCCGCTTTGGCAAGCCTGACTGGCCATTTGGGCGAACGCGTTGCGCAGTACGGCGGCGTGGATGAAATTCCGGAAGCGCAAGTTTCCGTCATCCGCAACGACATGTACCTCAGCACGACGGCATTCAAGCGCCTGGATAAAGCGGATCAGCTGCCGGCGCTGACTGCGGAGCAGAAAAAAACCGTGAAAGCGTACCGCAGCAATCTGGATTCATTCCTGCAGTACATTCCAACTTGGGTGAAAGTTGCGGTTGCCTTGGCATTGGGCTTAGGCACAATGGTGGGCTGGAAGCGCATTGTCGTGACTGTGGGCGAACGCATTGGCAAAAACCACATGACTTACGGTCAAGGCATGTCAGCAGAGCTGGTGGCGATGTCAACAATTGCAGCGGCTGACGGCCTCGGCATGCCGGTATCTACAACGCACGTATTGAACAGTGCGGTTGCGGGCACCATGGTGGCGAATAAATCAGGCCTGAATGCGCAAATGGTGCGCACTATTCTGTCGGCCTGGGTTTTCACTTTGCCGGCAACCATCTGTCTGTCAGGCGCCCTGTACTGGCTGCTGCTTAAAGTCTTCTAAGCATTGGCTCAGGCATAAAAAAAACGCTGCTTCGGCAGCGTTTTTTTATGCCTTGCGCAGCGGACTTACTGTTTTTTCAGCTTGCCCAGCACCTTATCCAGCGGCAGTTTTTCCGCAGCGAAACCGTATACCGCGGCGAAAGGCAGTGCTGTGCGGGCTAAATAGGCGACGCGCCATAAGCCGCCGTGGTTGGCGCCTTGCATCATCAGTTCCAGCGGATGCGCGAGTGCAACTTCCGGATTGGCTGCCGATTGGGGATTGCGCAGGTCATGCACCCACAGCACCGCCATAATGGCATTGGTGGTTTCCGGCTTGAAGGCTTCCACATCAAACAGGCTGGCGCCGTTAAAGGCCGCCTTCAGCAGCGGGTTTTTCGTCACGGAATGCGTTGTCGTGGAAGGCGCAATGTTAATGCTGACCCGCTGGCCCTGATGGCGCGCCAGCGTTGCGCGCCACTGCTGGATGCGCTTGGCCAAAGCATAGTTCGGACCTTGCTCCACCACCAGACAGTCGGCAATGCCGTAGTTTTGGCCATTATCTGAAGCGATTAAGCTGTGCAGGTTTTTTTTGAAAAAATTCTGGCGCGAAAGGGCGGAAATGCCGCTGCTGAGCAGCTGCTGCGCCTTGGAGCGCTGCGCAAACTTATCGGTGGAGGCTTCAATTACTTCTGCAGGCACGGCATAGACATCGGTCGGGGTGCACATATACATCAGGCTGGTGCCGGCCTTATGCGCGCTGACATGCTGCATAATCGCATCCATCGCCATGGAAACGCGCACATGCTTTTCGCCGTCCAGATAGGCGATAGCGGCTAAATCCAGCGGGTGCGGATTCTGAATCAGCCACTGCGCAATTTCCGGAATCTGGGTCAGCAGGTTGGCGCCTAATTTTTCCTTCAATACAGGCGCCGGGGTATCTTCAGAAAGCGCTTCCGCGCTGGGCGCATACAGTGTGGCATTGCCTTGGCGCACAGTGTCTAAAATTTTGCCCCAAACGCGGCTGTCCGGCAGATCAACTGCAACAATATTGGCTTTCCATCTGGACAGCCAAGTGAGCGGGCCGGCTTCTGAGGCCGCGCCGAATAAAACCATGGTGCGGTCAGACAGGTCAAACCACTCCGGATGGGCCGCGGCTTCCCTCAGGGCATCGGCATGGCTCGGTTCTACAATGCCGGCGTCCTGCCATTGCTGAATTTGCGCCAGCAAGGCTTCGCCCCGCAGTTTCTGGCCATGATAGGGCACATGCCATTCCGGCGCTTCGGCGCTTTCGCCTTTCAGCTTCACGGTATGCAGCGGCTGCGCGTCCAGCTGCATGACATTTTTCAGCAGGTGCTTTTCGCCGTTGCGGAAAAACTCAAAGGTATAATGCGCTTTATTCAGGCCGGCTTCGGCAATCTGAATCGGATTGTCCGTGTTCTGAATGCCTTGCTCAACCAGCGCCTTAAAATAGCGCGGGTACTGCTTGCGCCAGTTTTTTTCCGCAGAGGCCTGCAGCGAAGCGCTGCGGTCAACGCTGGCTAAGGCTTCCGCAATAATTTCCCGGCCGGCTTTAGAAGTGCTGGGCTTGTGCTTTTGCGATGAATTTGGAAACTGAAGGCCGTCTATGGAGCTGGACATGCAAAATATCTCACGTGATCTAATTATTAATATACAGATGTATACATTATCTATGCCGAATTGATTTGCGTAGTGGCAATAACTTACAAAATTGCATGAATTGCTGCAGCGGCGTTTCAGGCTTCAGTCCGGGAAGCTTCGATAAAAAAGCCTTCATATCTGAAGGCTTGCGCATGCATAGGGCTTAACAGCGCCCTTTTTTGGCTTGGCCCGGCGGGCAGAAGCTGCCATGCTCCTGCGGATGATGGCCCCAGTCCGGGTCAACGGTGATGCTGCCTTCCCGGGTATGCACGGCGCATGCGGAAAGGGCGCTGAAGCACAGCATGCTGAGCATCATGATGATTCTTTTCATTGCGGTATCCCTCTTTATATTTATATTTGTGGCTGCGCTTTTATTTTAAGCAATTTGCGCAGGACGGCGCAGTGAAATTTGCTGCTGCGGCGCAAAGACTGCCCCATAAAGCACTGCATTTACGAACTGTTGCAAAATAAACTGCTGAAAATAGATTGAAATGTGATTTGCATCACATTTATTATAGTGGCTAAGAAAAACAAAAAATGGCCAAGCTCATGAACAGATCCAATCAGGTGTATATCTTCAATGCGCAGAAATCGGGCTTTGCCTCTGCGGTATTTTCCAGCTACCGGCAGGCGGAAGGATGGATTAAGCGGAATTATTTAAGCGGCATTTTGACGGAGTATCCGCTGAATCAAAGCTGCTATGACTGGGCCAAGGCGCATGGCCATTTTAAGGAGCGCTCTGCGATTGACCGCGCGCCGATTTTCATTGCCAAATTTGTTTCGGCTTATCAGAAAAACTGGCATTTCTCGCATGGCCAGCTGATGGAAAGCATAGACAGCTGATGCTTTGCAGCTGCGTCTTGGCCACTAAGCAGGGCGTCAATCCGTTAAGAAGTTGACATGCCTATTCTTTTTTAAATTCTAGATTTTATTCGAAGCGCAAGGCCAAGCGGCGGTCTTTAAAATAGATTGTTTTTGCAGCGGAATTATTTAAATGCAGAAAGTGAACAGGTTTCGCGGTGAGGCGCACTGCGCCGCAAGATGCTTTCCTTGCGAAGCTCCGCTTCTCATTTGGCGAATCAGAAAAGGAGCTAAACAAGCTCCAAATATTGAATTTAAAACGCTGAGACTGCGCCGTGAATGGCCCAAAAGGATACTTCTCAAGATTATGCTGAGAAGCATCCTTTTTCAGCGCGTTTTTATTTTTCCGGCGGCGCCTAGAATGGAATTTGCATTAATTTATTGAAGAAATGCGGGAGCAGGCGCGGCTCCATAATAATGGTCATAATTACCCCGTAAGCTGCGCCCCACAGATGCGCGCTGTGGTTGACATTGGAGTTGCCGCGCTTTCCTGACCAGATGCTGTAGGCCACGTACAGCACGGCAAAGATAATGGCCGGAACCGGAATGAAAAATACAAAAATCAGCTTCCACGGCTCAAACAGAATATAGGCGAACAGCACTGCGGAAACCGCGCCGGAAGCGCCCAGGCTGGCCCAGCGCGCATCATTTTTATGCTGCAGGTAGCTGGGAATAATGGCTGCGATCAGGCCGCCCAAATAGAACAGCGCAAAGCCCAGGTCATAAAAATACTGGCGGTAAAACGCTTCAATAATGCTGCCGAAAAAAAACAGGGTAATCATATTGAACAGCAGGTGCGTGCCGTCCGCATGCACAAAGCCGTGCGTAATGAAGCGGTCAAACTGGCCGCGCTGCATTGCCGGAGGCCAGAAAATCAGGCGGTTCATAATATTCTGATTTTGAAAGGCAATGAATGAAACAATGACCGTAATCAGGATAAGGGTAACGGTGTGGCTCAAAGCAAAATCAGGCATAAATGGGCGTTCAAATCATCAGTATTTGCCGCCCATAATGCCATTAATTTAAGCATTAGCGGGAACTTTCAAGATAATTCCGACAATTTTGGTTGATTTTTTCGTAATGCACCGCATCTTCAGTTAAAATAGCGGCTTCAGCATGAGGAAATATTGTTATGTCGACTGAGAATACCAGCACTGCAGTTGCAGAAGAGATTCCAAATTTATTGATTACACCCAATGCGCAAGAGTACTTAAAAGACTTACTGGAAAAACAAAACACGCCGGGCATTGGTGTACGTATTTTTGTAGAACATCCTGGTACACCGCGCGCTGAATGCTGCATGGCTTACAGTGCGCCTGAAGAAGTCGTGCCTACAGATTACAAACAGGAATATCCTGATTTTCCTGCTTTTGTTGATGCGCCATCTATTCCTTATTTGCTGGATGCGGTCATTGATTACAATAAGGACCGCTTTGGCGGCCAGCTGACGTTCCGCGCGCCGAACTCGAAAGTGCCGCGCGTTGGCCCGGATGCGTCGGTAGAAGAGCGCATTACCTATGTGCTGCAGTCAGAAATCAACCCGGGCTTGGCGGGGCATGGCGGCAACTGCGCCTTGGTGAAAGTGGTTGACGATGCTGAACACGGCCTGACAGCCGTGCTTAAATTCGGCGGCGGCTGCCAAGGCTGCTCCGCTATTGATGTGACCTTAAAGCAGGGCGTTGAAACCACTTTAAAACAGCATGTGCCTGAACTGATGCAGGTGGTGGATGAAACTGACCACAGCCAGGCGGAAGGCGCTTATTTCAAGTAATTCAGCCTGAAGAAAATGAAAAATAGCCTCTCAATAGAGTAATGCCAGTCAGTTAAGCATTTTTAATCCTCCCCAACCCTCCTTTTTCAAA
>NZ_JAVXCI010000123.1:0-6680 GCF_036659555.1 Acinetobacter sp.
TCGATGGCTTGAAAAAAGCTCAAGTGATCATCGACCGTCGCGTACTTGCTGACATTGCTATGCATGACGCAGTTGCATTTGCTGCTTTAGCTGAAAAAGCTAAAGGCGCATTAGCTGCTTAATCATCTGCGATGATTGAAAAAAGACCGCTTTTTAGCGGTCTTTTTTATTGTTAGGCTATTAATTTTAAAAATAGAAAATAATCAGAGCTAAAACATGAATGATGAAAAATTTTTAAATCACTTAATCCGGCAGTCACAGCAAGGCGGCCAGTTTGAGTATTTATATTTCTGGGGGCATAGCCCTAAGCAGGCCAATACTGCAGATAAAAGCTGCTTCAGCCAGTGGTTTCCGGCGCAATTTGAAGCGGACGGCATTGAATACCTCACGGCTGAACATTACATGATGGCGCAGAAAGCCAAGCTGTTTAATGATGAAGAAGTTTTCGCGCAAATCCTGCAGGTGAAGCATCCGAACGAAGCGAAGCAGCTTGGCCGGAAAGTGCGGAATTATGATGAGCAGCTGTGGCGGGAAAAGCGCTTTGAAATTGTGGTGCAGGCGAACCTTGCTAAATTCTCCCAGCATCCGGAATTAAGCGATTTTCTGCTGGCGACGCATGAGCGCATTCTGGTTGAGGCATCGCCGGTAGATAAGATCTGGGGAATCGGCATGGCGCAGGATCATGAGCAGATTCAAGATCCAGCGCAGTGGCATGGCTTGAATCTGCTCGGTTTTGCGCTCATGCAGGTTAGAGCGCAGCTTCTGGCGCAGCAGCGCGGAACTGCCTAAGGATCAGCGATGCGCCGGCAATATCATTTCAGGAAAGCAGGGGATGACATTCATATCTGGGATGTGCACCGCCTGATTCAGCTAACACAGGCTTTTAGGGTAAAGAAAGTTCTGCTTGCAGATATTCAGGAATTAAACGAAGCCTATTGGTTTCCAGACAAGCATCCGACAACACAGCAAATCATTGAGCATTTTAAGCTGGTTCAGGATGCTGATTTAAGCTATTCGGTTATCCTCTGTGCAAAAGGCCGGGTGATGGACGGGATGCACCGCGCTGCCAAGGCCAGTTTGCTCAAGCGCGCAGAGATTCTGGCGGTGCAGTTTGAGCACACCCCAGCGCCTGATTTCATCAATATCGCAGAGGATGAGCTGGACTATGCAGATGGCTGATCCTTCATCAGGGCGAATGGCTGCTATTGTGCATGACTGAAATTGCCCATAATGCATATATAAAGATAACCCGTTCTGAGGGCAGTATTGCGGATGGCTGAAATGAAAAGAATCAATGTTGTGGGAACTTCTGCCACAGGGAAATCAACATTCTCTAGAAGCTTGGCGGCGAAGCTCGGCCTGCATTATATTGAGCTGGATAATCTATTTTGGCTGGATGACTGGCAGGAATGCCCGGATGAGGTGTTTTTTGCCAAAATTGAGTCTGAGGCGGCAAAGGCTGCAGCCGGCTATGTGATAGATGGCAATTATACCCGCGCCATTCCGGTGAAATGGGCGGAAATTGATACGGTTATTTGGCTGGACTTGCCTTTTCCAGTCAATTTATACCGCTCCATCAAGCGCGCTGTGCAGCGGGCCTGGTCGAAGCAGAATTTATGGGAAAACTCCAATAATCAGGAAAGCCTGCAGCGCATGTTTGGGCGCGATTCTATTGTCTGGTGGATGATCACAACACACCGGAGAAACCGGCAAAAGTATTTGCGGATGATGAATGCGCCTGAATATCAGCATATCCGCTGGATTCATTTAAAAAGTCAAAAACAGATCGATGCATTCCTGCAGCGGCTTAATGCTTGAACTGGATAGAATGCATTGAATCCGCCGGCGGCAAGTTTTCTTGGTTACATAAATCGGCTTTAATTCTGTGAAGTCTATCTGCTTAATAAATAAAAAGATCAATTATAAGGACACGATAAGATGCTTGCGGAAATTACGGGTGTAAATCAGGCGCGGATCAGCGTGAAGCTGGAAATGATTCCGCGAATTGGTGAGTCGGTCAAAATTATGTACGGGCCTGACGCTCAATTGGAAGGGGAAGTGGTGGCGGTGCAGCATTATATTAATCAGCATGCCGATGAGCATAAAGTGCAGATAGAAATCAGGCCCTTTAATTATTTGATTACGGCTTAAATTGCCTTTAAAAAGCGCCCGGAAGGGTAATGCTTAACTGACTGGCATGAACCCGGAAAGGCGCTTTTTATTGGCTATGCATAGGCTGGCCTTTATTGAGGCCTGAAATTAAAGCCCAAAATAATAGGCGAAAATGCAGATAATCACCGTAATTAAAATTAAGGCGAAGACTCCGGTTTTTCCGGATTTATGCTCTGCAGGGCCGGGCTTTGCCGGAGAGGAGTCGGCAGCAGGGACTGCATGGCTTTCCAGCGGCGAGGCTGCTTCTTTTGCGGTCAGGCGGGCGGTTTTGTAGTGATTGGCTGCTTTGACAATAAATTTTGCGCTTAAATCATCCAGCTTTTGGGAAAAATGGCGAATATTCAGCTGCTCTTCCGGGCTGAGCACTGCGCCATCCTCATCATAAGGATGCTGGATTTTGGCTTGAATGAAATCGGAGAGCGCTTCCAGCCGGTGCAGCGTGCGGTGCGCGTAATCCGCCTGATAATCGGTCGGCAGCAAAGACAGCGGCGGCGCATCTGCAGATTCAATATTCTGCAAGGCTGTGCCGTAATAAGGCAGCTCAGCCTGCGCCGGTTCTGCAAAGCCGGCAGCGAATTTGCTGCTGAACAGCTCATTATCGGTATAAACTTGAATATCATCCCAGTTCGGCTGCTGCAGGTCGGCATCAATCAGCTTGGATAATTTAGAATTCAGCTCAAAGCGCCAGAAGGTTTCCTGACGCAGCGCAGGCTGCTGCGCCGGCGGGGCTTCATAATCGTTGTCGGCGCTGTACCATTCCGCCAGCTCCTTGCCGAAAATCCACGCCTGCTTCTTATGCGCTTCATGGCTGACAATAAAATGCGCCAGCGCCAGCAGCTCAACATTGCCGTTCGGATTTTTTTCCTCATTCAGCAGGCTGGAGCTGTGCAGGCTAATGCGCGAAACCCCGCGCTTTTTCAGGCCTTCCAGCCAAATTTGAAAATGCTGCGCCAGCAGGTGCTGTGAAATCAGGTCGCGGAACAGAAAGCTGTGCTGATCAAAGATGGCGTGCTGCACCCAGCGCTGGAAACTCAGATCCTGCCCCAAGTATTCATTTCCGTAGGCAACTAAAGCCAGCTGCCGTTTCCAAATTTGATCGAGCGCCATAATGATTGATCTCATTGATATTGCGCTTATCTTATACTTTTTTTAATTCCGGATGCTATGCGAATTTTACTTGCGAATGCGCTTCATCATCATGGCTAAAAACTGTTAGAATGACGGGTTTTTTATATATTTCTAAATTGTTGCTTTGAGAGTTACTATGTCACTGGAAGCCCTGACCGCTGAAGCGCTCGCTGCGATTGCAGCAGCTCAAGACCTTGCTGCACTTGATCAAGTTCGAGTGCAATTTACGGGCAAGAAAAGCCAGCTCGCGGAACAGTCTAAAGCACTGGGTAAAATGGACCCGGAAGCGCGCAAAGTTCAAGGGGCTGCCATTCATGCGGTTCGTGAAGCCGTCAATGCTGCGCTGACTGCGCGTCAAGCTGAACTGCAGCAGGCTGCGCTGGAACAGCAGCTGGCCAGCGAAACGATTGACATTACCCTGCCCGGGCGCGGCCAAAGCATCGGCAGCATTCATCCTGTGACTCAGGTGCAGGAGCGCATTTGCCAGTTCTTTACCAAAGCCGGCTTTAGCGTGGCGACTGGCCCTGAAGTTGAAGATGACTATCACAACTTTGAAGCGCTGAATATTCCGGGCCATCACCCTGCGCGCGCCATGCACGATACCTTCTATTTCGATGCCAATCACTTGCTCCGCACCCATACTTCCGGCGTGCAGATCCGCACCATGGAAAACAGCCAGCCGCCAATCCGCATTGTCTGCCCGGGCCGGGTATACCGCTGCGATTCTGACCAGACGCATTCGCCGATGTTCCATCAGATTGAAGGCCTGTATGTGGCTGAAAATACCAGCTTCGCTGAACTGAAAGGCCTGCTGGTGAGCTTATTGAATGAATTCTTCGAAAAAGATCTGAAAGTGCGTTTCCGCCCATCTTATTTCCCATTCACTGAGCCAAGCGCGGAAGTGGACATTATGGATGAGCGCGGCAAATGGCTGGAAGTTTTGGGCTGCGGCATGGTGCATCCGAATGTGCTTCAGGCAGCCGGCATTGATCCTGAAAAATACAAAGGCTTTGCTTTCGGCTTGGGTGTAGAGCGTTTTGCCATGCTGCGCTACGGCATCAATGACTTGCGCATGTTCTACCAGAATGATGTGCGCTTCCTGCGCCAGTTTGCTTAACGGTTGAAAAAGATATTTAACAATTTAAAGGTTTATTGAAATCCCCCTAAATCCCCCTTTAAGAAAGGGGGACTTCCGCGGCCAAAAATAGAGCGTGTGGCTTTCCCCTCTTTTGTAAAGAGGGGGTAGGGGAGATTAAGGAAATTGAATTTATGAAAATTAGCGAAAATTGGCTGCGCGCATGGGTTAACCCGGCAATTGACAGCGGCACTTTATCTGACCAGCTGACTATGCTTGGCCTGGAAGTGGATGACATGGCGCCTGCAGCCAAGCCGTTCAGCGGCGTTGTAGTCGGCGAAGTGCTGACTGTGGAGCAGCATCCGGATGCGGACCGCCTGCGTGTAACTACAGTCAATATTGGCAGCGGCGAGCCTTTGCAGATTGTCTGCGGCGCGCCGAATGTGCGCGCGGGCATGAAGGCGCCGGTGGCAACCATTGGCGCAGTTTTGCCGGGTGATTTCAAAATCAAGAAAGGCAAGCTGCGCGGCGTTGAATCGCAGGGCATGCTTTGCGGCGCGTCTGAAATTGACCTTGAAGATAAAATTGACGGCCTGCTGGAGCTTCCGGCAGATGCGCCTGTAGGCGCGGACATCCGTGAATATCTCGAGCTGGATGATCATGTGATTGACATCAGCATCACCCCGAACCGCGGCGACTGCTTCAGCATCCGCGGCGTGGCGCGGGAAATTGGCGTGATCAACCAGCTGCCGGTGGCTGCGCTTGAAATTAAGGAAGTGGCGGCGGCGATCGCAGATCAGAAAAATGTGATTGTGGATACCGACGGTTGTCCGCGCTATTTGGGCCGCATCATTAAAAACGTCAACACCAAAGCGCCGACGCCGGCATGGATGGAACGCGCCTTGGCGCGCTCAGGCATCCGCCAGCACAGCATTCTGGTGGATATCACCAACTATGTGCTGATTGAGCTTGGCCAGCCTTTGCATGCCTTTGATGGCGGCAAGGTTGAAGGCGCGGTGCATGTGCGCCAGGCTGCTGCCGGTGAAAAGCTGGTGCTGCTGAATGAGCAGGAAGTTGAGCTGCAGGAAGATGTGATGGTGATTGCGGATGACGCAAAAGCATTGGCCATCGCCGGCATCATGGGCGGCCTGTCATCTTCTGTTACCGATGAAACCGCGGAGATTTTTCTGGAATCCGCTTTCTTTGCGCCGCTGCATATTGCCGGCCGCGCGCGCCGTTTTGGCCTGCATACCGACGCTTCGCAGCGCTATGAGCGCGGCGTGGACTTTGAACTGCCGATGGCGGCCATGCACCGCGCATCACAGCTGATTGCTGAATTGGCCGGCGGCGAGTTTGGCCCGATTACTGCGGTAGAGCAGGCTGCGCTTTTGCCGAAGCGTGAAGCGATTGTGCTGAATCAGGCGCAGGTCGATCAGCTGCTGGGCTATGCGGTTGAATCTGCATTCATCAGCGATGCGCTCAGCCGCCTGGGCTGCGCTGTTACCGTGAAGGCTGAAGGCGAATGGACGGTTGTGCCTCCTTCACACCGCTACGACATGGCGATCTATCAGGACTTGATTGAAGAAGTGGCGCGCATCCATGGCTATGACAACATTCAAATTAGCCTGCCTGTAATGGATGTGAAGTTGGCTAAATATGCAGACCAGTTTGAACTGGCGCAGCTGCGCCAGACTGCAGTGACTTTGGGCTACCAGGAAGCCATCAGCTTCAGCTTTGCCGATGCCAAGCTTGAAAAGCAGCTGAATCCGCAAGTCCAGCCGCTGGCTTTGGCCAATCCGATTTCCAGCGATCTGGCGGTGATGCGTTCAACTCTGCTGTCCAGCTTAATTCCATGCGTTCAATACAACCTGAACCGCCAGCAAAGCCGCGTGCGCTTCTTTGAGCTGGGCCTGCGTTTTGACTATCAGGGCGCATCCAGCATTCATGACTTGAAGCAGGTGCCGGCATTTGCCCTGATCGCAGCTGGCCCGCGCACTGCAGAATCCTGGCATGGCAAGCCTGCTGAGATGGATTTCTTTGACTTCAAAGGCGATGTGGAAGAAATTTTAGCGGCGGCGCGCCTGCAGGTGGAATATGTGCGCTCAGAGCGCGCCTGGCTGCATCCTGGCCAATCGGCTGAGATTTTGCTCAATGGCCAGTCAATCGGCTATTTAGGCCGCCTGCACCCGTCTTTGCAAGCTGAGCTGGATTTAAGCGCCACTTGGGTGGCCGAACTGGATCAGCAGGCTATTTTGCAAACTTATGTATCTAATTTTACAGAATTATCACGTTTTCCATCGGTTAG
>NZ_JAVXCI010000124.1:0-6593 GCF_036659555.1 Acinetobacter sp.
ATAGCCCCAAAGGTTAAGAAGTTTATGGTGAAACTCCTTAACTGATCAGCATTACCTATTCAAGGCTCTTTTTTTACGGCTTATTTCCGGTATCCATTCGGATTCCGCTTTTGCCAGTTCCAGCTGTCCGCCAGCATGTCTTCCAGGCTGTATTTAGGCTGCCAGCCCAGCTCCGCCACTGCGCGTGCATTGTCGGCAAACGAAGTCGCCACATCGCCTTCGCGGCGCGGCGAAAACGCATAGCGTACAGGAATGCCGTTAACCTGCTCAAAGGTTTTGACCACTTCCAAAACAGAAGAGCCTTTGCCTGTGCCGATATTCCAGGCGCGGCAGCCGCTATTTTCCAGGCGGTTATTCAAGGCGCATAAATGCGCATTGGCCAAGTCAACAACATGGATATAGTCCCGCACGCCTGTGCCGTCAGGGGTAGCGTAATCATTGCCGAAAATTGCGAGCTTTTCGCGGCGGCCGACCGCCACCTGAGTCACATAAGGCATTAAGTTATTCGGAATGCCCTGCGGATCTTCGCCCATGCAGCCGCTCTTGTGCGCGCCGACCGGGTTGAAATAGCGCAGCAGCGCGATGGACCAGCGCGCATCGGCAGCCGCCAGCTTCTGCAGCAGCTGCTCGGCAATCAGCTTGGTATAGCCGTAATTATTGCTTGGCATGCCTGTCGGCATATCTTCATTCAGGGGGGAAACATTGGCTTCGTCATATACGGTTGCTGATGAGCTGAAGACCAGCTTGAATACGCCGGCCCGCTCCATGGCCTTCGCCAGGCTGATGGTGCCGGCAATATTATTGTCAAAATACGCCAGCGGAATCTGCTGGCTCTCACCCACGGCTTTCAGGCCGGCAAAGTGAATCACCGCATCAATTGCATGCGCTGCGAAAATCTGATCTAAAACCTGCTGATCTAAAATATCGCCGCGCACAAACACTAAATCTTTCGAAGTCAGCGCTTTTACGCGGGTTAAAGATTCTTCTGAACTGTTGGACAAATTATCCAGCACAACAACCTCATGCCCTGCATCCAATAATTCAACGCAGGTATGCGAACCGATGTAGCCGGCGCCGCCCGTTACTAAAATTTTAGCCATCTGTTTTTCCTAAAAAAATCCGGATTAAGCCTTGGGTCGAAGCATCCAGCTTGGATAAATCAGTCTGCGCGCCGTTTAAAATCGGCAAAAGCTGATTGGCGATTTCCTTGCCTTTTTCTACGCCCCACTGGTCAAATGGGTTGATATTCCAAAGCACCGACTGCACAAAAACTTTATGCTCATACATGGCAATCAGCATGCCTAGGCTGTACGGGTTCAGCTCCTGCAGCAGGATTGTCGTGCTGGGCTGATTGCCTGCATATTTTTTATATTCCGGCAAGGATTCCAATTCGCTTTGATCCAAAGCCTGATTGCCGAAAGCCAATAAGCGGGATTGGGCTAAGCAGTTTGACAGCGCAAGATGATGCTGTTCAATCAATGCATCGGCATTGTCCACATAGGTAAACTGCTGGCTGTTATAGCGCCGCACAGGCGCAATAAAGTCGCAGCTGACCGAGTGCGTACCCTGATGCAGCAGCTGATAAAATGCATGCTGCGCATTCGGCCCAACCTCGCCCCAGACAATCGGGCAAGTATCCCAGGCTGCTTTTTCGCCATTGCGCTGAATCGACTTGCCGTTGGACTCCATTTCCAGCTGCTGCAGATAGGCGGCAAAATATTTCAGGCGCCCATCGTAAGGCAGTACCGCATGCGTCTGGATATCCAAGAAATTGTTATTCCAGGCGCCCAGCAGGCCCATCAGTACCGGAATGTTTTTTTCAAACGGCGCATGCTGGAAATGCTGATCCAGCGCATGCGCCCCGGCCAGAAACTGCTTAAAGCCCGCAGCGCCAATGCTTAAGGCAATCGGCAGGCCAATGCATGACCACAGTGAATAGCGCCCGCCGACCCAATCCCACAGCAGGAACTGATTTTCCGGCGCGATGCCCCAAGCGTCCATTTTCTCCGGCTTGGTCGACACCCCAATAAAATGATGCTTCAGGATCTGCAGTTCTTGGCCTAAAGCTTTTTCCAGCCACAGGCGGACAGTTTGCGCATTCGACAGCGTATCAATAGTGCCGAAGGACTTGGAGGAAATAATAAACAGGGTGGTTTCAGGGCGCAATTGGTGCAATAAATCTGAAAGCTGCGTGCCGTCCATCGTCGATACAAAGTGCATCTTCAGCGGTTTGGCTGTATTGACCTTAAAGTCCGACAGCGCATGGCTCACCATCAGCGGGCCAAGGTCTGAACCGCCCACGCCGATATTCACCACATCCTGAATCACCTCGCCTGTCGCGCCACGGCACTGTCCGGCATGAATTTTTTCCACCAAGGCATACATGCGCTCCAGCTGCTCATGCACCTGCTGGGCTAATTCAGGATGCTGCGCATCGCTCGGCGGCAGGCGCAAAGCCCAATGCATAACAGCGCGCTGCTCAGTATAGTTGATTTTTTCTTCTGAAAATAAGCGTTTAACCCATGCATCCAGATCGCGCGCCTTGACCAGATCCAACAGCGCCCGGATAACAGATTGATCGATGCGCTGTTTGCTGCAGTCAAAAATAATCTTATCAAACTGAATTGAGAAATGTCCGAAACGCTGCGGATCTTCCGCAAACAGCGCATTGAGATGCTTTTGACCGACGCTTTCACTCAAATCCGTTAAATGCGACATTGCTGATCCTGCGTCCTTTTTTGGGAACGGATGTAAATTCATCATTAGCGCCCGACCCCCATATAGGCAAAACCCTGCGCCTTGACATAGCCAGGATCATAAATATTGCGGCCGTCCAAAAGCAGCGGATGCTGCATGCGCTGCTTTAATTGCGCATAATCAGGCGACCAATATTGTTTCCATGCGGTCAATAAGCACAGTGCATGCGCCTGATCAGCAGCCTCATACTGGTCCTGACATAGAATCAAGTCGCCGCGTTCCGCATACTGTTCACGGATTTCATCCAGCGCTTGCGGGTCATGCAGCTTGACCGTCACGCCCTGCGCCCATAATGCTTCCAGCATGGTATGAATTGGGGAATAATGCGTGCTGGAGCTGTTTTCTTTAAAAGCCGCGCCCCAGATGGCGACCGTTTTGCCAGCCAGATTGCCATGGAAATAAGCCCACAGCTTTCGGAATAGAAATTCTTTTTGCTGTTCGTTAATGTCCCAGACCTGCGCCAGGAGCTGGCTTTTTACGCCGGTATTTGACACAGCGCTGGTTAAGGTCAAAATATCCTGTGAGAAATTTTCCCCGCCAAAGCCCGCGCCGGAATACAGATAGCTGGCGCCGATCCGGCTGTCTGCAGCCAAGCCCTGACGGACATTTTCAATATCAATATCTAATTTTTCCGCAACCACAGCCAGGTCATTCATATAGCTGATGCGCGTCGCCAGCATTCCGGAAATGCTCAATTTGGTAAATTCAGCATCCAGCACCGGCATAAACAGGTATTCCTGCGCGCGCGGAAACAGCGGCCTGAGCATTTCCTGTATCCGCCGCTGCACGCGGGCCTCTTCACAGCCGAGAATAAGCCGGCTCGCGCCTGTAATGCTTTTGAATGCCCGCCCTTCCTGAACGGTATCGGGGAAATACACCCAGTCATCCTGAGGCAGCAGGTCTTTAAAAGCCTGAGTCCCATGCAGCCCAAAGCTGGATGCATTAATCATCAGCTTAGGATGAATAATTGTGCGCTGTTTCAGCTTATGCAGCACACTGCGCGCCAAGTGCTCCTGCGCGGTGTTAAAGCTGAAAATATAGGCATCAATTTCTAAACTGAGCTGTTCAAAATTGCAATATTTTAAAAATCCGCTTCTGAACTGCTTTTCCAGCGCGTCCAAGACCTCCTGCTCTTTGGTGTCAAAGGCTGGAGCATGGCTTGGCTCATGGCACACATAAACCTCATGCCCGTATTGCGCAAGCAATGACGCCATGACAGCAGCATAAAGTGTTGTTCCAAATATTGCGATTTTCATGATGGATCTCTTCGCCTACAGTTCCAGCCCGCGGATCATCGTTTTAAAGTCTTCACCCAGTACAGGATGGCTCACGCCATAATGCAGCACGGCTTTTAAATAGCCGAGCTTGCTGCCGCAGTCAAAAGTCTGGCCTTTCATGCGGTAGGCTTCAACCGCTTCTGTCTGCTGCAGCAGCGCAATCGCGTCAGTCAGCTGAATTTCATTGCCTGCGCCTTTTGGAGTTTTTTCCAGCAGCTGCATGATTTTCGCCGGCAGGATGTAGCGCCCCACCACAGACAGATTAGATGGCGCTGCGCCTGCTGCAGGCTTTTCTACAATGCCCTGCATGGCAATGCTTTCACCTTCATTTGGAGAGCTTGCCACATCCACAATACCATACTGGTCAACTAAATGATCCGGCACAGCTTCAACCATAATCTGCGCTGCTTTAGACGCGTTAAAACGGCGAATCATGCGCGCCAAATCATTTTCGGCAGCGTTTTCTTTTACCAGCACATCCGGCAGCAGCACCGCAAAGTCATCACCGCCGACTACTGATTTTGCGCACAGCACCGCATGCCCCAAGCCCAGCGGCTGCGGCTGGCGCACGCTGATCACGCTGACATGGGGCGGTAAAATTTCAGTAATTTCTTTCAGCAAGTCAAATTTCTTTTTATTTTCCAGCGAAGTTTCCAGCTCAAAATTTCGGTCAAAATAGTTTTCAATCGATGCTTTTGATGAATGCGTCACCAGAATAATCTGTTCAATGCCGGCAGCCACCGCTTCCTTGACCACATATTCAATGGCAGGGCGGTCAACCACCGTCACCATTTCTTTCGGAATGGATTTGCTGGCCGGCAGGAAACGCGTACCTAAACCCGCAACAGGGAGGATGGCTTTTTTGATCATGTTAAAACCAGATGAATAATTGATAAAAATTAAGCTGATTCAGATTCGGATTTTTCCGATCTATTAGGATTACTGAAACGCGCTGCCCCTACAGCTTGATTCGGCGCATTAATCCCCTCTTTTGCAGCCATTACTTTAATGGTTTTCAGCATAATTTGAAAATCCAGCATTATTGACAGCGTTTCAACATATTCTATATCCAGCTCAAATTTTTCGTCCCAGGATAAGTTATTGCGTCCGCTTACCTGAGCCAGCCCAGTCATGCCGGGCTTGACTTCGTGCCGGCGCATTTGCTCAGGCGTATAATGTTCCAGAAAATCTTTCATCTGTGGACGAGGTCCAACAATACTCATATCCCCTTTGAGAACATTGATCAGCTGCGGCATTTCATCTAGTGTCGTCGATCTTAACTTATGCCCAAATGGAGTAATTCTTTGATCATCTGGCAGAAGGTTGCCGTCTTTATCCACCGCATCTTTCATGGAGCGGAATTTAATCATTTTAAATAATTTTCCATCTTTCCCCGGCCGTTCCTGATAGAAAAGCACAGGAGAACCTAAATTTTTACGAACTTTATAAGTAACCAATAAAAAAATAGGGGACAAAATTATTAATGCAATAAAAGAAATAAGTATATCTACTAAGCGTTTCATATCAATTATCAATACCCAAGATTTCAAATAGTTTTTTATTTACCGCATGAACATCAAATTTTTCACAGGCGATTTTATAGCTTTCTCTCCCCATAATGTTAATTTGTTCTGGATTTTCAATAAAAAAGCACATTTTTTCTGCAAGAGCATCGGCATTCCATTTAGGAACTAAAAAGCCATTCACCCCATCTACGACAGTATCTCTACAGCCCGGCACATCTGTTGTTATCACTGGGCGACCAATTGCCATGGCTTCTTGTGTACTACGCGGAACACCCTCTCTATATGAAGGCAGAACAAAAACGCTTGTGTTCGTTATCCAGTCCGGAACATTTACGACATAGCCTGGATATTCAAATAAATTTTCTTGTACTAATTGATCAAGTGTTTCCTGCTTTAAAGCGCCCAAATTCTCATGGTCAATTGCACCAAGTAC
This sequence comes from Acinetobacter sp., assembly GCF_036659555.1. Classification (GTDB taxonomy): domain Bacteria; phylum Pseudomonadota; class Gammaproteobacteria; order Pseudomonadales; family Moraxellaceae; genus Acinetobacter. Next base: position 5,994 of record NZ_JAVXCI010000124.1, read on the forward strand.
AGTAAAATGCGCATTAGGATATTTGGATTTTACGATACGCATAGCTTCAATTAATTCAAATACGCCCTTTTCTTTTAATAATCGGCCAATAAATAAAAATTTAACTGGGTGAATTGGAGGCTGTGAATATTGATAATTAGCAAAGTTTAAACCTATTCCCCCTAAAATATGGACTTCGGGTACTTTTAAACTATATGCATCCATTAGATCTTTTTTATCATCGCCATTTAAAAAAATTATTTTATCCATGAATTTAAATGCGATTCTATATAATAACACTTGAATATTACGAACCAGTTTAGTTTTAAAGGTCTGCCCTTCTGGTTGATCGGTAAAAGTGTAACCTAGCCCCTCAAGCATACCGACGATGTCTGGAACTTTCGCTGCTTTCGCTGCTAAAGTTCCGTAAATCACTGGTTTAGCTGAATAAGATAAAACTAGATCTGGCCCAATTTTCTTTATTTGATAAATTAATTGTATTGTTGATTGAATATCTGCTAAAGGATTTAAACCACCGCGGCTTAAGTTATAAGTCACCACCTCAACACCTAATTCAGATAACTTTTCAATCCATTCATCAGTGTATTCTGAAACAAAAGC
>NZ_JAVXCI010000125.1:0-6334 GCF_036659555.1 Acinetobacter sp.
ATCGAGTTATCTTCATAAAAGTAGACTATCACAGTTCTAATCTACTACAGCCCCTTAAAAATTATCAGCGGGGCATTGCCAAGCGCTGGAATGCGGATGCAGCGCCAGCGCAGCAGCTGGCTGCGCGCCTGAAAAAATCCGCGGCTAAGGAAGACTGCTGGGCGCTGCATGAGGGCAATTATCTGCAGGAAGATCAAATCGCCATTTACCCTTTAAACCGCCAGAATGTGCTGGTGGAAGCGCCATGCTGGCGCGCCGCCTATAATTACGGCTACGGCTATTGGGTGATGGACAAGGCCCTGCTGCAGACCCGGCAGTTTGTCACATCTTCAGCCTCCAGCTTCAGCGAGGGGCAGATTTTCGCCGCGCAAAAAGGCCGGGGCATTGCGGACTGCGGCAGCCAGGATGAATGGGCGTGGAACGGCAGCCGTTTTGTCAAAACCTATCAGGCCATACAGGCGCAGTGCAAGGGCTTTGCTGGCGGCGCATGGGAAATGCCCCTGCTGATTGCCAGAGTGCAGTCAGCGCAATAAAAATGCGCTTGAGCCGGTAATGCTTAACTGACTGGCATTAGATCAGTTAAGGAGTTTTACAATAAATTCCTTAACTTTTTGGCCATTCCCGGCGGAGTCTTACCGTTTTTAAATTCGATATTTGGAGCTCGTTTTGTTCCTTGCGAAACAGTGTTTCTCATTCGCCAAAATGAGAAGCGAAGCTTCGCAAGGAAAACATCTTACGGCGCAGTGCGCCTCACCGCGAAACCTGTTCACTTTCTGCATTTAAAATAATTTGATTGCAAAAACAGTCCATTTCAAAGGCCACCGCTTCGCCTTGCACTGCAAACAAAGCAGTACTTTGTTTTTGTCGCTCCGCCTTGCGCTTCAAATAAAAGCAGTGCTTTTATTCTCGCTCAGGTTGCGGATGACGCTTCCGCGTATCAAATAAAATTTATAATTTAAAAAGAAAATGCCAGTCAATTTCTTAACTGACTGGCATTAGCCTGAACAGGCGCATTTAACGTGCAGCGCGGAGAGTACCCGCGGCTGTGCCGGCTTAAAAGCGTTTGGGGATTTTCTGCCCATCCGGGACTGGCGTTTCGGCATTTTTCAGTACGCCAAACAGCCAGACTTCGGCATGATGCACCGCAGTCTTTAAATCATCGCCCAGCGCCAGGCGTCCGGCAATATAGCTGGCCAAAGAGCAGCCCGAACCGTGATATTCACCCGGCAGGCGCGGGCACTGCGTTTCAGATGCCAGCTTGCCATTCACATACAGCGCATTGCGGATATAGTCCGGCGTATCTTCATGGCCGCCTTTGACCAGCACCGCTTTGGCGCCCATGGCGAAAAGTTTCTGCGCGGCCAGTTCTAAATCCTGCTCGCCGGTTAATGCGCGCAGCTCCACCGTGTTTGGGGTAATCAGCGCCGCCAGTGGAATCAGTTCGGCAAAAGCGTTCACTAAAGTCGCCTGATCCCCCAGGGAACCGCCGCTGTTGGCCACCAGCACAGGGTCCAGCACATACAGGTAATCTGGGCGCGCGCGCAGGAAGTCAGCCAAAGCGCCAATGTTTTCCGTGGTGCCCAGCATGCCTGATTTAACGCACTGAATCGGCAAATCATCCATTACCGCCTGCGCCTGCGCCAGCAGCAGCTCTTTTGAGGTGGCGCTGAAGCCGAACACCTGCTGCGAGTTCTGAACTGTCAGCGCTGTGCAGGCAATGGCTGCATGCGCGCCGCTTTGGCCAATAGCTTCAATGTCCGCCTGCAGGCCTGCCCCGCCAGAGGGATCTAAACCGGAAAAGCACAGTACAGTAGGGCGCACAATCATGTCCTTCTTACACAAAATTTGGGTTAGTATAGGCAACTTTCAGGCAACTCTCGAGCGCATTTTTGCTGCGCGGATGGATATGGTGCAGACCGTGATTAAAAATATTTTGATTGATTTGGATGGAACACTGACTGACCCGAAAGCCGGCATTACCGCATCTGCGCGCTATGGGCTGGAAAAAGCAGGCTATCCTATTGATGAAAATAGCAATATTGACTGGATTATTGGCCCGCCTTTAAAAGCTTCGCTGGCTAAAATCTTAAATGTTGCGCTGGATGATGACTTGGCGGAGCAGGCGCTGCTGGGCTACCGGGAGCGCTTTTCGGCAACAGGCTTATTTGAAAACCAAGTCTATGCGGATGTGGCGGAAACCTTGGCCGCCTTAAGGCAGCAGGGCTTCAAGCTGCTGGTCGCGACGGCTAAGCCGACCGTGTATGCCAAACGGATTTTAGAACATTTTGATTTGGCGCAATATTTTTCGGAAATTTACGGCAGCGAGCTTTCCGGAGAGCGCACCAATAAAGGCGATTTGATCGCTTATATTCTGGAGCAGGAACAGCTGCTGGCTGCCGAATGCCTGATGGTGGGCGACCGCGAATTTGACATTCTGGGCGCGCGCCGCAATGGCATCGGCAGCATCGGCGTGGCTTACGGCTACGGTTCAGCGCAAGAGCTGGCGCAGGCGCAGCCGGAAATGGTGATTCAGTCCTTTGCTGCCCTGCTGGAGGCGCTGCCTGAACTGTCCTGCAAATCCGCCTGAGCTTAAGGGGCTGGGCTGCAGTTAAAATTATCAGGCCGCAAGCGCCAGTCAGGCGCTTCACTGCTGAAGCAGCTTTAATCGCATTTTTATCCGGCTGAACGCTGTTTAACTTTGCCCTGCCGAATCCTGCGCTTAAAGATTTTCAGCTGAATCCGGCTGCGCCCCGCGCATGCGGGTTCCGGTTTTCATCCTTTCAGCTCTTGTGCTGAAGAAGCAATCATCGCCATAATCAAGCCATGCGTTCAGAGGAAAAAACGGCGATGAAACTGTCTTATATGTATTTAGCTTCTCCGGTAGGGCAGCTTAAGCTGGTGGCGAATGAGCAGGCCTTGGTTGCCGTGCTGTGGGAAAATGAAAACCCGAAGCGGGTGAGGCTGGCGGAATTGCTGGAAGAGGCGCAGCATCCGGTTCTGCTGGAAACCGCCAGGCAGCTGAATGAATATTTTGCCGGGCAGCGCCGGCAGTTTGATTTGCCGCTGGATTTTGAAGGCACGGATTTTCAGCAGAAAGTCTGGCAGGCGCTGCTGAGCATTCCCTTTGGCGAAACCCGCAGCTATAAGCAGATTGCTGAACAGATCGGCAATCCTAAAGCCGTGCGCGCAGTCGGCGCGGCCAACGGCAAAAATCCGATTTCGATTATTGCGCCGTGCCATCGCGTCATTGGCGCCAGCGGCAAACTGGTCGGCTTTGCGGGCGGGCTGGAAAATAAAGATATTCTGTTAAAAATTGAGCGCATCAACTAAGCTCATAAAAATAAGATCAATGAATGATTTGAAAATATTCGGGGGAGTTATTTTAAATCAGGTTTTAGGCCAGCTGATGCCCGCATTTGGATGGGGCATTTTAGCTTTTATCCTTATTGGGCTGCTGAAAGCCTTTAAGCCCTATCTGAAAGGCAAAGCCGGTGAGCTTGCGGTTGCTGCGCATGCGAAACTGTATTTGAATGAGCGCTATGCGCTGCTGAATGATTTAACCCTGCCGGATGGCCAAGCGGGCACCACGCAAATTGACCATATTCTGCTCAGCCCTTACGGCATTTTTGTGATTGAAACTAAAAACTATGCCGGCTGGATTTTTGGCAGTGAGCGGCAAAAGGCCTGGACGCAGAAAATTTATAAGAAAACCTATAAATTTCAAAATCCGCTGCATCAAAACTACAAGCACATAAAAGTGCTGGAAGAAGCGCTTGCCGATATTCTGGAGCCGCAGTTTATGCATTCGGTGGTTGTATTCATGCCGGAGGCTGAATTCAAAACCATGATGCCCGGCAACGTATGCCGCGGCGCGCAGTGGGTGGATTATGTGAAAGGCTTTCAGGAGGAGGTCATTCCGGCTGTAAAGCTTCGGCGGATTCAATTGCGGATAGAAAAAGAGGCGCTGGAAAAGTCGTGGAAAACCAATCGGGCGCATGTGCAGCATTTAAAGCAGAAAAATCAGAGGGCTGCTGAGCATGAGTGAATGGCTGAAAAGTTTCTAATTGCTATATGAAGAAATGCATTACGGCAGCTGCGGAATGGATAAAAGAGCAAAGCGGCAGTATGAAAATTCAAATTTTGCCGGCAGTTTGAGCCGGTACAGCGGAATCTATGCTATTTGCAGGCTGCATCTAAGAACCGGGTGAAGCGCTTAATCTGGTTCTTAGATGCTCAGTTTAAATGAAATATGCCGTAAGCTTCAGGGCTGAACAAATAACTGAAAGCCCTGCAGCTGAACGCGCTTTACAGCAATTCAACCGCCACAGCAGTCGCTTCACCGCCGCCGATGCACAGCGCTGCAATGCCTTTTTTCCCGCCTGTGCGCTTAAGCGCATGAATCAGGGTGAGGATGATGCGCGAGCCGGTAGAGCCGACCGGATGGCCCAGAGCGCAGGCGCCGCCATTGATATTGACTTTTTCAGCGTCCAGTTTGAACTCATCCATCGGGCACATGGTGACCATGGCGAAGGCTTCATTAATTTCCCAAAGGTCAACTTCTTCAGCAGACCAGCCTGTTTTATTTAACACTTTTTGGATCGCGCCGACTGGCGCAATAGTAAATTCAGAAGGATGCTGGGAATTTGAAGCATAAGCGCTGATCTTCGCCAGTGGCTGCAGGCCCTTGGCGGCCGCGTGATCCGCCGAAGTCAGGACCAGCGCCGACGCGCCGTCAGAAATAGAGCTGGCATTGGCGGCGGTAATCGTGCCGTCTTTGGCAAAAGCGGGGCGCAGGGTTGGAATTTTGTCAATATTGGCATTAAACGGCTGTTCATCCTTATTGACAGTTACATCGCCTTTGCGTGACGCAACTGTGACAGGCACGATCTCATCTGCAAAATAGCCTTCAGTAACCGCGGTTTGCGCGCGCTTTAATGAGCGGATCGCAAAATCATCCATCTGCTCGCGGCTATAGCCCTTAGCATCCGCCATATCCTGTGCAAAAGACCCCATCAGGCGGCCAGTTTCAGCATCTTCCAGACCGTCAAGGAACATATGGTCTTTGACTTCGCCATGGCCCATGCGGTAGCCGGCGCGGGCTTTGGTCAGCACATAAGGCGCATTGCTCATGGACTCCATGCCGCCCGCAACGGCTATTGCAGCCGAACCGGCTTTAATCATGTCCGCCGCCTGCATCACGGCCTTCATGCCGGAACCGCACAGCTTGTTGATGGTTACCGCGCCGGCTGCATCCGGCAAGCCGGCCTGGCGCATCGCTTGGCGCGCCGGGCCTTGCTTGAGGCCGGCAGGCAGCACGCAGCCCATAATGACTTCTTCGACATCGCTGGGCTGCAGGCCGGCGCGGGAAACAGCTGCTTTAATCACCGCAGCGCCCAGCTCCGGCGCAGTAAGGCCGGAAAGGCTGCCCTGAAAGCCGCCCATTGCCGTGCGGGCGCCATTCACAATTACGATGTCTGTCATTGTTATTTCTCCGAATAGATTTTAATTAAATATGTCCTGCTCAAGCAGTATATTGAAAAATCAAGCGGAATAAAGCGCTATTGCCGGGCTGATTAGACGCGCGGGTTTTTAGCAGGCGCTTGGGTGTTCTACGCGGATTTGCGCCATTTTGCTCATAATGATTTGCTGATGCGGCAGATCAGCCAGCGAGCAGTAATAAAAGCTGCCGTTGGAGCCGATAGGCAGCCCGGACAGCGCCTGAAAAGTGACGCTGGGCATGCTGAGCGCGCCTTTCCAGTCCAATGTGCCGTACTGCAAGCCGAGCGCTTCAGTCTGCAAAATGCTTTCGCCTGCATCCGCCTGGCGGTTTTTATTGAGATCGGCAAAGACAATAAAGCCGCTGCTCCATTTGGCCGGCTCGCATTGCGCTAATCCTTCACTGGGGCAAATCACAACATTGGCATGATGCAGCAGGGCCAGATTCCTTGCCGACCTGTTCGCCATAATCAGCTTGGCAACGGTTGATTGGACTTCCTGTTCCGCCATATAGTGCTGAAAAGCCGGCAGGGCAATGGCCGCAATGATTGCTAAAACAGCAGCCGTGACAATAAGCTCGACTAGAGTGAAGCCATTTTTTATGATAGAAAACATTATATTATACCAAGTGTTATATGTTGTTTTTATAAAAAGCATGCTATGAGTAAGCTGTTTTTTGATGCTTTCTTATACTGGTCAGGTAATTTTATTACTCAAATTTTTATAAAACTGCTAAGATAGCGGCAAAGTGACAATAGGCGATTCGCAAGAATTAATTGAGTGAAAATTTACCGAATTACAACGGAAATTGTAAGTAATTTTGTCAATAATTTACTTG
>NZ_JAVXCI010000126.1:0-6286 GCF_036659555.1 Acinetobacter sp.
CGAAGTAAGGGCATGTTCTTCAGCAGCCATAAATCACACCTGGTCAATGTCAAAAAACTAAATGGAACTTACGAATATCGCGTGCTGCCTGATATCTCGCCGGTTCCTGAAAAAACTTTTCAATTTCCGCTGCGCTTAAACCCGCTTCTGTAGACGTGACGCCCAAAATGGAGCGACCCACGTCATGGCCTGAACGAGGATAAAGCCGCAAAACAATGCCGCCGGTGACAGAGGCTTGACATTGCTTAAAATTAAAATGAATCCAACAATCACTATTGCAAACTTGCCCATCATGCCACGATACATATTGGCCAGCACTTGCTTGGTGGCCCGGGCGCCAGCGGCCCGGAATGACTGCCATGTAAAATAGCAGCTTGCCAGCCAGCATACCAGCGCACCCAAAGCTGCGCTCAATGCGGCGGCTGCGTCCTTCAGGACCCACCCTATCAAGGCTGAAACAGGAATCATACATGCTTGCAAGATGATCAAAGCTTTCGCTAATCGTCGATCAATCAAGCGACTAGTTCGGCTCATTTTTGTACACTCACAGCAATTATGCTTGACAAGTTTAGCTGATGATTATTTTTAATCGCAGGCATTATAGAGTTACACCCCTGAACATGCAATCTTTTCCCGACCTAAGTCGGGTTTTTTTCGATGATTAAAGCGCTTTTAAACGCCGCAGCCGCTGCTTATTTTTTGCATTATTTCCGTGCATTTAGCACGCAGCTCTGAGTTTGCTCCGCCAGCGTTTTCCACGCATGGATAAAACTGGCCTCCGCGTTCATGCTTTCATCGACCGGCTGGAAAGCGATCGGATTCAGTTTCTGATACTGGCTTTTGCTGGCATGCCCTTCGGCCAGCAGGCACATTTTGGCGCTTGGCCGGCTGTCCTGCAGGTATTTGATTTGCGCAATGGTCGGCGCGGCGTGCGGATCATCGGTCAAGGCGCCGGCGAATTTCAGGTTCAGCGGGCGCTCAAGGTACTGGTAAGCGTCATGATAGGACCAGTACGGCTGCGCTTTGGCGCTGACATTCAGCTTTTGCGCGGTCAGCAGCAGGCTGTGCGCGAAAGCCCGGGCATTGGCCCAGTAGCGCTCGCGGTGCGCCGGCATCTGCTGCGAGCGCAAAGCGGCAATGAAAAAGCCGATGCGCACGGCATTGTTCGGGTCCAGCCAGACATGGGTATCCACCGTATTCGGCAGCGCCTGCCCGCGCGGATTGCGCAGCGGCAGCACAGACACAATGCCTGAATCCAGCAGCGCAATGCTTTTCGGATTACCCGCCAGCAGCTTTTCCAGCGGAGCTTCATGCGCTTTGCCCAGCCAGACCACCAGATCCGCATCCTGCACCATTTTGCGGTGCATCGGCGTCAGGCTGACATCATGCCCGGACTGATGCTGCAGCAGCAGCGCCGGCTGTTCCACCCCTTTGGTCACTTCCTTCGCAATAAGATAGATGGGCTGCGTGGAAACTACCAGGCCTTGCGCCCAGCCGATTGAGCTGAACAGCGCAAAGGCGCAGAATGCAAAGAAACGGGACATGCCGGGAAATCACTAAAAACTGAATGGTGTTATAGTATAACAAATTCGCAAAAATGCCTATGCCTGATCGAAACTTGCCGCGCTTCATGCTAAGCTTTACAGTCTTTTTATTTTTGCAGTTTCGCACTTGAGGTGAGTTATGAGCTCTTGTTCGCATGGACATCACAATGCATTGCATGGCGTACATGACCACCCGAATGTGGCGCAGCGCCTTGCAGAAGCTGAAAGCCTGTGTTCAGCGGCCGGCGCGCGCCTCACCCCTTTGCGCAAAGAAGTGCTGGAACTGATTTTAACCGCGGCCGGCCCCATGGGCGCCTATGATCTGCTGGCTAAAATTAAAAGCGAATCAGACCGCCCGGCAGCGCCGCCGACCGTGTACCGCACTTTGGATTTCCTGCTGGAAAAAGGCCTGATTCACCGCTTAACCTCAATTAACGCCTATATCCCCTGCTGCCATCCGCGTGAAGGGCATCAGGCCGCCTTCCTGATCTGCACCGGATGCAGAACCGTAAAGGAAGCCTCCGCGCAAGGCCTGCTGCAGCAGCTCGATGAATTGTCCGCTTCCGACCATTTCACCGCGCAGCACAGCATTATTGAAATTTCAGGAATCTGTCAGCAGTGCAGCAGCAAGCCCTAAATGCAGCCGGCTTAATCGAGCTGAAGAATATTCATGTCCGCATCGATCAGCGCGACATCTTAAAAAATATTGACTTCACCCTGCATGAGCGTGAAATTGTCACGCTGATTGGCCCGAATGGGGCCGGAAAATCGACCCTGATTAAAGTCCTGCTGGGCATCTTAAAGCCCAGTTCAGGCCAGATCATCAGCGCGAAAAAGTTGAAGTTTTCCTATGTGCCGCAGAAGTTCAACCCTTCGCACAGCCTGCCTTTAAGAGTCTGCGACCTGCTGGCTTTGGAAAAATGCGAAGCTTCTATAAAGGAAGAGATTATCCGCGACACCGGCATCGCCAAGCTGCAGCAGGCCAAAGTGCAGCAGCTGTCCGGCGGCGAGCGCCAGCGCGTGCTGATCGCGCGCGCCCTGCTGCGCCAGCCGGATGTGCTGGTGCTGGATGAACCGATGCAGGGCCTGGACATTCAGTCTGAAGCCGAACTGTATGACTATGTGCGCAGCCTGCCGGAAAAATACGGCTGCGCCGTGCTGATGGTGTCGCATGACCTGCAGTGGGTGATGCAGGGCACGCACCGCGTGGTTTGCCTGAACAAGCATATCTGCTGCAGCGGCCTGCCGGAAAATGTGCAGCAGCATCCTGAATACCAGGCGATTTTCGGCACCAACCGCGTGTTCTATCAGCACCACCATGACCACTGCGCGCACGGTGATTCCGCAGCCCCTTGCCAGCATGATTCCCGCCCGCACATCCACCCCGAACCGGAAGCTTAAGCCATGATGGAATGGTTACAACTGCTGCTGCCAGCATGGATTATGGGAACGCTGCTGGTGTTTCTGACTGCGCCTTTGGGCTGCCTGATGCTGTGGCGCCGCATGTCATTCTTTGCCGACACCATGGCGCACGGCACGCTGCTCGGCGTCGCCATCGCCGGCGCGCTCAGCCTGCCGCTCTGGGTCGGCGTGACGCTGCTGGCCATGCTGCTGGTCGGCATCCTGTGGATTCTGCATGATCCACGCCTGCCGAATGATGCGCTGCTGGCGCTGTGCTCCGCAGCCCTGCTCTGTTCAGGCCTGCTGCTGATTCAGCATTTGCCGGACTTGCGCCCGGAACTGCTCAGCTACCTGTTTGGCGACCTGCTGACCATTTCATGGGCCGACCTGCCGGTTTTCGCTGCCGTGATTATCGGCGCTTTAGCCGTGCTGCATAAGTACTGGCAGGCGCAGATTCAGATTGCGATTGACCCGGATATTGCGGTCAGTGAAGGCATCAATGCCAAATGGCAGCGCCTGATTTTCATGCTGCTACTGGCGCTGTTTACCGTATTGGCCTTGCGCGCGGTCGGCTCATTGCTGATGGGCGCGCTACTAGTCATTCCGGCCTTAACTGCGCGCCTGATGGCGCAGTCGCCTAAGCAAATGGTGCTGTGGGCATTCGGTTTTGCACAGATCGGCATTACTGTCGGCCTGTGGTCCAGCGCCGGCCTGAATGTATCGACCGGCTTAAGCATTGTGCTGACCATGGTGCTGCTGTTTGCCGTAGTTTTTGCGCTGCAGAAATTCAGCAAACCGGCTTAAAAAGAAGCCATGCCGCTGCATGGCTTTTTTAACGGCATGACCGCTTAAATAAGCGCCTAAAGCCAAATATCAGGTACCCTTTTTAACGCTGAATAATGCGCTTATTTTGCAGCTTTAAATAATCCTGCAAAAGCACCGCCTCAAGGCGTTTATTGGATTTAAAGCGGATCCAGCGCTCACCGTCCCAGCCCTCCGGAAATATGCCAAAACCCAGCAGGCAGGCATTTTCAGCAAACTCGGGATACAGCGCCATTACAATTAATCTATAGCGACTATAGTCATCGCGCGGATCAGCGTATGGCAATACATCCTCATATGCAAGATCAAAGGGCTTAATGAATACAGCGTAATCGCCATGATCAGTCTGGATCAGATCGGCAGGCGTTTTATTAAAGCGCAGCTGGAACTGGTTTTCTGCAAAAGCTTTAAAATTCATCCGGGTTTCAGCTGTGCAGGACTCTTCCTTAACCGCATGAATATCCTGCATAATGAAATTATTATCAAAAGGCTCTATAAGCTCTTCGGCGCCAGCAGGCAGCGGCGCACCGCCCAGCATCAAGCTAAAACACAGCATGCTGTAAAAAGTCATGCTAAATACAGGTTTTTTCATTTTGAATTATTTCACTGTTAAGCTACTGATGCACCAAGCTCAGCAGTCCGGCAGCGCAGCTGAACAAGAGCGCAAAAGTCCGATTCATATATTTCTGCTGCCGCGGCGATTTAAGCAAGCGCAAAACTTTAGCAGCCAGTCCGGTATAGCCCGCCATGACAATCAGGTCAATACTGATCATGGTCACAGCCATAACCACATATTGAGGCCACTGCGGCTTGGATAAATCCAAAAACTGCGGCAGAACGGCCAGCAGGAAAACGATGGCTTTAGGATTGCTTAAATTGATCAGAAAACCGTACAGCGCCAGCTGCACGCGGGACTTTTGCTGAACATCCTGCAGAATTTCAATGGCTTGAAGCGGTGCGCGCCATTGCATACAGGCTAAATACAGCAAATAGCCCACGCCAAACCATTTCACCAGCAGAAATGTCCAAGGCGTAGAGGCAAACAGCACCCCTGCCCCGGCAGCCACAATGCCGATCTGCGCCAGAAGCGCCAGCTGCAGGCCTAAAGCATTCCAATAGCCGCGCTTAAAGCCGTAATTCAGGCCGCTGGACATAGATGCAATTGCGCCTGCGCCCGGAGAAAGGCTGATGAGCCAGCACGCCAGCATATAAGCCAGCCAAATTTGGAAGGACATAAAATCAATGCTTTTCAGAAGGGATATGAATTATATGACATTTACAGCTTTTAAGCGGGACGGAACTGCAGATTAAAAATGCGGATCAGGCTACCCAGTGCACGGCTGATAGGGCACAATAGCAGCAGCTACGCAAAAAATACCAATATTTCAGGAGCCATGAATGACCGCCCAATCTGTAATTTTGCCACTCCCTTCAGATCATGCCCGCTTTATTGTCCTCCGCTTAAAAGACTTAACGATTGAAGAATTAAAAGAAAAGCTCGCGGATCTATTCAGCACGCGCGACCGCTTAATCACCCAGCATCCGCAAGCGCAGATTAAAACCGCCGCGGCTTTTGGCCCTGAACTTTGGGCAAAGCTTTACAGCCAAGCCCCGGAAGGCTTTAAGCAATTGGCGCCTATTGCCGGCGCTTTTGAAATGCCTGCCGTTCCTGCCGATATACTGATTCACATTGCGGCCCAGCGCGCAGACATCTGCTTCGCGCTCAGCCAATCCTTCTTTGAAGGCATTCAGGATAAAGTTGAAGTGCTGGATGAACGGGTCTGCTTCCGCAACTTTGATGGCCGTGACCTGACTGGCTTTATTGACGGCACAGAAAACCCGCAATTCCCGGATGACCGCGCGGAAACTGCGCTGCTGGCTGAGGGCGCCGGCGCATTCGCAGACGGCTCTTTCATTTTTGCGCAGCGCTATGCGCATAACTTGGATAAATGGAAAAAACTGAAAGTTGATGCGCAGGAGCAGGTGATGGGCCGCACCAAACTTGAATCGATTGAACTGGATGATGAGGTAAAACCGGAAAATTCCCACGTTGCCCGCACCGTAGTTGAAGACAGTGAAGGCGAAGAGCTGGCGATTCTGCGCCACTCACTGCCTTATGGCGATGGCCGCGGCGACCAGGGCCTGTTCTTTATTGCCTACACCAATGACTTGAGCATCATCGACAGCATGCTGCTGCGCATGTTCGGCACCAGCGGTGACGGCATTCATGACCGCCTGCTGCATTTCGTGACGCCAATGGATGGCGCCTATTACTTTGCGCCAAGCGAAGAATTGCTGGAAGAAGTTTTGGAAGGCTAAACCGAAGGGGCTCCGGCCCCTTTTCAATTAGCGCTAATCAAGCGCCAACATCATGATTTAAAAAATTTATTCCGCCTGAAAGCGATAACGCTTAAAGTTCAATGCAGCATAAGAATTTTTTCCTGCCTTTCTTTTTATTTCTTTCCTGCATAAAAAAAAGCCCCCTGACTCGCTAGAGTCAGGGGGCTTTTGAATAATGA
>NZ_JAVXCI010000127.1:0-3500 GCF_036659555.1 Acinetobacter sp.
CCGGCTGCATCCAGCGCGTCAGTTCAATCTGCACATAGCCTGCTGTTCCGGTTAAAAATACAAAGAACAGCACCCAGCCAACCACCAAGCCAGTCCAGGTATGCAGCCAAGCCATGCATTGGCGGAAGCCTTCCTTCATAGCGTGCCCCACGGCTTGAGCAATACCGCCAGCAGGCCTAGGCCCGCAATGCAGCCTAAAGTCAGGCAGAACGCATGCAGCACGCTTTTAATGCTGAATATGGCCAGAATAAAAACCAGCCACACCACAAAACTCAGCTGAAGACCAGCGTATACCGCAAGCGCCAGCTGCTCTGGAAACATCAGGCCAACCACCGGCACGGTTAAGTTGGCTATGCAAAAGCCGCCCAAAGAGGCAAGCAAAATACGCAGCAGCACCCTGAAACGGTAGCCCTGCTGGTCATTAAATTGGAAAATTAAAGGCTTCATTCGTCTATTCACTGCTCACTCGCAGATCCTTTAGCGGGCATTTATAACTAAGACGGATGAAACGCAAAAACAGCTCAATATTTAATGCTGCAGTTTGTAACAATACTTATTGCATTTAATAATGATTATCATTAATATTAATTTTTACTTAAGAAGCGCTCATACCTCCCCCGGATTTGAGGCTTTCTGCTGTCCGCCTTCAGGCTTTTCTATGAATTTGAATGTACAAAAGCAGTTATGGTTCGGCCATGTCTATCAAAGCCACCAAAGCGCTTTACTGTCCTGGTTTAAGCATAAACTCCAGCACCATCATCAGTCTGAAGACTTAAGTCAGGAAGTTTTTTGCCGCGCCCTGAAAAGCAATTACAGCTTTGAGCAGATTAAAGAGCCGAAAGCATGGCTGCTGGGCATCGCCAAGCATGTGATGATTGACCACTGGCGCCATCAGCAAATCGAGCGCCTGTATTTAGAGGCTTTGGCGCATCTTCCTAAAGAGTTTTACCCGTCGGCGGAACATGAAATCTGCATCCGGGAAACCCTGCATCAAGTGCATCAGGTGCTGGAAAAGCTGCCGCAGCGGGCGACTCAGGTTTTTCTGCTGTCGCAGCTGGACGGCCTCACCTACCGCGCTATCAGCGAGCAATTGAATATCTCTGAAGCCACGGTGAAAAGAGACATGAAACTGGCTTTTCTTACCTGCATAAGCCTTTATAATGGCTAAAATTAAACCGCTTCTTTTCAAATTCTATGCCCGCCCCAGAAAAAATTGCTGAACAGATCTTAGATCAGGCCGCCGATTGGCTGGTGACCCTGCATTCCGGCGAAGTGACCGATGAACAGCGGCGGCAGTTTGAGCAATGGAAAAACGCCAGGCCTGAGCACGCCCAAGCAATTCAGCAGGCGGGACAATTAACCGCTGGCATCTCTGCGCTACCCTCAAATTTCCAGCCCAGCGCATTTGCGGATTCAAAGCGGAAATTCAATTCCCTGCTGCAGAAAAACCTGCTGTTCAGCCTGTGCGGGCTGCTGGCCGCCGGCTTGGCGGTTTACTGCCTGCCATGGCAGAAATGGCAGGCGGACTATCAGACTGGCGTCGGGGAAGTCAGAAGCTATGCCCTGCAGGACGGCTCCAAGCTGATTTTGGCCAGCGGCAGCTATGCCAATGTGCGCTTTACAGAAAGCCTGCGGGAAGTTGAGCTGATTGAAGGCGAAGTCTATATTGAAACCGCCAAAGATCAGCGCAAGCGCCCTTTTTTTGTAGAAACGCAATACGGCAGCCTGGAAGCGCTCGGCACGCAGTTTACGGTGCTTCAGGATGATGAAAGCAGAGCCAAAGTAAATGTTTATCAGCATGCGGTGGCCATCCATCCGCGTCATCAGGCGCAAAGCCGGATTATCCATCAGGGCCACCGCGCGGTTTTTGACAGCAGCCGCATTTCCAAGCCGATAGCGCTGACAAATGAGCGCCCGTATTGGACGCAGCATTTGCTGGTTGCGGAAAACTGGCCGCTGAAAAAAGTGCTGCATGAACTGTACCGCTATCAGAAAGGCACTTATATGCTAGATAAGGATCTTCAGGATATTCCAGTTTCCGGAGTCTTTTCACTGTCAGACATACCGCAAAGCCTTGAGGCCTTGGCATTCAGCCATCAGCTCCAGCTCAGCTACTACAGCCCCTACCTGCTGCAGGTGCATAAAAAATAAACGCCAGCGGTTTTAGCCATTGCCCCAAAGGCCTGCCCGCAATTTAATGCGGCTTATTTTCCGCATCCTCCACAGCAAAAAAAGAAAAAATAGATAAAAAAGTGAGCTTTTTTTGACGGCCGCACGACCTATACAGAAATAACGCTCATATGAGAAAGCTCATGAAGGAATACCGAACAAAACATGCTGCGGCAATTGCTGTCCGGGCAGCGCTTTGCGGGCTGCCGCTGGCCGCTGCCGGCTTGACTGCAGCTCCCGCTTTCGCCGCGGCCGGCGCGCACAGCATTTCTATTGCAAAAAGCCCGCTCGATCAGGCGCTTAAGCAGCTGGCAATTCAAACAGGCGCCACCATCAGCTATGACGCCAAGGCGCTGTCCAAAGCTTCCAGCGCAGGCTTAAGCGGCAGCTATTCGGCCGAACAGGCCTTATCCCTGCTGCTGCTGCCTCATCCGCTGAAAGCGGTCAAGCTGGCCAATGGCGGATACAGCATTCAGCCGCAAGCCGCTGCTGCCGGCAGCCAAACGCAAGTCGTGAAACTGGAAACCATTCACGCGCAAGTTCCAAAGCCAGCGGGCAGCGCTGCGTCCGGCGCTCCATCAAATGCAGTGCAGCTGCCGACCATCTCTGTAACTGCATCCTCCGCGCAGCAGACGCATGTAGGCAAGACCGCGCAGAACTTAAAAGAAGTGCCGCAGTCTGTCACGGTCATCTCGCGCGAGCGCATGGACCAGCAGGGCCTGAAAACGCTGGATGATGTCATGCAGCAGACCACAGGCGTTACCCGGGAACAGCAGTGGCTGAAGAACAACTATACTTCACGCGGCTTGACGATTAAGAACATCCGCTACGACGGCGGCGGCGTCTCCGATATTCAGGACCGGAACAGCAGCGCGGACATGGCGCAGTATGAAGCTGTTGAGCTGCTGCGCGGCGCCGACGGCCTCTTTGGCGCCGGTGAGGCCGGAGGGGTAATCAACCTCAGCCATAAGCGCCCGCAGGCGGATGCTGCCTATCAGGCCACGCTGTCGGCAGGCAGCTGGAATAACTACCGGGCTGAACTGGATGCAACCGGCGCCTTAAACGCCAATCAGACCATTCAGGGGCGCGCAGCGGCCGTGCTTCAGGATCAGGACTTTTTCTACAAGCCGACGCATAACCGCCGTGAAATGCTGTATGGCGCGCTGAATTTTGACTTAACGCCGCAAACCCGCCTGTTTACAGGCGCCAGCTACCAAAAAGACCGAACGGAGGCCTTCAATGCCAGCCTGCCCCGCTGGCAGGATGGCGCAGATATTGGATTTTCCCGCAGCACCACAATGGGCGCGCCGTGGAGCTGGATGGAAAGAGAA
>NZ_JAVXCI010000127.1:3510-6080 GCF_036659555.1 Acinetobacter sp.
CAACCTTGAGCATGACCTGAATGATCAGTGGAAGACCCGCTTAAACTTGCGCTACAACACGGGGGATGACGGCATTAACGGCGCGGAAATGGAAGACGCCGTCAACTATCAGACCTTAGAATCTACATGGTGGCGCTATCAGGATGACACGGGATTTAAAGAATTTACTGCGGATGCGAATGTACAGGGAAGCTTTGACTGGCTGGGGCAGCAGCATGAACTGATTCTAGGCCTGGATGCAAAATCTAATACCAAAGATTACAAGCAGAATTGGACTTCATACGGCAAAGGCAATGCCTTTAACCCCGCGCCGCCGCCTGAGTGGGATTATCCGCCAAGCTCATGGACAACAAACAGCACCAATAAAAGTGACACGGCAGCCGGCTACGGTTCTTTAAAGCTGAAGCCTGCGGATAAGCTTGCAGTGATTTTAGGCGGGCGCTATGCGTTTAAAGATGAAACTGAAATACAAAACCACAATACAGGCAATAAAAACAGCTATAAGGAAGATAAAAAATTTACGCCTTATTATGGCTTAACTTATGACTTGCTTGCCAATACTGCAATTTACGGCAGCTTCGCAGAAATTCATACGCCGCAAGGCAAGTATCTGGAAACGCAGACCGGCCCGTCATTAAAGCCCGTTGAAGGCAGCAATCTGGAATTCGGCATAAAAACTGAATTGGCGCCGAACCTGCTGGCTTCTTTAGCGTATTTTAAAATTAAAAAAGACCATGAGGCGGTCAGTTTAAGCCGGCAGTCGATTGGCAACAGCAACTCTTTGTGCTGCTATGTTGCAGCCGGAAGCAAGCGCAGTGAAGGCATTGACGTTGAATTGAACGGCTTGATTACCGACAGCTGGAATATCGCTGTCGGCTATACATTTAATGAAAATGAAGACCGCCGCAAAAATGATGCGCAGTTCAGCACCTTAACGCCAAAGCATTTGCTGAAAATCTGGACGGATTATAAGTTTTCAGAATTTCTTGAAGGCTTAAGCGTTGGCGGCGGGGTCAATGCGCAAAGTAAAAGCTTCCAGTCCGGGAGGGTGCCGACATACGACCCTGTGACCAATCAATACGGCAGCCCTATGATTGCTTATGAGTTTGCGCAGGAAGCCTATGCGGTCTGGTCATTGCGGACGGCATATGAAATCAGCCCGAACCTGAATATTGCTTTAAATGTTAATAATATCTTTGATAAGAAATATTACAGCACGATCGGCACCTCCGGCTATGGCAACTTCTATGGCGAACCGAGAAGCTTCCTGCTCACACTGAAAGCAAAGTACTAAAAGAGCAGTGCTGAAAACGCAGTACTGAAAATTCAAGTCAGCCATATCCATGCATATGGCTGGCTTTGCCGCTGCTTCAATTTTTCAAGCCATGCCGGCGGCGCTGCCAATCAGCATCAATGCATGAGCCTAAACCTGCAGCCTCAAAACCGGCCTGCAGATTGCTGCCTTATGCCAGCACAGTTAAATCTTCAATGCGCCCTTTGCAGCGCGCATGCAACAGGCTAGACTGTAGCAAAATTTTTAAACGCCTCACGCCGCATGCCATACGATTTGAACCCGCTGAGAAAAACCCTCCGGCAGCAGCGCCGCGCGCTCAGCGAGTTCCAGCAAAGGCAAGCCGGGCAAGCCATTCTCAGCCGCTTAATCCGCATTCCTGAATTTCAGCAGGCCGGCAAAATCGGCGTTTACCTGCATGCCTTTGGCGAAGTCCATACGCAAAGCATCATGCAGTACTGCTTTGCGCGCGGCAAAGCCGTCTATCTGCCCATGATCTGCAGCATGAACCAGCGCCTGGCCTGGGTGCGCATTTCACAGCATCAGTACCGCAGCCGGCGCTTTGCGCACCATCCGCTGGGCATGAAAGAGCCGATGCAGGCGCGCGGCCTGCATGTTTCAAAGCTGGACCTGCTGATTATGCCGCTCCTGGCCTGCGACATTTACGGCACCCGCATCGGCATGGGCGGCGGATTTTATGATAAAACCCTCGCTTCAGCGCCGGGCAAGCCTTGCCGCCTGGGCCTTGCGCATGATTTTCAGTGCATGCCGCAGGCCCTGCCGCGCGAAGCCTGGGACCAGCCGCTGGACGCCCTGCTGACGCCGCGCGGCTTTAAGCGCTTTAAGCGCTGAATTGATCATTTTGACAGTTAATATTATTTTAAAATCACATATTTACTCATTTTTAATACAATTTGTTTTGCCCAACCCTTGTATTTTTTAAAATACCCATCACTATAAAAACATGGCAACACCGTTGTCACTCATTAGGAGTGCCCATGTCTGAAATTATTATGAATGAAGAAACCTTAGAGCCTCAGGTTCCAAGCGTATTACCGCTTTTAGCGCTGCGTGATGTGGTGGTTTATCCGCACATGCAAATTGCGCTATTCGTAGGCCGTGAAAAATCGATCAATGCAGTTGACGTGGCTCGTAACAGTGACAATCTCGTATTTGTAGTTGCACAAAAAGATTCGCTTACAGAAGAAATTGATCACGACAATTTATATCAATACGGTACTGTCGCGAAGATTGTGCAAGTTGTGAATCACGAAAATGA
>NZ_JAVXCI010000128.1:0-5876 GCF_036659555.1 Acinetobacter sp.
CGTATGGCCTGGTTTCGGTCAAAACATGCGTGTTCTTGAGTGGATCATTGACCGCTGTGAAGGTCGCGCTGCTGCGGTTGAAACGCCAATTGGCCTGGTTCCAACTTATGAACAGCTGAACTGGACAGGTTCTGACTTCACTAAAGCGCAGTTTGACCTTGTGACTGCGCAAGACAAAGATCAGTGGATCAAAGAGCTTGAAAGCCACACTGAATTGTTTGACAAGCTTGGCGAGCGCTTGCCGGCTGCGCTGAAAGCGCGTCAAAATGCGCTTTTGGAAGCTGTTAAAAAATCTGCTTAATTGCTCAATAAAATTGAAAGAAGGCCGCGCACGCGGCCTTTTTTCAGCCTGCTTGCTTTACTTAAACTTTATAAATCAACAAAAACCATAAAAGGGGAAATTCATGCTAGAAAAAATCACACTCGCAGCCTGCCTGCTTGGCTTGTCCAGCTTAGCGCTCGCCAAAACTGAGGCCGCTGATGCGGTTCAGCAGCCGGCGCTTCATGTCTGCGCCATCAAAGGCACGCCGGATGCCAGCCAGTTCCAGATCAAAAAGCGCATTAAAGTCGCCAAAGGCACCTACGGCAGCGTTACAGAGCTGTATCCGCGCTTTGCAGAGCGGGCGCATCAGGTCGGCGGCAATGTGGTCATCAACTACAATGCCAGCCAAAGATTCGGTTTCTGGCCTTGGCGCGTTGTGCGCCCGGTAATATGGGGCACTGCAGTAAAATGGAATACGCCTGTTGACTGCAAGGCGCTGGGCGGCGTCGAAATCTGAAAATAGAAAAGCCGCGGAAGCGGCTTTTTTAATGCCCTGTCCTGGCCCATTCGACCAAGTCTTTAGGGTAATACATGCTCTTTAATAGCAATCTGTCATCTAAATCAAACAAATAAACCAAAGCTGCTGCTTCAAAAGCCCAGCAGCCAGAATAATAGGTGTAATCCAGCATTTTATTGTGCCCATTATACCCAAAGTCCCCCTTCCTGCACTTATACCGATCTTTTATATAATGTTCTAAAACTTGAACTGCTTGAGCTTTATCATTATTTTCTTGCATTATTCTAATCACACTGCACAAATCCTGATAATAAGGATTGTACAATAATTCACGAGCTGGGTTTTTATAGCCATTTTGCGTCAAGTGAAAATATAAATTTAAAACCTCATATTTCCAATAGTCATCATCCAGCCGCCCCCCAGTGCAAGCAATGAAATCCGGGCTGATAAATCATTTTCCCCCAATAATACAGCCAGCCCCCAAAATGCCAGCCCTCTTTCTAAATTTATGCCTGAAGGCCGGGCGCTCTGATTCAAATTTGCCGTATGTGCAACTTCATACTCAAGACATTGAATAACCTGTTCAAACCTTTCAGACATTAAACTGATTGGCTGGCCAGCGGTAAAATCCAATATTAAAATTTTTAAATGACAGTCAGCGATTGAGTTCCAGCGATGAGCTTCCCCGCAATTATATTCATCATCTTCAACAAGCATACCGACATTGATTGCTATGCCTGCTATACAGTCTGCTTTCGATTTTAAATAATAATCTTCATTAATATATTTTTGCTTTTTAACCTAATTAAAATCAACCAACTATGCTACATCCTTCTGCAATCTGCGCTCATGCAATCCAACTAAATACTCATCCAAAACTTGAATTTCAGGATATGTAAATTGCAAATACAGCTTGGTCCGCCGTTTTAAGATGTCTTCACTGCTGACGGCCCACTCCCGCTCCACCAGATAATCCACTTCCTGCGCATACAGGCCATTGCCAAAATTAAACCCCAACTCATGTACAGAGGATGCCTGATTTAAAAAACTCCACAAGCGCGCGCCATAGGCATGCGCCCAGCGTTCAGCAAGCGCCTGCGGAACACCGCTGATTTTCTGCATGGCCTGCGCCGCCAAATCTTCCGCGGACGTCCAGTTTTCCGCACCGGGCAACAGTGATTTTTCTGTCCAAGGCTTGGCCATTTCAGGAAAAAATGCCTGCAGATGCGCCAGCGCCGCTTCCGCCAGCTTGCGGTAAGTGGTCAGCTTGCCGCCGAACACCGACAGCAGCGGCGCCTCGCCTGCAAGCTGCCGGCTCAGGACAAGGGTATAATCGCGCGTCACCGCCGCCGGATTATCCGACTCATCATCGCACAGCGGACGCACCCCGGAAAAAGTGCTGAGAATGTCAGCTGCCGTCAGCTGCCGCTTAAAATGATCATTGCAGACATCCAGCAAATACATCACTTCTTCCTGCGTAATCTCGGCCTGATCCGGATCGCCTAAATATTCCTTGTCGGTCGTGCCGATGAGGGTATAGCGGCCTAGATACGGAATCGCAAAAACAATGCGCTGATCATCATTCTGCATGATATAGGCCTTATCGCCCTCATAGAGCTTGGACACAATCAGGTGGCTGCCCTGAATCAGGCGGATGCCGTAAGGGGCTTTCAGCTGCAGCGCCTGCTGAATAAACTGCGCCACCCAAGGCCCGGCAGCATTGACCAGCGCCTTAGCCTGAATCTGATAGATGCCTTGGGCATTTTCCAGCTCAATCAGCCAAACGCCCGCCTGCCTTCTGGCCGAAAGGCAACGCGTCCGCGTCACAATCTGCGCGCCCTGCTCCCGCGCCTGCACAGCATTGAGCACAACCAGCCGCGCATCATCCACCGCGCAGTCCGAATATTCAAAGCCGCGGGTAATTTCATCTTTCAAGGGACTGTCTGCCGGCCGGAAAACCACATGATTTGACCCCGCCAGCTTTTCCCTTTTCCCCAAGTGGTCATAGAAAAACAGGCCGGTGCGGATCAGCCATGCCGGCCTTAAATGCGGCTGATGCGGCATGATAAAGCGCATCGGCCAAATAATGTGCGGCGCTTTCGTCAGCAGGACTTCCCTTTCAACTAAAGCTTCGCGCACCAGGCGGAATTCCTTGTGCTCCAAATAGCGCAGGCCGCCATGAATCAGCTTAGAACTGGCGGATGAGGTATGCGAGGCCAAATCATCTTTTTCGCATAAAAATACTGACAGCCCGCGCCCGGCAGCATCGGCAGCGATTCCAGCGCCGTTAATCCCGCCGCCAATGACAGCAATGTCATAAAGGATCTGATTATCATGCATATGCGCCTCCTCAAGCTGCCTATTTTTATTCTGCAGTGCCGGGCACTGCTGTTGTTCTAATCATGTTTCAAACATAGCAAAAACACGCCATCAGCGCTAATAAATCTTTGCGCCGCAGCGCCCAAAACGCTGCCGCTTCAGCTGCCTTAAAAACGCTTCTATTCCACAGCAAATGCATAACAGGCGTATTAAAAAGAGCACTTCCACTGCAATTTACCGGCTTCATCTGCATTTAAAGCAGTATTCAAGCTCAAAGCTGAGAAATAAAATAAAAGCGGATTTCCATCATCGCTGAGGGAACAGCGCCTCATTTCAATAAAGATGTGAAAGCGCAGCCTGAGCGCAGAGAATGAATGCATCCGTTGAGGCCGCTGAGCCTCTTAAAAAGGCTGGCCAGCCCGACTGGATGATGCTGGCTGAATTGAAAAAGCAGGCGAATTGAGCATCGAGAAATGCGCAGGCTTATGGCATACTGAAATGATAACAACATGGGCAGACCAATATGAAAATGGCATATAAGCTTTTAGCTTTGGGTATGGCGGCAATCACTTTAACTGCATGCCAAAGCGCGCCGCGCGCATATAACGGCCAATCCGGCTATCAAATTGAAAGCAAATCGGCAGATTCGGCAACCTTGGCTTATACGCTGGCGGGCCGCCAGAATCAGCAGCTGGATGAAAACAAGCTGCAGCGCGCCTGCCAAAAAGTGCTGGGCATCAACAAAACCTTTAAGCTGAGCATTCTGAGCGTTAATGAAATTGCCAACCCTGCCGTGCAGGACCCGCAATTTGGCCGCCAAATCGGCAATACCCGCGCAAGCTTTGGCCTGTCCAACACCCCGGATCTGCGCAACAGCGACAACTTAGCTGCGCAGCAGGCGCTGGACACGCGCCCTGCGACTTTACGCGTCGTGCGCTACACCTGCTCTTAATCCCGAGCAAACTGAAGCCTGAAACAAATAAGACGCTAGCTACAGCGTCTTATAAAAACTGACATTGCGGAATTCTTTGGCTTCATCCAGATCCGGCCACGTCGTTGCGCTGCGCTCATCCAGTTTCTGATAATGCGGATGGCTGAAATTCTTCACGCGGCTGTCCGCTACCCACACCTCTGGGGCGAATTTTAAAAATTCATCCAAGAAAAAGCGGTTGCACTGATCATACAGCACATCCGCCGCCAGCAGCACATCGACCTGCTCTGCTTTATACAGATCATCCAAATAGTCCAGCTCCACGCCATTCAGCGCGGCATTTTCGCGGCAGGCAGCTAGGCTGACCTGATCGATATCGCAGCAAATCACCCGCTTAGCGCCGGCCATCTTGGCGGCGATCGCTACTACGCCGGAGCCTGCGCCAAAGTCCAGCACCACTTTATCTTTTACATGATGCGGTTCCGCCAGCAGCCACTGCGCCATGGCAAGGCCGGATGCCCAGCAGAAGATCCAGTACGGCGTATCGTTCCAAATCCGGCGGATGACTTCATCATCCAGACGGTCTGCTGGAAATACCGGCGGAATCAGCCACAGTGAAATCGGCGTTTCAGGCAATTGCTGCGCCAGCAGCTCACTGCCCGGAATAACATCATGCAGGGCTTGCAGCAAATGTTCATGGGCTTGGGGAAATTGGAACGTGCGGCTCATACCTACCATTTTTATTCTAGTGAGAATTCACAACTCAAATTAATTTCGCGTCAGACGGCATGGATGCCGCTGTTTCACTGCGTTACATGGACGTAACGTCAGTGAAACAAAGGCTTTTGCCTACTTTTGGCCTTTCAAAAGTAGGGCCAACCGCAGGTTTATTCAATAAGTTAAACTGAACCGGCAAGACTCCGCAGAGGAGCGCCCTGGACACCCACTTATCAAATTATTAGTTTTAGGACATTAACCTAAAGCTTTTTCAGCAGCTTCAACCGTTTGGCGGATCAGCGTTGTGATGGTCATCGGCCCTACACCGCCCGGAACAGGCGTATACGCAGATGCTACTTCTTCAATGCCCGCCAATTGAATATCACCTACGCCGCCGCCGTCACGCGGATGAAAACCCGCATCTACCACAACAGCGCCTTGCTTGATCCAGTCTTTCTGGATTAACTCCGCCTTGCCAACTGCACCAACAATAATATCCGCCTGCTTGACAAAGTCCGCAAGGTTTTGCGTGCGTGAATGGCAAATGGTCACAGTTGCATTAGCCTGCAGCAGCATCATCGCCATTGGCTTGCCCAAAATTGCAGAGCGGCCAACTACAACCGCGTGCTTGCCGGCAATCTCAATATTATTTTCCTGCAGGATCGTCATAATGCCTGCAGGCGTTGCAGAACCGTACGCCGCTTCGCCCATTGCCATGCGGCCAAAGCCGAGGCAAGTCACGCCATCTACATCTTTGGCAAGCGAGATGGCATCAAAGCAGGCGCGCTCATCAATCTGCGCAGGCACGGGGTGCTGCAGCAGAATGCCGTGAACATCCGGGTTGGCATTAAGCTTTTCAATTTCAGCCAGCAGCTGCTCAGTTGTAGTTTCCGCTGAAAGCTCTACTTTTAAAGAATCCATGCCGACGCGGCGGCAGGCATTGCCTTTCATGCGCACATACGTCGCAGATGCGCCATCATCACCAACTAAAATCGTCGCTAAAATTGGGGTACGACCTGTTTTCGCTTTTAACGCTTCTACGCGGGTTAACAAGTCAGTTTCAATTTGTTTCGCTAATGCACGACCATCTAAAACTAATGCCACGGCACATCTCCAAAGTAGATATGAAT
>NZ_JAVXCI010000129.1:0-5866 GCF_036659555.1 Acinetobacter sp.
TAGAGGTACTCGTACATTTAATATCTACCGCTACGATCCTGATAAGGATAAAGCGCCGTACATGCAGACTTTCAAGCTTGAATTGACTGACAAGCACCGCATGCTGCTTGATGCGCTTCTGGCGCTGAAAGTTCAGGATGAAACGCTGACATTCCGCCGTTCTTGCCGTGAAGGCATCTGCGGTTCTGACGGTGTGAACATTAACGGCAAAAACGGTTTAGCGTGCCTGTGGAACCTGAACGATTTGCCGAATGAAATCACTATCCGCCCATTGCCGGGCCTTCCGGTTGTGAAGGACTTGGTTGTGGATATGAATCAGTTCTACGATCAGTACAACAAAATTCATCCGTTCTTGATCAATAACCAGCCGGCGCCGCCGAAAGAGCGCCTGCAGTCTCCGGAAGAGCGCGAGCACTTGGATGGCCTGTATGAGTGCATTCTTTGCGCATGCTGCTCAACCTCATGCCCGTCATTCTGGTGGAACCCGGACAAATTCTTGGGTCCGTCTGCGCTGCTGAATGCTTACCGCTTCATCATTGACTCGCGTGATACAGCGACTCAGGAACGCTTGGCGCGCCTTGACGATCCGTTCTCGCTGTTCCGCTGCAAAGGCATCATGAACTGCGTATCCGTTTGCCCTAAGGGCTTGAACCCGACTAAGGCGATTGGCCACATCCGCAACATGATGTTTGATCAGGCAGGCTAATCTGCCCCGCTGTTAAAAAGAGCGCATCCCCGGATGCGCTTTTTTACGCCTAAAGCGCGGGGCGGGCCGGGCCGGCGGGGTTATTTTCTTGCTGCAATGCGCCTTTGGCCCTGTAAATATGGATTGAAGCTGTTATCATATAACGTGCATGGGGGCGTGAATGGCGGAATCACGCTCTTTTTTTGCTCGGGGAGTGGGGTTTGTAGACTTTGGTCTGAATTGAAAGATTATTTTTTATAAAGCACCATATCTTAGAGGAAAATACCGGCATTGTATTTCGCTAATTTATGAGAGATATGTGTCAAAAAAATCAATTAAAAATGGCAGAACGTGTTAGCATTTAACGCGCCGCTGTATGTGAAAATTGGGCATTAAATATGTACTGTTTTCAGCATTTAACGGCGCCTGAGCAGCTGCTGAATGCAGGTGAGCCGGTTTAGAAAAAGCAAGGCGCAGGAATTGCTTTTTCTAAGACGATTTGCAAAAAATTGCCCGGTTTCGGCTGGGTATAACAATGAGTAATGATGCCGCTGAGGGGCGTTATTGTTCATTAATCACATTGGGAATTCCTGATGTAGTGATAACGCGCCTCATGGCAGATGCCTAATGGGGACTAATGTCATATTACAAATCTGACATTATTAATCATGGGTTGGCTTAAAAAGCATCCTGAAATGTTTTTGCAATAGGAAATGGGTCCACAAATGCAAGAAGTTGCTGACGCACTGCGTCTTGACACAGAACTTTCCGCTGACAGTGCAGCGTATATTGAAGAACTTTATGAGCAGTATCTGACAGCTCCAGACTCAGTGGAAGCTGACTGGCGTGAATACTTCGATAAATTCCCTAAAGGTGATCAGCCGCACAGCAATGTGCGTGAGCAATTCCTGCTGTTAGGCCGCAATTCAAGCCGTGTTCAGCCTGTCGTGCAAAGCGCGGTAAGTTCTGAGCATGAGCGCCGTCAAATTGGCGTACTGCAGCTAATCGCAGCGTACCGCAACCGCGGCCATCAAAAAGCGAAACTTGATCCATTAGGCTTGGCTAAGCGCGAAATCGTGCCGGATCTGGATCTGGCGGCGCACGGCTTGACTCAGTCCGATTTAGATACGCCGTTCAACACCGGCAACCTGGCAATCGGCAAAGCCGAAGCGACACTGGGTGAAATTGTTCAGGCAATGGAAGCGACTTACTGCGCTTCTGTTGGCACTGAATACATGCATATTGTAGATACCAAAGAAAAACGCTGGATTCAGCAGCGCCTTGAAGGCGCGCGCAACCAGTTCGGCTTCAATGCAGATCAGAAAAAGCACGTATTGGAGCGCTTAACTGCAGCTGAAGGCCTGGAAAAATATTTAGGCAGCAAGTTTGTCGGTGCGAAGCGCTTTGGTGTGGAAGGCGGCGAGTCTTTCATTCCGCTGGTGAATGAGCTGATTCAGCGCGCCGGTTCTGTCGGCTGCAAAGAAGTGGTGATCGGCATGCCGCACCGCGGCCGCTTGAACTTGCTTGTGAACATTATGGGTAAAAACCCGGCAGACCTTTTCGGTGAATTTGAAGGCAAATCACTGCATAAAAAAGGTTCTGGCGACGTTAAATACCACCAAGGCTTCTCTTCAAATGTAATGACTCCGGGCGGCGAAGTCCACTTGGCATTGGCGTTTAACCCGTCGCACCTGGAAATCGTCGGCCCTGTGGTTGAAGGTTCTGTGCGCGCGCGCCAAGTGCGCCGCAAAGATATTGGCGGCGATGACGTATTGCCAGTGATTGTGCATGGCGATGCTGCATTTGCAGGCCAGGGCGTAAACCAGGAAACCTTCCAAATGTCGCAAACCCGCGGCTATACGGTAGGCGGTACAGTTCACATTGTGGTGAACAACCAGGTTGGTTTCACGACGTCTGATCCGCGTGATGCGCGTTCTACAGAATACTGTACTGATATCGCGAAAATGATTCAGGCGCCAATTTTTCATGTGAATGGCGATGACCCTGAAGCGGTACTGTTTGTTGCTCAATTGGCGCATGATTTCCGCCACACCTTCCGCAAGGACGTTGTGATTGACATGTTCTGCTACCGCCGCCGCGGCCATAATGAAGCGGACGAGCCGGCAGCAACGCAGCCGATGATGTATCAGGTGATCAACAAGAAAGCCTCTACGCGTACGCTGTATGCGGACCAGCTGGTGCAGGAAGGCGTGCTTGACCGCGCTGCTGCTGATGCGATGGTTGAGCAGTACCGTTCTGACCTTGAAGCGGGCAAGCATGTTGCCAACGCTTTGGTGCTTGAGCCGAACAAGAAGATGTTTGTGGACTGGTCTCCGTACCTTGGCCATGAATATACCGATGAATGGGACACAACTTTCCCAATCGAGCGCCTGAAAGCGCTTGGCGCGAAAATGCGCGAGCTTCCTGAAGGCTTTGTCATGCAGCGTCAGGTCGCTAAAGTGATTGACGACCGCCTGAAAATGCAGACCGGTGAAATGCCGCTGAACTGGGGCGCAGCTGAAACTTTAGCTTATGCAACCGTTTTGGATGATGGCTACCTGTTCCGCTTAACCGGCGAAGACGTGGGCCGCGGCACATTCTCGCACCGCCATGCAAAACTGCATAATCAGGTTGACGGTTCAACTTACATTCCGCTGTGCAATTTAAAAGAGAATCAGCCGCGCACCGCGATTTATGATTCGCTTTTATCTGAAATGGCTGTGCTGGCATTTGAATACGGCTATTCAACCACTTTGCCGAAAAGCTTAATCATTTGGGAAGCGCAATTCGGCGACTTCGCAAACTGCGCGCAAGTGGTGATTGACCAGTTCATCTCTTCTGGCGAAACCAAATGGGAACGCGTATGCGGCTTGACCCTATTGCTTCCGCACGGTTTTGAAGGCCAGGGCCCTGAGCATTCATCTGCGCGCCTGGAGCGTTTCCTGCAGCTTTGCGCTGAAGACAACATGCAGGTGATTACGCCGACAACCCCTGCGCAGATTTTCCACGCAATGCGCCGCCAGGCTGTCCGCCCAATCCGCAAGCCGATGATTATCACTTCTCCGAAGTCATTGCTGCGCCACAAACTGGCGGTTTCATCACTGGAAGAGCTGGCAACCGGCACATTCCAGACGGTAATTGATGAAATTGATCAAATCAGCAAAGCGGACGTTACCCGCCTTGTGCTGTGCGGCGGCAAAGTTTATTACGACCTGCTGGAAAAACGCCGTGAGCAGGGCCTTGAAAATACCGCAATCGTCCGTATTGAACAATTGTACCCGTACCCGGAAAAACGCCTTGCAGCAGTGCTGGCTTCTTATCCAAACGTAAAAGAAATCGTTTGGGCGCAGGAAGAGCCGAAAAACCAGGGCGCTTGGCTATTCATCGCGCCGCGCTTATATGACGACGTAATGAAAGCGGGTAACCAAGTGCGCATCAGCTTCGCGGGCCGTCCGGCATCTGCGGCGCCTGCCTGCGGTTCACCTTATTTGCATGCAAAACAACAAGCTCAGCTCGTGAATGACGCTTTAGCCATCGTGGCTGAATAACAGGAGATTTTTAGTAATGGCAACCGAAATTAAAGCACCGGTGTTCCCAGAATCAGTTGCTGACGGCACAATTGCAACTTGGCACAAGCAGCCTGGTGAAGCAGTATCACGCGACGAAGTGATTTGTGATATTGAAACTGACAAAGTTGTGCTGGAAGTTGTAGCTCCTGCAGACGGCACGATTGCAGCTATTGTTAAAAATGAAGGCGATACAGTGCTTTCCGCTGAAGTGATTGCGCAGTTTGAAGAAGGCGCAGTTTCCGGCGCAGCGCCAGCTGCCGCGCCTCAGGCTGAACAGAAAGCTGAACCGGCTGCTGCAGTTCAAGCTGCTGCCGGCGCTGCTGTTGCTGATCAGGCGCCTGCAGTGCGTAAAGCATTGACTGAGTCTGGCATTCCAGCTGCTGACGTTGCGGGCACAGGCCGCGGCGGCCGCATCACGAAAGAAGATGTTGCCAGCCATCAGGCTAAGCCGGCGGCTCCTGCAGCTGCGCCATTAAGCGTTGCTGTGGGTGAGCGTGTTGAGAAACGCGTTCCTATGACCCGCCTGCGCAAGCGTGTTGCTGAGCGCCTGCTGGCTGCGACTCAAGAAACTGCAATGCTGACAACGTTCAACGAAGTCAACATGAAGCCAATCATGGAAATGCGCGCTCAATACAAAGACGCATTTGAAAAGCGCCACGGCGCGCGCCTTGGCTTCATGTCATTCTTCGTTAAAGCGGCGACCGAAGCGCTTAAGCGCTACCCAGCGGTTAACGCGTCTATCGACGGCAATGACATTGTTTACCATGGCTACTATGACATCGGCGTAGCGGTATCTTCTGAGCGCGGCCTGGTTGTACCTGTGCTTCGCGATACAGACCGCATGAACTATGCTGAAGTTGAAAACGGCATCCGTGATTTCGCTTATAAAGCGCGTGACGGCAAGCTGGGCATTGAAGACATGACTGGCGGCACGTTCACCATCACCAACGGCGGCACTTTCGGTTCATTGCTTTCTACTCCGATCCTGAACACGCCGCAAACTGCAATCTTGGGCATGCATAAAATCCAAGAGCGTCCAATGGCTGTAAAAGGTCAAGTGGAAATCTTGCCGATGATGTATTTAGCGCTTTCTTATGACCACCGTTTAATCGATGGTAAAGAAGCAGTTGGTTTCTTGGTAACAATCAAAGAATTGTTAGAAGAACCAGCTAAATTGATCCTTGACCTTTAATTCTAAAGAATAAAACATGGGCTTAGAGCGATCCTCTAAGCCCATTTTTGGAGATAAAAATGTCTCAACAATTTGATCTTGTTGTAATTGGCGGTGGCCCAGGTGGTTACGAAGCAGCAATTCGTGCAGCGCAGCTTGGTTTTAAAGTTGCTTGTATCGAAAAACGTATTCACAAAGGCAAACCATCATTAGGTGGGACGTGCTTAAACGTGGGTTGTATTCCGTCTAAAGCATTGCTTGATTCTTCTCACCGTTATGAAGATACAGTGCATCACTTAGCTGATCACGGTATTACAACAGGTGAAGTGAACTTTGATTTGTCTAAACTCCTTGCACGTAAAGACAAAATTGTTGACCAACTTACAATGGGTATTGATGGCCTTCTAAAAGGTAACGGTATCGAGTGGTTAAAAGGTACAG
>NZ_JAVXCI010000130.1:0-5737 GCF_036659555.1 Acinetobacter sp.
CTTTTCCTTCATAATGTACAGTTAGCATTACTTGAGTGGCTTGGTCAAGATTCATTGCAAAGTATTGTTGTAAAATTTCTATTACAAAATCCATTGGGGTATAGTCATCGTTCATTAAAACGACAACGTACATTGGCGGGCGCTTGAGTTCCGGACGCGCAGTCATCACCGCAGTATCCGAATCGCCTCCATCTTCATGCGTTTCACTGCTTAAGCGCGGGCTGATATGCCAATCCACCAATCCAGTTTGATAGAATGAGTCTTTAATGTCAGATAAACTAATTTGACGCTTATTGGTTCGCATAAGATATTTCATTCACACTTCAGTTGGTGTTGGCTTCAGTTTGCGGAATTTCTGAAAGAAAAGCGGATTGATCGTTTACCGGCTGCCCTTTGGACCAGCTGAAGCGGCGGATCACCTGTTTTCCAGAACCGCTTAAACGCACTTCAATAAAGTCCGGGCTGAAACCTTTCGGCATAGTCCAGCGGCCTGTCAGGCGCTCATTGTTTTCAAAATTGAAGTTACTGTCTTCCATCGGAACGGTTAAAACTTCTGTGCCTTTAATCAGGCGCAGTTCAGTACTGCCCGACGCGCGGCTTTTTCCCGGGCTGACTTGCATCAGATCCAGCTGATATTCAAAGGCGTTATCCGGCAAGGGCTTAACCGCAACATGCTGCACCGCCAAGGCGACGCCGCCGCGCTGGCGCAGCACTTCACGGTACAGCACGCCAAGGCTCTCTGCCTGCTCCTGCGCATCGCGCGATTTATGCCCCGCCAGATACAGGTCATTGGCATTGCTGACGGCAAGATCGCGTTCCTGAACCGCAGCGTTTAAGCTTTTGTTCAGCACAGCCAGTTCAGCTTTCTGCTTTTTCACCACTTCAACCAGCTGCTCAGCATCAGCGTCATAGCCGACAACCGTCAAGCCTTGGCGGTGTCCAACCGTATAACCCAGCAGGCCGCTGCTCAAGATCAAAACCGCTGCGCCAATCGCCAAAGGCAAATTGGTTTGCATGAACAGCTTTTTTCCGCCCGCATCTTGCTGCGGCGTGATATTTGAGTCTGAATTCTGCATCGTCATCTCTTATTTTGATTTATTCAAAACACACATTTAAATCGAAATTTAAATGTGTGTGAAGCTTTAATAGGTTTCTTATGGCAATAAGCCAATGCCCTGAAGCCCGGCATTTTCCGCCACGCCGAACATCAGGTTCATATTCTGCACCGCCTGGCCGGCTGCACCTTTCACCAAGTTGTCCTGCGCAGCCAAAATAACCAGTTTTTTCGGCTGCGGCTTATACAAGGCAATGCGCAATTGATTGGCGCCGCGTACAGAGCGCGTTTCCGGCGAGCTGCCCGCAGGCATCACATCTACAAACTGCTCATTGGCATAGAACTGTTCGTACAGGGACTGCAAGTCCGCTTCCGCACCGGCATCCGTTAAATCAATATAGATGGTGCTGAGCATGCCGCGGATCATTGGCACCAAATGCGGCACAAACAGAATCTGGTCAAACACGCCTTTTTGCCCTGAAATATTTTCCAGCGCTGCGACAATCTCAGGATGATGGCGGTGGCCCGCTACGCCATAGGCTTTGAAGTTATCCGCATTTTCAGAATAAATCATGCCTAAACTGGCTTTGCGGCCTGCGCCGGAAACCCCGGATTTTGCATCAATAATAATGCTTTCAGGTTTCACTAATGCTTCAGCCGCTTTTAATACCGGCGCCAAGCCCAGCTGCACAGTTGTTGGATAGCAGCCCGGGTTGCCAATCACATTGGCCTGCTTGATCTGCTCACGGTTCAGTTCAGATAAGCCATACACAGAAGCTTTCAATACATCTGGGCAGGCATGCTCCAAGCCATACCATTTTTCAAACTGCGCTAAATCCTGCAGGCGGAAGTCCGCAGC
Organism: Acinetobacter sp.; assembly: GCF_036659555.1. GTDB lineage: Bacteria > Pseudomonadota > Gammaproteobacteria > Pseudomonadales > Moraxellaceae > Acinetobacter. Next base: position 1,914 of record NZ_JAVXCI010000130.1, read on the forward strand.
CAAATCAATCACTTTGGTATTGGCAGCGATCAGTTCTTCCGCATGCTTCATGGCAACACCGTGCGGCGTTGCAAAAAATACTGCATCGCACTGTTTCAATTCTTCAATGTTCAAATCTGAATATTTAAGGTCGGTATGGCCGCGCAGGCTCGGAAACATATCATCGACACGGCGCCCGTTTTCGGTACGTGAAGTCAGCACTTTCACTTCTGCATCTGGGTGCCGCAGCAGAAGACGCAGCAATTCAACGCCCGTATAACCTGTACCGCCGACAATACCTACTGAAATCACGTTCATTACCTCAATTCAAAAGCGCCCATTTATTGACTGCACAGTATGACAGGAACTTCCGCTTTTCTGAACCGTTTTAGTTGGATTTAATGCTTTTTATACTGTTTTTATGCAGCGCTGAAACTGTGATGCGCAGATGCATTAAGTCCTTGATCAAGCTGAATAGATCTGCGGATGCAGGTAGATTTACAATGCGATGCATTCAGCCAGCTTAAGGAACCGGATAGCAAGCTTTTTCAGGCATGCCACGGCAGCGGCGCTGGCTTAAAAATAAGATGGAATGCCTGTAGTGATGCCCGTGCTGGCCAGTTAAGCGCAGCAAACCCGGTTGCGGCCATTTTTCTTGGCATTGTACAGGCGCTTATCAGCCAGCTCCAGCGCATGCATAAGGTGCATATTGTCTTCAACAGCAGCCATGCCAAAGCTGACTGTAACGTTGACCTTATGCAGCGTATAGGCCTGCTGCGCGATTTCGCTCCGGACGCGGTCAGCCAGCTTAAAAGCCGCCAGATGATCCGGGCACCGCAGCAGCAGAATAAACTCTTCCCCGCCAAAACGCGCAATGACATCATGCTCACGCATGCCGTCCTTCAGCGCTTTTGCCACTGAGCGCAGAATTTTATCTCCGGCCACATGGCCCCAGGTATCGTTGATGTTTTTAAAATGGTCGATATCGCACATGACAATATAAAAGCTGCCGGAACTTCTATTAATGCGCAGCGCCTTAACTTTCTCAAAAAATCCCCTCCGGTTGTACAGTCCGGTCAGCACATCCCGGTAGCGCTCATCATTTAAGGTGACAAAAAGCTCTTTAACAGTTGTCGCTGCGATCATAATTGCAAACCAGATGCTCAGCAGGATGCTGGCGGCAAGCATCATCATCCACCATTTAGAAGCGGACAGCATCATGCTGTCTACATTGCGCAAATACAGCAGAATCGCCGCGGCCCGCAGCGCCGTATAAACCACCATGACAAAATAGCTGATGCACAATATTTTATTCAAAATTTTCGAGCGCTTGAAATAAGCATACACAGCGGGAAGCACCATGGCTTCAAGGCAGACGGTCACGAAATTGATGGTCAGCATTCTCAGCCAGAGCTGCTCATTGACATAGGCAAAGTAACTCAGGATAAAAACGCCCCATGCCGCGAATGCAAAACAAACCAGCGCATAATTTTTTGATTTGGTCTTAAGCGCCATGCCATGCGCAATGGCCCAAGCGCCGCCAAGATATAAAATGCCGACCCACGGCGAGGTCATGGTCATTTGCGTATTGGTCATCAGGCTTTGCATGCCTAAAGCCAGAGAGGGCAAAATATAGCCGATTCCGATCCAGAACAAAAAACGCGGCGCGCGGAAAAGAAAATGCCCTGCAATAAATACGCAGCCAATTAAAATCAGGCAACTCGGAACAACCAGCAGAAAATATTGAGAATCAGGCAAATTCACGGAATAAATAAAACCGCATAGTTATTTTGCTCAATAATAAACCAATTTTTTAGATTTTATCAACAAACAAACTGCAGATGAAAATTATTTTGTTACTTCGACTCCGCTCAAATTCAATATGCATTTTATTTCATAAATCATAAAACGATAAAATAAAATCTTATTTTGGCGCAATCACCCTGCAGATTATCTGAAAAATCTGCTCATTCATTTATCCAGACCAAATAACTGGCAGCATTCTTTCTGCCTTATTATGCAATTTATTTAGAATAAGTAAACAAATTCACAGATTTAACACCCTTCTGTTAAACCGTTTTAGTCCTCAAGAAGCGCTTTTAGCGCATTGCTGTATTTATTTGCTTAGGCTATTTAGGGAGCCTTCTGATGACCCAAGCCGCATCTTAAATCTGCTGCAGTATTTTTCTTCAGCCCAATACCGGCACTATGCCGCCAGCCACCACCACGGCATTGCTGCGCTTTTTAACAGTTTGCGGTGGTTTTTATAATCGGCATCATGCTTGGCGACTTCTGCCCAGAAGTTCGGACTATGGTCAAAATGGCAGGTATGCGCCAGCTCATGCACGCAGACATAGCGCGCAGCTTCTTCCGGAAACAGCGCCAAGCCGCTGTTCAGCATAATGTCATGCCGGGCAGAACAGCTGCCCCAGCGGGTTTTGGGCTGGCGGATGGCGCATTGCCCATAAGGCAGGCCTATTTGCTGGCTTAACTGCTGCAAATATTCAGGCAGATGCTGCTTGGCATAAGCAATTACAAAAGCCTTAAGGTAAGTTTCAGGCTGACGGTCACTGATCAAAAGCTGATGATTTTGCGTATCTAAAATATAAGAATTTTTTTGTATTTTATAAATGACACTTAAAGGCTGATGCCTGTTAAATAAGTGCAATTCTGCGGGCAGTGTTCGATCTGCCTGCACTAGGCTTCGTTGCTGCTTTTGCCAAGTTTCAATCAGCCACTGTTCAGATTGATTTAAAAAGTCCTGAATTTGCCGTTTGGTGCAAAAGTTAGGCACCGTTAAACGGATTTGAGTCGGTTCTACCCGCAAGCGTAACCGTGTCGCACGCGCATGATGGGTAATTTGGATTTCAGGAAGCGTTTGGGTCATATTTTTATTTTAAAATTAAATCCCCCTCAGTCCCCCTTTAATAAAGGGGGAAGCTCCTTAAATTAAAATTTCTGGAGCTTCCCCCTCTTTAACTTGCACAAATGCAAAAGCATTGCTTTAACATTTGCTCAGGGTATGGGGAAATTAAAAAAGGTTAAACCGCAGTACGCTCTTCAATGCCGTCATCTGTTGCAACAATTGCAATATCCGCTTTATTGATTGCGAAAATGCCGTTGCAGACGACACCCGGAATGTCATTCAGGGTCTTTTCAAGCTCCAGCGCATTGAGGATATTCAGGTTGTACACATCCAGAATAACATTGCCGTTATCGGTCACTACGCCTTCGCGGTATACCGGATCACCGCCCAAAGCCACAATTTTGCGCGCTACAGCAGAACGCGCCATTGGAATGACTTCAACTGGAAGCGGAAACTCACGGCCCAACTGCCCGACCCATTTAGAGTCATCGACGATGCAGACAAACTTCTTGGCAATAGAAGCCACAATTTTTTCACGAGTCAATGCCGCGCCGCCGCCCTTAATCATGTGCATATGGCGGTCAATTTCATCAGCGCCATCCACATAAGCGTCCAGGCCGCCGACATGGTTCATATCCACCACTTCAATGCCAAGTTTTTTCAGGCGCTGCGCCGTCGCTTCAGAGCTGGCGACGGCAGCTTCCAGCTGCAATTCCGGCAATAACTCAATGAGGAAGTTTACTGTACTTCCTGTACCGACACCCAAAATACCGCCTTTAGGCAGGTGTTTCAAAGCTGCTTTGGCAGCAGCTTGTTTTTTTTCATCTTGGGTAGCATACAGACTCATAACTTGGCTCAACTATTTTTTGACATTTGCTGCTGATTTTACAGCCCAAATGTACAGGGGTTTGTTACAATGAATGCTTATTTTAAACTGTTAGATGGAAAATTAACATGCTGTCTCGTTTGGTTCGACAAA
>NZ_JAVXCI010000131.1:0-5643 GCF_036659555.1 Acinetobacter sp.
ATTTTCTTTACCTTAAAGTTTGGGTTAGGCCTCCATATATCCGCATTCTCCACCCATTGCTAGGCACCCAGAGTAATGTGACGATATATGTGCGGATTTTTTATAACTATTTCTCAATTTTTCGCAAAAATTCTAATTAAAAAATTAACACGAAAAGCATTTGATAAAATAGGCGGCTATTTATACCATAGTCACATATAAATTTCCAAAAGTTTTTAAAGATCATGAACACAACTTACCAAGCTCCCCGCCGTTTAATCAAAACCCCAGACGAAATTGAAAAAATGCGTGTGGCTGGGCGGCTGGCGGCTGAAGTTTTGGATATGATCAAGCCGCATATCAAGCCGGGCGTGACGACCCTTGAACTTGATGCGATTTGTCATGACTATATTGTCAATAAGCAGGATGCCATTCCAGCGTGTTTAGGTTACGGCGCCGCGCCCGGCCGCCCGGCGTTCCAGCACGTCATCTGCACTTCGGTCAACCATGTGGTCTGCCACGGCATTCCTTCAGACGCAAAAGTACTGAAAAAAGGCGATATTTTGAATATTGATGTCACCGTGATTAAAGACGGCTATCACGGCGACACCAACATGATGTACATCGTGGGCGGTGAAACCTCTATTTTAGCCAACCGCTTATGCAAGGTGGCTCAAGAAGCCATGTACCGCGGCATGGAAGCGGTTAAGCCCGGCGCAACCATTGGCGATATTGGCCATGCGATTCAAAAATACGTTGAATCTGAACGCTTTGGCGTAGTGCGCGAATACTGCGGCCACGGCATTGGCACAGTGTTCCATGACGAACCGCAAGTGCTGCACTACGGCCAGCCGGATACCGGCATGATTCTGGAAGAAGGCATGACCTTCACTATTGAGCCAATGGTCAATGGCGGCGACTGGAAAACCAAGCTTTTAGGCGACAAATGGACGGTGGTGACCAAAGACCATAGCCTGTCTGCGCAATATGAGCACACGCTTTTAGTGACAAAAAATGGCGTAGAAGTGCTGACGGCGCGCCCTGAAGAAGACTTGTCGCGCTTTCAGAAATAAGCTGCAGTAAAAGCTAAAAAACAGCATGCGGATGCCAGCCAGTTCAGCAATTGGCTGGCATTTCCGTTTTAAAGCTTAGGAATCCGCCTAAGCAACAGAATACTACCGATACAATTAGCACATAAAAAACAATTAGATGGGTTGAATTCTTGATAAAAATAAGATGATTTTTTGCTCTCTTAAGCTTCAGCGCCTGCACTGCCTCATTTTCCTTTAAAAGCTTACATGCCTTTGCGCAGGCAAGGCCCGCACGCACGTATCCGAAGCTTGCCCTGCTTAACTATGGGACAGCAATCGCTCCAAGCATTGCATTTAAAACCGGCAAGACGCCGCCGAGAATAGCCCCAAAAAGTTAAGGAGCTTATGGCGTTCCTCAACCGATCCGCATCATCTGAATATTCAATTTAAAATGGCAGGACTGCGCCGTGAACAGCAAAAAATTAAAGCTTTTATTGCGCCCGCCGGCTGGAAAGCTTAAGCAAAGGCATTCCGCGCCCGCGCACTCATTTGGAACATATTTGCAGACTTTTTTCATATTGGCGCAATTCACACTCCCCATTGCGCGCCGTTTTACGCTAAGATAATGTGCTTTTTTAATTTTTAATCCCTATAAGAAGGAATACTGCCGTGGACGTACGTCTCTCTGATCGTGTAAATGCCATCAAACCGTCCCCAACTCTTGCGGTAACGAACAAAGCAGCTGAATTGAAAGCTGCGGGTAAAAACGTTATTGGTTTGGGCGCTGGCGAACCTGATTTCGACACACCACAACACATCAAAGACGCAGCAATTGCAGCGATTAATAACGGCTTTACTAAATACACAGCTGTTGACGGTACTCCAGGCCTTAAAAAAGCGATTATTGCAAAATTCAAACGCGACAATAATCTTGACTATGCGGCCAACCAAATTCTGGTTTCTTGCGGCGGCAAGCAGTCATTCTTCAACTTGGCGCTGGCTTTGCTGAACAAAGGCGATGAAGTGATCATCCCTGCGCCATTCTGGGTCAGCTACCCGGACATGGTGATTATCGCTGAAGGCGTTCCTGTGATTGTGAAATGCGGTGAAGAGCAGCGTTTCAAAATCACTCCTGCGCAATTAGAAGCGGCGATTACTGACAAAACCCGCCTAGTGGTGCTGAACAGCCCATCCAACCCAACGGGCATGATCTACACTAAAGCTGAATTGGAAGCTTTGGCTGAAGTGCTGCGCAAATACCCGGAAGTTTATATCGCTTCTGACGATATGTACGAACCGATCCGCTGGGATGATGAATTCTACAACATCGCAACTGTTGCGCCTGACCTTTATGACCGTACAATCGTGTTAAACGGTGTGTCTAAAGCCTATGCAATGACTGGCTGGCGCATCGGCTATGCGGCCGGCCCTGCTAAGCTGATTGGCGCAATGAAAAAAATCCAGTCTCAGTCAACTTCAAACCCAACTTCAATTTCACAGGTTGCTGCAGAAGCTGCATTGAATGGCCCTCAAGACGTGCTTGAGCCAATGATTGAAGCATTCAAACGCCGCCACGACCTGGTGATCAAAGGCTTAAATGAAATTAAAGGCATTTCTTGCCTGCCTGCTGACGGCGCATTCTATGCCTATGCCAATATCAAACCGTTAATTCGCGCCAAAGGCTTAAAATCCTGCACAGAGTTCTCTGAATGGCTATTGGAAGAAACCGGCGTTGCCGTAGTTCCTGGTGATGCATTCGGCCTAGGCGGTTTCATGCGCATTTCTTACGCAACTGCGGACGAAGTGCTTGTAGATGCGCTTGCGCGCATCAAGAAAGCTGCCGATTCAATTGAAGGCGTAGACGCTGCGATTGCTTCAATTGCTGCTGAAAAATAATCTGCTTTAATCAGCCAGATTTGAAGAACCCGCGGAAATCCGCGGGTTTTTTTATATGCTGCACATTTGCAGCTAGCGGGCCTGCGCCAGCTTTAGGGCAAAAGCAATGAATAATCCGCCGGTGATGCGGTTCATCCATTTCACAAAAGTTTGATTCAGCAGATAAGGCCGAAGTTTGCCAATGCCTGCAATCAGCATTGCGCACCATGCCATTCCTAAAACAATATGCATGGCAACCAAGGCCAGCGTCCATACAGCCGCATGCTGCGCCGAAGGAATAAACTGCGGCAGAAATGAAAGATAGAAAATGCCGACTTTCGGATTCAGCAGATTGCCGCTGAAACCGCGGATAAACCAGTTCGGCTGAGCAGCATGCGCTGCAGGCAGCGCTGTGAAATCCTGAGCTTTGGCGCTGAACAGCAGCTGCAGGCCGAGCCAAGCCAGATACAAAGCGCCGCACCATTTCAGCACGGTAAATGCCGTTTGCGATGCAGCTAAAATTGCGCCCAAGCCAAAAGCCACGGCGGCGCCCCATGCCAAACAGCCTAAATGAATCCCCGCAGCCGCCCAGAGCGCCTGCCTGTGCCCCTCCACAGAGGCGGTGCGTATAATCAGCGCAGTATCGACGCCTGGAGTAACAGTCAGCAAAATAATGGCTGCAAAGTATGACAGCAGCAGCGTTTCCATGATGTCTTCCCACCCGTCTTAAATTGCGCTTAATCATAAAGCATAAGCTCAGAACAGAAAAACTGCGCGGCTAAACCGCATCACTCGCCAGCTGCAGCTGGCGCTTGCTGTGAAGGTTTTGCCCCAATCACCGCAGCAATTCCGGCCAAAACAATGGCTGCGGAAATAATGATCCGCCAGCTTAAAGCCTCGCCAATAAACAGCGCGCCGCCCAAAATAGCCAAACAGGGCACAGACAGCTGCACACTGCTGGCCGTAACGCGGTCAATGCGCTTCACTATGGCGTACCACAGCACATAGGCGCCGCTGGAGGCCAAGCCGCCCGACAGCAGCGCCAACAGTACGCCTTGCGGCTTGATAAAACTCTGTGAATAAAAAACCAGATAAACCAGCAGCACAAAAGGAACCGCCATTACAAAATTGGCCAATGTGCTTGCCAGCGGATTATGCATATTTTTCCCTGCAATGCTGTACATCGCCCAGCCGATTCCGGAAAGCACCATCATTGCGGCGTACACTAAATTTGGCGCTGAAGCGCCAGGCAGCAGCAGAATTAAAATGCCTAGAATTGCAATCACAAGCCCAGCACCGCGGCGCAGATTAATTTTTTCACCATGGCGCAGCCCATAGCCGACCATGCTTAACTGAACCGTGCCAAAGAGGAGCAATGCGCCTACACCGGCGTCAATATGCAAATACGCAAGGGAAAAAGCAACGATGTACAGTGCAAGAAAAAATCCGTTTTTCACACTCCACTCTATTTCAGCTTTACTGGCAGAGAGCATATAAAGAAGGAACAGCACCGCCGCGCCGCTGCACACGCGAAGTAAGCTAAAACTCATGGCATCAATCTGCTGGCCGGCCAGCGCCAAACGGCACAAGACCGAATTGGCCGCAAAAGCCAGCATGGCGATCATGATTTTCAGCAGCATGGTTGAGCATCCTTATTCAACAGCATGCTTTAGATATATCGAATATCCCGAATTAAATCTATAAAGATTTCCCGATTGCAGAAATCAGGCAAGCTGATCATTGAAAATCCCGTATATCAGTCAGATTTATTTTTTCTATTAAGCATGGATAAGCATTTGCTTAAGAATTTTGAAACAATAATCTCTTTGCAATGATTCATCTTTAAACTTTAGAATATTCCAGACAAAAACTTATAGAGATTTTGGGCCGCCTTATGCGTTATAAAATTATTGATGTTTATCAGAAAGAAAATTTAAGACGCTATATCGCCAAATGCCTTAAGCCCCGCTCCCCGCAGTTCATTGTCATTGAAAGCCCCCGAACCCTGTGCCTGAATTTAGACATTATTGATGTCAATCCGCATACCGCTGTCACCACATGGGCTACCGGAGAAGCCATTTCAATAAAAATCCTGAATCAGTTTGACAGCTTTGACAAAGCCTATATGACCAATACCCTTTAAAAAAATCAGCGCGCCGGCAATTGCGCCTGAAGCTTCTTTTGGTTAATCTGCAATCAAGTTCTATTTTTGAACTGGCTTAGCTTTAAGGAAGAAGAATGAATCCAAAAGAAATGACCGGCCTGCAGCTGCTGCAGGCCATGTGCGCCGGGAAAATTCCGCCCGCAAGCATCAGTGAAACCATTCCCATGCGCCCTTTTGAAGTTTCTGAAGGGAGCATCCGCTTTAAAGTCCGGGCGGATCAGCGCCATTTAAATCCGCTGGGCGGCGTGCATGGCGGCTTTGCCGCCACGGTGCTGGATTCCGTCACCGGATGCGCAGTGCATACTTTGCTTGAAGCCGGCGTCGGCTACGGCACCATCGACTTGAACATTAAAATGTGCCGCCCCATTCCCAAAGATAAAGAGTTGCTGGCGGTCGGAACGGTCATCAATATCAGTAAAAATCTGGGCATTTCAGAAGGCAAAATTATTGATGAAAACGGCAAGCTGTATGCCCATGCGACCGCAACCTGCATGATTATCCGCCCATAGCCGGCAAAGCCAAAGCGCATAAAAATTCTTGGGGCTGTAGTAGATTAGAACTGTGATAGTCTACTTTTATGAAGATAACTCGATG
>NZ_JAVXCI010000132.1:0-5598 GCF_036659555.1 Acinetobacter sp.
CTTGGCAAACCTTAGACATGGTGAACTCCATTGCTAGACAGCACCGATTGTGCGGCTAGTCATTAAAAGTAAACGGATGAAATCATTCAAGGGGCGTTTTATATCAAAAATACGCTTAAAAGACAAGCGAATTTATTAAAAACGCAACATGACCGCGTGCGATAGATCATGCCTTGATCAGTTAGCGGAGAAGAGTCTTAGAAATCAGCGTGTGAATCGGCTTGTTGAACGGCGGCAGGATGAATTTCAAGCTGTACAGCTTTGGATTCGACATTACGGAACGTTCATGCGACAAACTGAAAAAACCTTCTGGGCCATGATATTTCCCCATCCCTGATGCGCCGACGCCGCCGAATGGCAGGTCGTCCTGTGCGACATGGGTGAGTACCGTATTTTGCCCGAAATGCCCTGAATGGGTGCGCTGCGCGACATAGTCGGCGCGCGCCTGATCAAAGTCGAAATAGTATAATGCAAGTGGGCGCGGACGGCTATTAATAAAGTCAATAACATCGTCAATTTGATCATATTCCATGATCGGCAGGAGCGGCCCGAAGATTTCATGCTGCATAATGGCCATGTCTGGCGTCACATCCGTCAGCAGGGTCGGCGCAATTTTGCGCGCGGCCGCCAGGTCTTCATTCTGCGGATTGATTTCGGCAATCTGCGCGCCTTGCGCGCGGGCATTGTCCAAATAGCCCTGCAGGCGGCGGTACTGCTTGTCATTAATAATGGAGGTGTAGTCCTGATTGCTGGCCAGATCAGGGTACATGGCTTCAGCGCAGGCTCTAAAGCGCTCAATGAACTCCTGCGCCTTGCCGCGCGGCAGGAACAGGTAATCCGGCGCAACGCAGGTTTGGCCGGCATTCCACAGCTTGCCGACCGCCAGGCGCTCCGCCACATCCTGCAGGTCTATGGACGGATGCACCAGAACCGGCGACTTGCCGCCCAGCTCTAAAATGACCGGCACCAGATTTTCAGCAGCCGCCGCCATGACGGTTTTGCCCACGGCAGTTGAGCCGGTGAAAATCATTTTGTCAAAGGCCAGATGGCAGAAGGCATCGGAAATTGCGCCGCCGCCGTTAATCACTGCGACCAGTTCCTGCGGAAAGGCCTCGGCTAAAGCGTGTTCCAGCACGGCGCCAAAGGCTGCCGATGAGCTGGAAATTTTAATCATGGCGTGGTTGCCGGCGGCCAGCGCGCAGATCAGCGGGCCAACCGACAGCAGCAGCGGATAGTTCCATGGCGCAATAATGCCGATCACGCCCAGAGGCTGATACTGCACCCAAGCCTTGGCCGGCTGGTGGATAATCCCGATATGGCGCTTGGACGGCTTCATCCACTGGGTTAAATTCCTGCTGTAGTATTTAATGTGCTCCAGGCAGGTCAGCAGTTCGCCGATTTTAGTTTCGCTGACAGAACGGTTGCCGTAGTCCTGATTAATTGCTTCGGCAAATTGATCTTGGTACTTAACTAAGATACGCTTAAGCCGAGCTAAACGGTCAATGCGCTCTTGCGCTGTAGGCAGCGGATAGCGCAAATATGCGCGTTTTTGCTGTTCCAGCACATCGTGCAGGTGCGGAATTTCAACAGAATGTGCTGTCATTGAAGCTGTTTTTGTCTGACTGTTCATGCCGCGCTGCCATTTAAAATAAGCGATTAATTATTTTTTAGAGTAAATGCTCTAAATAGTCAAGCTACTTTATGTATTAGCCTGCTAATGCATTGAACTCATGGTTATTTTAGAATGTCCCAAACCAAAACGCTGAAAACCAAAGAACGCATTCTGCAGCTCAGCCTGCAGCTGTTTAATGAGCGCGGCGAACGTTCTGTTACGACCAATCATATTGCAGCTGAACTGGGGATGAGCCCGGGGAACCTGTATTATCATTTCCGCAATAAGAACGAAATTATCAAAGAGCTGATGGAGCAGTACCAAAGGGAAACTTTGGACATGCTCGCGCTGCCGGATGACCGCCTGCTGGATGCCAATGACAAGATCCGCTATTTTCAGGTGCTGAGCAGCCAGCTTTGGGCTTACCGCTTCCTGCACCGCGATGTCTACCATCTGGTGGAAAATAATGTGGATTTCCGCAAGATGTATCCGCGCTTTGCCGGCCAGGTGATGCAGCAGGGCCAGAAAATCTATAAAGCCTTTGTCGATGCCGGCCTGATGGAAATGACCAACTCGGAAATTGAAGCGCTGATTATCAACCTGTGGATTGTGCTGACCAACTGGACCAACTTCCTGTATATGTCCGGCCATATTACCGACTCTAACCATTTGGAAGAGAAGTGGGTATGGCAGGCATTGCGCCAGATGGTGTTTCTGGAAGGCGCCTATTTGCGCGGGGAAAGCCGTCAAACCTATGAGCGCCTGCTGGAAACTATGGGCGAGTCAGATCTGTTTGCCAGTCTTTCATCCGCCAAAGCGCATGACGCTGAATAAGGCTATTTAGTCTGCCTTGAAAAGGCGCTAGAATACTCGGCTTGCTTTTTATAAATTGAATGAGTGATACACACCAAAATGAATATGTCGACTGCTAACACTGCTCGCTTGCTCATTACCTGTGAAGATAAGCCGGGTATTGTGCAAGCTGTATCGAGCTTTTTGTATCATCATGGCGCCAATATTACCGCACTTGATCAATACGCGACTGAAGCTCAGGGCGGGCGTTATTTCATGCGTGTTGAGTTTGAATTGGACAGCCTGCAAAGCCGCAAAGAAAGCCTGCTGCAGACCTTTGAAAGCAATGTGGCCGCGCGCTACCATATGAACTGGCGCTTAGCTCTGGTCAGCGATGTGAAAAAGGTCGGCATTCTGGTTTCCAAGGTTGACCATGCGCTGCTGGAGCTGCTGTGGCGCCATGCGCGCGGCGGGCTGCCGTGCGAAATCACCAAAGTGGTTTCCAACCATGAAACGTTGCGCGAAGCGGTGGAAAACTTCGGCATTCCGTTTGAAGTGGTGCCGGTGACCAAGGAAAACAAGCGCGAAGCTTATGAAAAAATCAATGAGCTGATGCAGGGCAATGACCTGCTGGTGCTGGCGCGCTATATGCAGATTCTGGACGAAGAATTTGTGCAGAAATGGGAAATGAAGATCATCAATATCCACCATTCCTTCCTGCCGGCCTTTGTGGGCGCGAACCCGTATAAGCAGGCGCATGAGAAAGGCGTGAAATTGATTGGCGCGACAGCGCATTATGTCACTGCAGATTTGGACCAAGGCCCGATCATTGAGCAGGACGTAGAGCGGGTCAGCCATGACTTTACCGTAGAGCAGCTGCGCGAGCTGGGCCAGGATGTTGAGCGCAATGTGCTGGCGCGCGCAGTCAAATGGCATCTGGAAGACCGCATTATTGTGGACGGCAACAAAACGGTTGTATTCCAGTAAGGCTTTGAATCTTATTTTTAAAAAAGGCATGCTTTAAGTATGCCTTTTTTGCTCTATGCTGAGCATTTGAAAAAGCCATAAAAATAGGCAAATTAATAGTTGCAAATGAAAACACTTCTCATTTATCATTATGCTACTTTATTGCGCTAACAGATGAGCCTGATTGCAAATTCCTATTTGGAATGCAGTCGCTTCTTCAAGGTAACTGATTTTAATGAGTCAATATTCCGCTCCCATGATGCCAGCTCCGAACCCCATGAAAAAGAAAGTTATTGCAGCCTTAGCTGCAGCGGTCATTGGGCATATGGGCGTATTGTGGGCGGTCAGCCAGATGAAGACTCCTGAGCTCAAGCCGATAGAAAAAGATCCCATTCAAGTGCGCTTCGTGAAGCTGCAGGAAGCGCCAAAGCCTTTGCCTCCAAAGCCGAAGCCGCCGGAACCTAAGAAAGAGCCGCCGAAGCCGAAAGAAGTCAAAATTGTCGACAAGCCGCTGCCGCCTCCGCCGAAGAAAGTCGAGAAGGTGCAGCAGGTGAAAAAGGCCGATACGCCTAAGCCTGCGGTGAAGCCGGTGGAAGCGCCAGCGAAGCCAAGTCCAGTTATAGCGCCTGTCGTTTCAGAAAACAAAACGCCGGCTCCAGCGCCGGCTGCAAAAGCCGATCCTCCTGCCCAGCCTGCGCCTGTGTCGCCTCCAGCGCCGAGAAGCGTTTCGATTGGCGGCGGAGTGTCATGGCTGAAAGCGCCTAAGGTGAATTTTGCTCCGGGCGAACTAAAAACATCATGTTCATTGGTGATTGCTATTTCAGCCAATGAAAGCGGCAAGGTCATTTCAGCTGAAGCGAAAAATTCCAGCTGCGGGCCTGCCGTAAACAGAAAAGTGGCTGCCGCCGCCAAGCGTGGACAGCTGACTAAATATATTGAAAATGGCGTGGCTTATCCAACCAAAGTGGAACAGCCATTCGATTTTCAGCTTAAATAACCGGCTAACTCATTAGGAGTTCGAGTATGAACTTTTCAGTTTATTGGCAACATGCTGATGCAGTCAGTAAAACACTGTATTTCGTGTTATTGGCAATGTCGATTGCGACGTGGACGATTTTTGCATTGCGCATTATGGGCACGCGCCAGCTGAAACAAGTGGCTTTTGCCCGGCTTGCTGATGCGCTGTCTGCGCTGAAAGCGAAATTTGCGCCATTGAGCTTTGATCAGCGCAAAGCCGTTGCAGAGCAGGCGCTGCTGCGTCAAATTGCTGCGGAAAAAGCCAATGCTGAAAAAGGCGTTTCGGTGCTGGGCACCATCGCTTCTCTTTCGCCGTTTGTGGGTTTATTCGGCACCGTATGGGGAATTTTCCATGCGCTGGTGGCGGTCGGCAAAAGCGGACAGGCTGGCCTTGCGCAAGTGGCGACTCCAGTCGGTGAAGCTTTAATTATGACCGGCTTGGGCTTGGCGGTCGCCATTCCTGCGGTGCTGGCTTACAACATTGCGGTGCGCTTTAACCGCACGCTGTCCAATGAGCTGCAGGATCAGGCGCACGGCTTGCTGATTGACACCATGCTGCAGCAGGAATCTGCAAAAAAAGCTGAAGTTAAAACAGCGCATGAAAGTTTAGTTGGAGGTCAAGCTTAATGGCTTTTCAATTGGGTGAAGACAACGATGCAGGCATGAATGAGATGAACCTCATTCCTCTTATCGACATTATGTTGGTATTGATGATCATCTTTCTGGTGACAGCGACCGTTGCCAACCCATCAATTCCATTAACCTTGCCGAAAACTACTGCGGAGATTATAGATTTGCCGCCGCAAAAGGTGCAGGTCAGCATCAATGCCAATGGCGATGTGGCTTGGGATGACCAGGTCATCAGCCTGCAGGAGCTGGAACAGCGCTTTGCGGAAGCAGGCAAAGCCCCGCGCCAGCCGACAGTGATTTTAAAGGCCGACAAAGAATCACGCTATGACACTGTAGCGCAAGTGATGTCACGCGCGAGCGAAGCCGGCCTCAGTGATATTGCCTTTGCAACAGACAACTGATTTGCGCAAGCATGAAGAAAAAGCGGCCTTTGCGCTAATGCCAGTCAGTTAAGAAACTGACTGGCATTTTCTTTTTTAAATTCAAACTATTATTTGATACACGGAAGTGTCATCCGCAACCTGCATGGTCTTTGAAATGGACTGTTTTTGCAACAGAGGCTTTTTAAGCACAGAAAGTGG
>NZ_JAVXCI010000133.1:0-5570 GCF_036659555.1 Acinetobacter sp.
GGAACTTCTGTTCCGCCTTTTAATCTTAACCGATCAGCTTATTTTACGTAAGTTAGCCAGTGCGCATATTTAGGGTCTTTGCCCTGAACGGCGTCAAAGAATGCTTTCTGGATTTTTTCCGTAATCGGGCCGCGGCAGCCCTCGCCGATTTGACGGTCATCATATTCGCGGATTGGCGTCACTTCAGCGGCCGTGCCGGTAAAGAACGCTTCATCGCCGATATAGAACTCATCGCGGGTGATGCGGCGTTCAACCACTTCAATGCCCAAGTCTTTGGCAATGGTGATAATGGTTTGACGGGTAATGCCGTCCAATGCGCCGCCGGCGATATCCGGCGTATGCAGTGCGCCGTCTTTCACCAGGAATACGTTTTCGCCTGAACCTTGGCAGACATAGCCCTGCGGGTCCATCAGCATCGCTTCGTCATAGCCTGAATGCGCCACTTCCTGATGCGCAAGGATAGACAAAGTATAGTTGCCCGACGCTTTCGCCTTGCACATCGTCACGTTCGGGTGATGATGGGTAAAGGATGAAGTTTTCACGCGAATGCCGTTCGCCATGGCTTCATCGCCCAAATAGGCGCCCCAGCTCCACGCCGCTACAGCAGCATGAACGGTATTGTTGGTTGCTGCGATGCCGAGTTTTTCAGAACCGATCCAGATTAAAGGGCGCAGATAGCAGGACGCCAATTTATTTTCACGCACCACATCAATCTGAGCCTGCTCCAGCGCCGCCTGATCAAATGGAACTTTCATCTGATAAATTTTTGCAGAATTAAGCAGGCGCTTGGTATGGTCTTGAAGACGGAAAATCGCGGTACCATTTGGTGTTTCATAAGCGCGGACACCTTCAAAGACCCCCATGCTGTAATGCAGCGTATGAGTTAAGACATGAACCTTCGCTTCACGCCAGTCAACCAATTGTCCATCTTGCCAAATAAAACCATCACGATCAGCCAAGTTCATGGCGCACACTCCAAATTTTTATACACAGTCATTTTTATCCAAAGCAGCAGCTGCGCTTGGATCAATCAATCTTTGCCATAGCTTGCAAACGGCCTCTCGGGTATCGCGCCAGTCCGCTGCGCTGACTTGCATGGATTGATTTGCAAGCGCCAGACGGTGGCTCTCGGCCCGTTCACAAAGATAAGCTTGAATCAATGCTGTCGCGTCGTCGCTGGATAAGCAACCTGCTCTTGCGGCGTCTTCAAGGATTCGTACGTTGTCGGAGTAATGAGCGAGATCTGGATTCGCCCCACTCCATGCCAATACCGCATACTGTGCCATAAATTCAATATCAACGATACCACCTGCATCCTGTTTTAAATGAAAAATTCCTTCTTTTTTCTGCGCTTTAGATGAGCCTAAATGATCCTTCATTTTGCAGCGCATTTTCAGCACTTCTTCGCGCACGCCGGCTTCATCCCTCGGCTGGGTCAGAATACGGCAGCGCAGATCTTCAAACTTGGCGCGCAGCGAATCCTCCCCGGCAATCGAGCGCGCGCGCACCAAGGCCTGATGTTCCCAGAGCCATGCGCTTTTAAACTGGTACTGCTCAAAGGCTTTCAGGCTGGTCACCAGCACGCCGGCCTCGCCGGAGGGGCGCAGCCGCGTGTCAATCTCATAGACCCGGCCATCCAGGGTTTGCGTGGTCATTAAAGACATGAATTTCTGCGCAACGCGCATGGCGAATTCAAAACCGCTGATCGGCTTCAGGCCGTCAGTATCCGCCTGTTCATCCATGAAATGAATAAACACCAGATCCAGGTCTGAACCATAGCCCAGCTCAATGCCGCCCAGCTTGCCGTAGCCCGCAACCGCAAATGCGGTATGCTCCGGCGAGCAGCGCTGGCCTTCGGCATCCAGCGGGCAGCCGTGCTTTTTCGCCGTCATTTGATACGCCAGATGCAGCGTCGCATTCACCGAAACTTCCGCAATATCGGTCAAGGCGTCAGAAACTTTCATCAGCGGGCTTTCCGCCAGCACATCGCTGGCAGCCACGGTCAGCACATTGGATTTTTTAAAGAGGCGCAGCGCGCGCATCAGGTCTTCCACATCATCCAGTTCAATGCGCAGCAGCTGCTGGCGCAGCGAATCTTCCAGATCCCAGCGCTTGGGCAGCTCAAAATCCATCGACAGGAACTCATCCAGCAGCACCGGATAATGGGTCAGCTCCTCGCAGATCCACGGGCTGACGGTGGCCATTTTCACCAGGCGCTGCAGCGCGCCTTTGCTTTCAATCAGCATCACCAGATACACCGTGCGGCGCATCACCGACTCCACCAGAGGCATCAGGCGCAGCAAAGCCACCTGCGGGCTGTCGGACTGAATCACCGCTTCAACCAGATGCGGCCAGAAAGCCTTCAGGCGCTGCACCGCTTTAGCCGGGAGTTTTTTCAGCGCATGGCCATGCCAGAACTCATGCACCAGATTTTTCGCATGCGCATCCAGCACTGCATCCAGCTGCTTTTCCAGCTGGGCAAAGCTTTCAGTCAGCGGGTCCGGCTCCGTTTCCTTAATCAGATGCTCAAACTGGTAAATCACCTTGACGCGCTTCCGGTTCAATACCTGCAGAAACTGCTCCCAGGACGTGTAGCCCAGCGTGTCCAGCATGCGCTGGCGCAGTTCGGCTTCGGCCGGCAGCGACTGGGTCTGCTGGTCATTCAGCGCCTGAACCGCATGCTCAATGCGGCGCAGGAACAGATAGGCGTCTTCAAGTTCCGCAACCGCCTGAGCATCCAGCAGGCCAGCCTCGCCCAAATGGCGCAGGCTGATCAGGCATTGACGGTCCTGCAGCGCCAGCTTGGAGCCGCCGTAAATCAGCTGGAACACCTGCACAATGAATTCCACTTCGCGGATGCCGCCGGCGCCCAGCTTAATATCATCTTCGATATTGCGGCGCTGCACTTCGCGCTCAATCATCGCCTTCATTTCGCGCATGGCTTCAAAGGCGCTGTAATCGACATATTTGCGGAATACAAAAGGGCGGGTCATCTGCAGCAGGTCTTGGCCCTCTTTTCCGCCGGTGACAATCCGCGCCTTGATCCATGCATAGCGCTCCCACTCGCGGCCATGCTGGCTGAGGTATTTTTCCAGCGCCGCATGGCTGATGGCCAGCGCCGAACCGTCGCCCCAGGGGCGCAGGCGCATATCCACGCGGAATACAAAGCCGTCGGCGGTGATATGATCCAGCAGGTAAATCAGCTTCTGCCCCCACAGGATGCAGAACTGCTGCACATCAATGCATTTGCGCCCATCGCTTTCGCCCTGCTCATCAAAGGCGAAGATCAGGTCGATATCGCTGGACAGATTCAGTTCCTGCGCGCCGAGCTTGCCCATGGCAATGACAATCAAATCCTGCTTTTGGCCGTTGTAGCCCAGCGGCTCGCCATGCTTGGCGGCCAGCGGCGGATAGGCGAATGCTTTGGCTGCGCAAATGGCGGCGTCGGCAAAATCGGAGAGTTCTTTGGTCAGCGTGACCACATCAGTCAGCTGATTGGCGTCCTGCCAGATCCAGCGGAACATCAGGCGCGCGCGCAGTATGCGCATTGCGCGCATCCATGCAGCTTCATCCTGAATCTGATCTAAGGTATTTTCCACATAGGCCTGAATCTGCGCAGCGCTGAGCGGCGCGAGGAACTGGTCGGCTGCATAATCCTGCTCAATTAAAGCGCCATGCATTCCCAGCACCTGTTCAGCATACTGGCTGGCGCGCAATGCCTTGCGCAATTGTTCCGCGTTCATTTTCAAACCCTAGGCCTACGTTTTTTCTAGTTATATCAGCTGCCAAGGGATAGTGGAAAAGAAATTTAATGCGCCATGCGCTGCTCAGGCGGTTTCTTCCGGCTTGTCGCCCTGCAGGCTGCCCATGCTTAAAGCCTGATGGCTGCTGGCTGCCGGCGGGAAGGTTACGCTGAATACTGTTCCAGCGCCCTCTTTGGATTCCACGCTGATTTCGCCGTGGTTTAAATCGACAAAGCGCTTGCACAGCATCAGGCCCAGCCCTGTGCCTTTTTCGCCGGCGGTGCCTTTGACGCTGACCGTCAGCTTGGGCTGGAACAGCTGCTCAATCTGATGCCGGGTCATGCCCAGGCCAGTATCCTGAATGCTCAGGCTCACGCCGGCTTCGCTCTCCGCCGCGCGCAGAATTACCGCGCCGCTTCCATCGGTCTGGGTGAATTTAAGCGCATTGGAAACCAGGTTCTGAATAACTGAAGTCACCATATTAATGTCAGCGTAAATTTTCAGGCCTTCAGGCACTTCATTCCGCAACTGGATATTCTTTTTCACCGCCAGGCTGTTCAGCACATTGCAGACAATTTTGACCGACTGGCCGATCTCAAAATTAATCGGATGATAGACAAAGCGCCCGCCTTCGGCCATGGCCCAGTTCAGCAGGCTTTCCAGCAGGCTGTAGGTCGATTGCGCCGTATCAAATAAATAGTCGGCAATATTCTGAATGCTGGATTCATCCAGAGAATCGCGCTCTTGCGCCAGAACTTCTGAAAAACCCAGCAGGCCGTGAAACGGCGCGCGCAGGTCATGCGCGATAATCTGGAAAAACTTGGTTTTGCTGAAATTCAGCGCAGACTGCTGCTCATATAGCTCTTTCAGCTCGGCATTTTCCACCCGCAGCTTAATCATGCTGACCAGGCCCTGCACAAATTCCTGCACGATGCCTTTCTGCTGCGCGTCAAATATTTCCGCGCTTTCATCAAACAGCAGCACCTGCCCAATCACGCTTTCGCCGTCTTTCAGGCTGAAACCCAGCAGGCGCGCGTGACCCGCGCCCAAATCCCTGATATGCCAGGAAAACGCCGCATAATTCGGATGCAGCGCGTCAATGCAGTCTGCGCCGTCAAAATAGGCCGCCCAGCCCGCATCGCCATGGGCTAAAAATGGCTTGCATCCGGCTGCCGAGGAATGCCAGACATAGGGCTCATCCTGAAAGGCCAGAATGGCGCTGTCAATCTGCAGCAGGCCTCTGGCGACTTTTAGAAATTCGGCTATGCGGTTATCTTCGGTAAACACGCCCAGCAGCAATGCCAGCCTGCATGCCGCCAGCTGTTCAGTCTGCGTACCTATTTCCAGCAACTGTATTGCCATAGACGCCTCACTTTGCCATTGCTTAAAGCAGTCAAACCAGCCGGGCCGGCCAGCCTAAACCGGCCCATACTATTAATTAACAAATTTTAACAAACAACTCAATAAGCCGGGCCGGAAAACAGACCAAAGGCCGCCGGCCGGATGAGCTGCAATTTTTAAGCCGGATGCTAAAAACTGGCTGCTGCTGTAAGCGCTTGAAGGTTTACATTGCGCCATCAATCCAGTGATTCATCCGCAATTGACCCGCTGCATAAATGCTGCTTTGGCCGCACCTTCCGCCAGCTGCCTTCAATTTCTCAATCTCCGGCAACGCGCGTCCTGCCCGCTCAGCTCAGAAATGGCGCATTAAATCATCTATTTAGAATTCTTCAGGCAATAAAAAACCCCAAGGCTTAATACGCTTGGGGTTCTTTAGAATTTTGGTCCCGAGGGTCGGACTCGAACCGACACGTCATCTCTGACAGC
>NZ_JAVXCI010000134.1:0-5389 GCF_036659555.1 Acinetobacter sp.
TATAGGCAGTTTAATGATCGTTTTAGGCTTAGAAACATCTTGTGATGAAACAGGGCTTGCACTGTATGACAGCGAGCTGGGGTTGCGCGGGCAAGTGCTGTATAGCCAAATTAAACTGCATGCGGAATACGGCGGCGTGGTGCCGGAGCTGGCTTCACGCGACCATGTGCGCAAGCTGATTCCGCTGCTTAACCAGCTGCTGGACGAAAGCCAGATCAAGAAATCCGAGATTGATGCGGTGGCCTATACCCGCGGGCCGGGCTTAATGGGCGCATTGATGACCGGCGCGCTGTTTGGCCGAACTTTAGCCTTTGCGCTGAATAAGCCGGCCATTGGCGTACATCATATGGAAGGCCATATGCTGGCGCCTTTATTGTCTGAAACGCCGCCGGAGTTTCCGTTTGTGGCGCTTTTGGTGTCCGGCGGCCATACTCAGCTGATGGCTGCCTATGGCATTGGCCAGTACGAACTGCTGGGCGAGTCGATTGATGATGCAGCCGGTGAGGCTTTTGATAAAGTTGCGAAAATGATGGGATTGCCGTATCCGGGCGGCCCGAATATTTCCAAACTGGCTGCCGATGGCGATATGAATGCTTTTGCATTTCCGCGTCCAATGCTGCATCAAGGCTTGGACTTTTCTTTCAGCGGCTTGAAAACAGCCGTTTCTGTACAGCTGAAAAAAGTTGCAGGCGAGGGCCGTGAAGCGGATATTGCCGCTTCATTTCAGGAAGCGCTGGTGGATACGCTGGTGAAAAAATCTGTAAAAGCCATGAAACAGACAGGTTTAAAGCGCTTGGTAATTGCCGGTGGCGTAAGCGCCAACAAGCGCTTGCGTGAGCGCTTGGAAGCTGATTTGGCTAAAATCCGCGCCAATGTGTTCTATGCAGAACCTGCTTTATGTACAGACAATGGCGCCATGATTGCTTTTGCGGGTTATCAGCGCTTAAAAGCGGGTCAGCAGGATGGCTTGTCTGTGACGACGACACCGCGCTGGCCAATGACGGAATTGACTAATCCCGCGGAAGCGTAAAATTGAAAAGAGGCGGAAGCCTCTTTTTTATTGGGCATTTAAGGCATTTAGATGCTGTAAATAAAATCTTCAAAAGCAGGTCTGAATAAAACGGAAAAATTTGGAATGAAAAGCCCCGGCATCCTGTCAGGGTTTTCCGTATTGGTTCGCTCGGCATGACTTCTGTCGCGCCTTACATTCTGTGCTTGAACTTATAATTTTTCTTATCTGATTTTACATCCATGTGCGGCTTTACTTTTGAAATTCAGGTAAAAAATGTGGGGGCGGTGCTGAGGCCTAGGCCTCTTTTTTATATTAACTATTTTTAGGTATGTTGGAAGGATAAACAGCAATGATATTTTGAAGTCTGTTATTACACAAAAGGAGGATAGACTCATGCCGGGTTATAAATTTGATGGTTTTGTTGAAGTGAAATTAGTTACTAATTCTAGAAAATTAAAAGATCAGTCACATAGATGTAGCGATAATTATCACTTTCACTCGATTAAGCAAGGTGGACGCATTCGCTGGAATATAGAAGGCGGCTCTCAATTGAATATTTCTTTCAATGTTAAAGAAGATATCAAAGCTGGTATTGATAAAGAAATTTTCAAAGGCTTGAAAGATGGCAGTGAAACGAATATGCCAGCTGGTGACAGTATATATATAGCTGATGTTAAGCAAAACGGTGAAGACATTAAGGATTCACATTTGATAAAAATAACAGTAACAGTTATCTAAAATGTGGGTGAGTAAAAGCCAATACAGATTGGCTTTTACTCACTGTATTTGGTCAATTACAGTTGCTTTTTAATTGTCTAATTAAATTTTAGGAGTTTTGCATTGCATTCAATCGCTGCGAACCAATCCAGTGCTTGGAGAACTGATAAGCGGCGCGGCCTGAACGCTGCCCGCGGGCCTGGCACCATCTTAAAGCTTCAGCGCGCGTATCTTCCGGCATCGGCATATCTGCTTTAGCCAAATAATGCGCCACAATTTCCAAATACAGCTTCTGATCCATCGGGTAAAACGACAGCCACAAGCCGAAACGGTCAGACAGTGAAATCTTTTCTTCAATCGCTTCCTGCGGGTGCAGTTCCGTATGCTGAGGCACATCGGCGCGGGTCACAGGCGTGTTCTCGTGCATGAACTCCGGCAGCAGATGGCGGCGGTTGCTGGTCGCGTAAATAATGAAATTGCTGGCGCCAGACTGCAAAGAACCATCGAGAACGCTCTTTAAGCTGCGGTAATTTTCATCTTCCGCATTAAAAGCCAGATCATCACAGTACACAATGAACTTTTCCGGGCGGCCTGCAATCAATTTCTGAATTTCCGGCAAATCGGATAAATCATCCCGCTCAATTTCAATCAGGCGTAATCCCTGAGCTTCATACTCAGTCAGCAGGGCGCGGACAATTGAGGACTTTCCTGTGCCGCGCGAACCCGTCAGCAAGACATCATTCGCTGGCAAGCCTTTTAAAAACTGCAGGGTGTTTTGAATCACTTTGCCTTTCTGCTTTTCAATGCCTTTTAAGTCGTCCAAATAAATCTTTTTGGGCTGCAAAATGGCTTTGAGCTGCTTGTCCTGCCATTTATAGGCGCCGGCGGAAAAATCCGGGGCCTGCTTGACCTCAGGCAGAGCCTGCTGCAGCTGCAGCAGAACATCAGAAAGGGATTTTAAAATATTATCAGGTAAATCAAGAGTTGCCATGAATATTCAGTTTGTGATTAATCGATGAATAGATGTAATTTTACAGCAACACTGTATAGTATTTCTGCATAATGTGCCAATTAATGCAAACTTTTGGCTATTGAACTGAGGGTTGAATTTTGCAACAGTTTCAGTCATTGAGAAATGCAATGTATAAAACGCTAGCGCTGAGGGATAGATATGCTATTACAAGATTTCGCACGGGATATTAATCCGCATCAAGCGTACCGCATCAAAAAATTAAAGCGCCAGCTGGAAACCGCTGAAAGCTATGAGGAATGGAAAGATATTGCGCTGAAGATAGATGAAGAGTCGGGTGCGCAGGAGTGGAAGCTGGATAACTGCTCGCCCTATTTTGACGCTGAAATTATTGCGTACCGCTTAGGGTTTTTGAGGCGCTACCGGGCGCAGAAGCGCACCCGCGACCTGATGTATATGCTGAGTGAAGGCCTGACTTATGATATTGCCAATATCGCGCATCCGCTGCTGTTTTCCGTGACCTATGTCGGCACCAAAAAAATTATTGAAGATTATGTGGCTGAAGTCAGTGAAGGGTTGGCATTTATTGCTTCGGCGCAATGCGAATGCTTAACCGTGCAGGAAAAAATCGCGTTCTTTAAGCGGTGCCAGAAAGCTTTTGGGCAGCCTGCGATGATGTTTTCAGGCGGCGCAACTTTAGGGCTGTTTCATACTGGTGTATGCAAGGCGCTGATGGAGCAGGACTTAATGCCGAAGGTGCTGTCAGGTTCGAGTTCAGGCGCAATTATGACGGCCATGCTGGGCGTTTCAAAGCCTTCAGCATTTATGGAAATACTCAAAGGGCATAACTTTTACAGTGAGGCCTTCCGCTTTAGAAAGCTCAGCGACCTGCTCAAAGGCAATGGCGGTCTGGCGGATGTGCGGTATTTAAAAAATTTCCTTGTGGAAAATTTAGGCGATATGACTTTTGCAGAGGCGCAGAAAGCTTCCGGGCTGCATATCAATATTGCAGTTGCGCCCTATGACGCTTCGCAGGACGCGCGCATCATGAATGCCTATACCTCGCCGGATTTGCTGGTGTGGAGCGCGGCGCTGGCGTCCTGCGCTGTGCCTATTTTATTCCCGCCGGTGAGGCTGACCAGCAAGCGCTATGATGGGGAATATACGCCTTATATGGCTGCGACCCATTGGGTGGACGGCAGCGTGCGCAGCGATTTTCCGCAGGAGAAAATGGCGCGCCTGTACAATATTAATTACACCATTGCCAGTCAAGTGAACCCGCATATTGTGCCGTTTATGCAGGATGAAGTTTCGCGCTTCCGTAAAGACATGCTGAGCTGGCCGGAACGCATTATCCGCAGGCAAGGCAAAGTCATTACCAAAGGCTTGATGGATTTTGCCCGCGAGCGCGCAGGGAATGTGCCGCCGGTGCGCCGCCTGCTGGATCATGGCTATGGCGTGGTGGATCAGCTCTATTACGGCAATGTGAATATTGTAGGCAATCACAGCCTGCGCCATTACAGCTATATGCTGCAGAACCCGCGCCCTTATTTATTTAAAATTCTGCAGCGCGAAGGCGAGCGCGCAACATGGCCGAAAATTTCGCTGATTGAAATCCATGCCCGTGTAGGGAAAACCATTCAGCACTGCCTGGAGCTGCTGAATTACCAGAATGCCCCAGACCAGCAGCATGCAGAATATATTGCAATTTAATGCGCGCATGCTGCAGCCTGCACAGTTTGTCTTAAAAACCAAAGCCAGGAGCCTGTCTTTTGGCCGCCGGCTGTATCAGTTTCAGGCTGCGGCAGATGGCTTGGGCGGCGCGCAGCAGCTGTTTTGGCTGAAAGGGCAGCTGTGCAGTGATTCATTCAGCAATCCGCTTCATCATTCAGCGCAGGCGGAAGCCGGTTTTCAGCATGAACTAAGCCTGTATCAGGCGCTGCAGCGCCAGCGCGCCGGCTTTCTGCTGCCATTTCAGATTATTCAGGCGGATTGCTTAAATTTTGCAGAAGGGCTGTATCCGCAGGGCTTAGTCTTGCCGGATGCGCCGCCGCTGTTCAATCTTGATCCGCGGCAGCTGAGTATGGCGCAGATTCAAGCACTGCTGCTGCAGGCTACGGATGCGCTGGATCAGCTTGCGCAGTTGGGCTGGCTGCATGCAGATATCAAGCAGGAGCATTTTGTGCAGCATGCAGGTCAGGTCAGGCTGATTGATCTGGAGCAGGCGCAGCCCATTCATGCGCCACCTCCGCCTGAGCTGAATGCAACACCGCGCTATATGGCGCCGGAATTGTTTCAGGGGCAGCCGAAAAGCCTGCAAAGTGATGTCTATGCGTTTGGAATTGTGCTGTATGAATGGCTGACTGGACAGCGCCTGCAGGCGCTGCATTATGAAGATTGGGCATATTTGCATTGCCAGCGCTTAAATATTGATCTTCCTCAGCAATTTCGATGCTTTCAGCCCCTGCTGCAGGCCATGCTGGCCAAGCGTAAAAGTCAAAGAATACGTGATTTTTCTCAAGTAAAAACACGCTTAACCACTGAAATTGCTTAGAAAAAATACAAAAACAACCATTTTGTTTTTTATTTAAGCAAACAAGGCGCTTTTTTATAAAAAGTGCTTGTCATGCCCAGGTGATCTCTATAATATACACAGCCATTGGGGACGTGGCGAAATTGGTAGACGCACT
>NZ_JAVXCI010000135.1:0-5311 GCF_036659555.1 Acinetobacter sp.
CTGTTTGAGAAGCTATTTGATCTTCTGAACTCATGGTTTCTCCCTAGTGAAAAATGGATCTATGCAAAGACGGCATGTCATTGCTCAGCAATCTGAACCGCACCGTTTTCAACTTTGAATAATTGATAGGCAATAGACAGCTCATGCAAGTGATGCTGTACTGATTCATGGTCTAAAGTCGTAATAAAAACTTGACTGCCAAGCTGGCTCAATCGGCCAATTAAACGCTGCTGCGCGGCTAAATCTAATTCTGCTGTCAGATCATCCAATAATACCACAGTTTCCTTATTGCAGGCATGCAGCATTGCGATCTGCGACAGTTTTAGCGCCATAATCAGCAGCTTTTTCTGGCCGCGCGAAAGCACGGCATCGGCATGGCCCTGAGGCGTTTTCAAGCGAAGGTCAGCGCGGTGCGGCCCGCACTCAGTATAGCGCCGCTCCAGATCTTTCTGATGGCTGGCGGCCAGGTCATTCAGCAGCCCTGTGGCGCTGTGAAAGCCGGGGCTGTATTCCAGAGTGATTTCCAGATCCGGCAGCAGCCGCTGCAGATCCTGCTGAAAATAATGCTGCCACTGTTCCACTGCGCCGGCGCGCTGCGAATGCAGGATTTCGCCGTAATCGCTGAGCATCCTGTTCCACGGCCCGAGTTCGGCAAGGCTTAAATTGCGCCGCGATTTCAGCAGGCTGTTGCGCTGCTTCAGCGCCCGCGAATAATGCTGCCAGGCATGATAGAACTCCGGTTCCACGTGGAACATCATCCAGTCCAGCATCTGCCGCCGCGGCTTGGCGCCGTGGTCAATAATATCCGTGCTCTGCGGGTCAATCAGCTGCAGCGGCAGGAGCTTCGCCAGCTGGCTCTGCGTCGCCACCAGATCGCCGTTGACCTTAATCAGCTGTTCGCCTGACTGCATTTTCTGCATGCCGATTTTATCTGCGGCCGACTGGGCAAATACAATCGCGTCCGGCGCATCATGCTGAATGTAGTTTTTGGGAATATGCGTGCGGAACGAACGTCCGGTTGCCAGCAGGTGAATCGCCTCCAGAACCGAGGTTTTTCCTGAGCCATTCCGCCCGTAAAAAACATTAAACGGCTGCAGCTCAGCGAGCGCAACCGTCTTTAAGTTCCGGACACGTTCCACATGCAGGCGCGAAATGTGCATAATGGCGCTAACTGCCGTTAAACGCGCATCGGCATGACCACATAGGTTTGATCCTGATGCGCAGGATCCTGCACCAGCACCGACTGATTGGCCTCAGTCATGGTCATGGAAACGTCATCGCCGTCCAGCACGCTCATCACATCCAGCAGGTACTGCGCATTGAAGGACATTTCCATCGGCGCATCGGCATACTGAATCGCCAGATCTTCCACCGCCTCATCCTGCTCAGGGTTGTTGGCCCGCAGCTGCAGGGTGTCGGCATCAAAGTTCAGGAACACGCCGCGCAGCTTTTCATTGCTCAGAATCGCCACACGCTGCAGCGACTGCTTAAACACATCATGCGCAATCACTACATTTTTGTCGCCGCCGCGCGGAATCACCCGGCGGTAATCCGGGAATTTCCCGTCAATCAGCTTAGTGGTGAAGCGCACGGTAATATCGCCCTGCTCTTTGTCGCGGCTGGCGATGGTGATGGTGACATTCAGCAGCTCGCGGCCAATCAGCAGCGCCAGCGGCTCATCTTCCACACTGAGCAGGCGCTGCAGCTCGCCCACCGCCTTGCGCGGCGCAATGGCCTGAACCAGCTGCGGCGCATTGGATGAAGCTGCGGTTTCACACAGCGCCAGACGGTGGCCGTCTGTAGTGACTGCGCGCAGCTGATTTTGATCAATTTCCAGCAGGGTGCCGGTCAGGTAAAAGCGCACATCCTGCACCGCCATGGCGAAAGCGGTTTTTTCAAACAGGCGCTTCAGCTCACGCTGCGTCACCATGACCTGCGTGCCCTGGGTATTTTCAGTGCTGAGCAGCGGATAATCTTCAGCCGGCAAAGTGCCGAGCACAAAGCGGCTGTTGCCGGATTTTAAAATGCAGCGCAGATCTTCAGTAATCTGCAGGTCAATCAAGGCGGCGGCGGGCAAAGACTTGCAGATGTCCATCAGCTTGCGCGCCGGAACCGTGGTTTCCCCCGCCTGCAGGCAGGCGCCGGCAGCCAAAGGCGTGCTGGCAACCAGTTCAACTTCAAGATCTGAACCGGTAATGGTCAGCGCCTGTTCAGTGACCTGCACTTTCACATTGGACAAAATGTTTAAGGTATGGCGACGTTCAACCGCTCCTACGACATGTGATAGAACATTCAGTAAGCTTTCTTTCGCGATTTTCAAACGCACGATACTTTCCTCTGGCAGCTGAAGATAAAATAAATAAGAGATAAATTGGGGTTTTAAGCAGTGTACTATGCGGCAGAAAATGCCGCATTGCAAGAACAGAATTTAAGCAAAAAATGATCAGCTCTGCAGCAGGCGGAGCAGGTTTTTGTAGTCTTCATTGAAGATCGGATCTTCCTCGCGCAGGCTTTGCACTTTCTCGCAGGCATGCATTACCGTGCTGTGGTCGCGCCCGCCGAAAGCCATGCCGATTTCAGGAAAACTGTCGCCGGTCAGCTCACGCGCCAGCCCCATGGCCAGCTGGCGCGGGCGGGCATAAATGCGGGTGCGTTTCGGGCCGACCAGCTCCTTTAATGGAATGCGGAAATACTCGCTGACTACGCGCTGAATATTTTCAGTGCTGATGGTGCGGGCGCGGATCGCCAGCACATCCTTAAGCGATTCACGCACCACATCCAGGTCAATCGGGGTGCCCTTGAAGCGTGAAATAGCAACGACTTTATTCAATGCGCCTTCCAGCTCGCGCACATTGGCCACCACCTGCTGCGCAATAAACAGAGCACAGTTGCGCGGCAGCTCCACATCATTGCTTTCGGCTTTTTTCAGCAGGATTTCAATGCGGGTTTCAATATCCGGCGGCTCCACGCCGACAGACAGCCCCCAGGAAAAACGCGACACCAGGCGCGGATCCAATTCCGTCAATTCTTTCGGATAGCGGTCAGAGGTCAGGATGATCTGCTTGGATTCATCCAGCAGCGCGTTAAAGGTGTAGAAAAATTCCACCAGGCTGGCTTCCTTGCCGGCCAGCAGGTGAATGTCATCCACCAGCAGCAGGTCCAGGGAGCGGCAGTTTTTCTTGAACTCTTCCACCTTGCCCTGCTGCAGCGAGCTGACAAAATCCTGCACAAAGCTTTCCGCGGTCATGTACATCACGCGCGCATTCGGCTTTGCCTGCAGCAGCGCATTGCCGACCGCCTGCATTAAATGGGTTTTACCCAGGCCTGTCGGGCCATACAGAAACAGCGGATTGTGCTGCGGCGCGCCGAGCTGGGTGAGCACTTTGCGGCAGGTTTCAGCCGCCATCTGATTGGAGCGGCCCTCAACAAACAGCGAAAAGGTAAATAAGGGGTTCAGCTGGCGGCGCCGGCTGTTTTTGGCGCCCTGCTCGTCTTTTTCCCTTTTAGGCTTGGCGGCAGGCGCCGGCGCGCTTTCCAAAGCGGCCGCAGTTGTCGCCGGCTGCTCGCTGGCGGACAGAATTGCGCCGGGGCGCGAATCGACCAGAATTTCCACTTTGCGGATGCGCCCTTCGGACAGCTGCTCCGCCAAAATTGCAATCAGCTCTAAATGATGCTCTTGAATATAGCGCGTCCAGTAAGGATTCGGCGCAAACAGACGCAGCGTGTCTTCAGCCTCTTCGGCAACCAAAGGCCTGATCCACATTGTAAAGACATTGCCGGACAGCTCTTGACGCAAGCGAGTTAAGCAGTCTGTCCAAAGCATGTGAAACCCCTATTTTCAGTCCATTGCGCATAAAAAAACTTTTGGCCCGCCCGAGCGGGTCGCCATTCTAACCAAGTTATCCACATCTGTCATGGCCAATTCAGCTTTTTTGGCTAAAAAACCGCATTTCAGGCCTGATTTTAAATTTAAAATCCAGTGTGGATAACTTCAGCAGCAAGCTGTGGATAAAATATAGCACAAAGTTATCCACAATATATCAAAATTATAAAAACATAGTTATTCACAGCTTATATTATTGTTTTTAAAATCTAAAAGTGTGATTTCCACAGAAAAACACGGCCCTAATAATAATAAATTTAAATTTTAAAATTTGAATTTAATAATAAGAGCCTGGCTTTCTGGGGATAACTCTTCTTAGGTTTAAATTTAAATTCAAAACAGCCATTCAAGCTTGACCTGATTTTCAAACTGTGGATAACTATGATGATAAGATTATGGATAAGTATTTAATACTTAAATAACAATAGTTTACTTTATATATAGCAAAAATCGGGCTGTTTTTGCTTATTCTATCAGCTCAGCTCCAATTTGATCATTTTTTGCAAGAAAACCTGTTTTTCATTGACAGCTCAAGCAATGAGCACTAAAATCGCGAACCTTTATAGAAAGATCAATTTTGGAGTTTCAACATGAAACGTACTTTCCAGCCTTCTGAATTGAAACGTAAACGTGTTCACGGTTTCCGCGCACGCATGGCGACTAAAGCCGGCCGCCAAGTACTGGCTCGCCGCCGTGCTAAAGGCCGTCATAGCTTAACTGTTTAATCAGTTAAAGCTGCAACGACTTGGGCGCTATGACACCGCTTTATGGCTTCAGCACAGCTGTACGCATACACTGTGCTGCCGATTATAAAGGTGTGTTTGACGGTGCGCTTTTTAAAGTGCATCAGCCCCATTTCTTATTTCTTGCAAAACGCTCCGAACAGCCGAACAGCCGTTTGGGTCTTGTTGTTGCCAAGAAAAAAGTGCGCCGCGCACATGAACGGAATCGAGTAAAACGTCTTGCCCGCGAAAGTTTTCGCCTGCATCAGCAGCAATTAGATGAATTAGATATAGTGGTGATGCCGAAAGCCGGCATTGATGCTGTGCCTAATGCTGAATTGCATCAGCAATTACAATTTGCCTGGCAAAAGCTGAACCGCCTTGCCAAAAAGCATTCAAAAACAGCTTCCTCCCCGCAAAAGTAGAGACGGCCAATGGTACATTTGCTGCATTGGTTAATCCGTTTCTATCAGCTTGCGATCAGTCCGCTGCTTGGACCCCGCTGCCGCTATATTCCCACATGTTCTCAATATTCATTGGAAGCAGTCCATATGCATGGCGCTGCGCGCGGAACGTGGCTGGCTGCCCGGCGTATTTGCCGCTGCCATCCGTGGGGCGGATCAGGCTATGATCCGGTGCCGCCCAAAGCACTTCGTTTTATTTCATTTCAGCAAATAGATTCTCAAACGCTTCACGTTGCTGTACC
>NZ_JAVXCI010000136.1:0-5303 GCF_036659555.1 Acinetobacter sp.
GCCGCAAGATGCTTTCCTTGCGAAGCTTCGCTTCTCATTTGGCGAATGAGAAACATTGTTTCGCAAGGAACAAAACGAGCTCCAAAAATGTGATTTAAAAACGGTAAGACTCCGCCGTGAATAGCCTAAAAAGTTAAGAATTTTACGGCGAAACTCCTTAACGGATCAGCATTATGCTGACGCGCCCGGTTTTTTATTGCCTGAATTATTGGCTTAAGGCGTGCAATTCATCCAGGCTTTTTTCCTGGATTTCAAATAATGGCTGCTTGAGCAAGGCATTCAGCTCAGCGACAGCATCGTAGCCGGCATGGCTGCCTTCAATGCTCAAGTTCTGCTTTTCCGCATCATAGTGCAGCCCATTATTTTTTTGAATCACTTGCTCGAGCAGGCTTGGCGCATCACTTAAATCGGCTAAATGGCCCTGCAAGCTCACAGATACATAATCGAGGAAGTGCCAGTCAAATTGATGCTGCGCAATAAAGTTTTCCTGATGGCCATACATGATGCTGCCGGTATCATAATCAGTCATATATTCATCCTGCTGATTGAGCCAGATCACGTAGTTTTTCTGCGCGTCATCGACTTCCAGCAATTGATAATGCATAATTTTTGTGAGTCTGGCGAATTCAAATAAATCATCAGGTTCCAGCTCTGGAATGCCGTCATCTTTGTCATAGGCTTCCCCGGTTTTTTCTAAAACCAGGGCTTCGGCAGCCTCGTAGGCTTCTTCATCGGCTTCACCGTAGCCAAAGTCATAGCTTTCCAGATCAATATTCTGCAATTCATCAATGATCAGCTTTTTATAGGCCTGTTCGGCTTCAGCTTTATCGGTATAAATTTGATGAATTGCGCCTTGGTGCACATAGCAGGTTTGGAAATATTCATCGTTATAGCCAAAGTCAACACGGCGGATGATGTATTTGCTGCTCATATTATTCCTTCTTGTGATCGTTTCAGGGTTAGCGGACTTCGCGGGTTTCTTCGAGTTCAATCAATGCTTTTAAAGCATGGAAATCAATTTGATGAATCTCGAAAAAGGGCTGCTTGAGTAAATCATTCACAGCTTTCAGTGCGGCTAAATCCCGGGCGCTGGCGCAGCTTTTCGGACTGAGTTTATGTTCTTGATAATCCCAGGCTGCCCGGCTTTGCGCCAGCTGCTGTTCAAATTCTGCAGGCGAGGCGCTCAGCTCTTCGATGCTGCCCCGGCGGCGCGCATAAGCGGGGAAAATCTGCTGCACCAAATGCTCGATAAAGGCTTCAGCGCGCGGATGCGTTTCCAGAAAACCGGCTGATGTGCCCCAGATTAATTCACCGCAAAAGTCATCTTTTTCATCAGGATTGCCGTAAGGGTCTGGCAAACGCAAATAGGCTTGGTTTTCTGCATCCCAAATCACATGATTTTCATCATTCAGGCATTCCAGCTGATAAGGCAAAATCCCGAACTGTTCAGCAAGATGCAGCGTGTCTTCATCGCTCAAAACTTCGGGAACAACATCGCTTAAGCAGCCGTCCTGATACAGCGCAATGCCGGCATGATCTAAAATCCGCTGATGCACTGCTTCAATCACTTCAGCTGATGTATAGGCCGGCACATTGTAAATATACAAATCCTGATCACGCACGGCTTCGATCGTGAGCTGCCGCAGCGCTTGTTCCGCTTCAGCGAAGTCCTGATAAACGCCGGCAATTTCACCAAGCTGGAATTGTTTTACATCGTAGTATTCATCGTTATAGTCGAATAATTTTTTGCGGATGATGTAATGATTCATAAACTGTAAATCTCCTGAAGCTGCTGAAGGCTTAACGTGCGTATTTCAAAGATCGGCGTTTTCAGCAAGCTGTTGATGGCTGAGAGCTGGGTAAAAGTCAGCTGCTCTATGTCAATGGCGGTAATGCGGCGCTGGGTGTCTAATTCAAATGCGCTGATGCTGCTGAGTAATGCCTCCCACAATTTAGACTGATTGGTCAGCATTTCAGGAGCATGCAGGCGCAGCTTGTCTTCGAGTAATAGTTCAAAGGCATAAATTAATTCTGACCAGTCATATTCTGAAAAGTCAGGATGCCTGCTTTCAATCAAATAGCCTTGTAAACCATCAAAATAGGCCTGTTCCTCATTCATCCAGAGCAAATAAAACAGACAGTCACTGCTCACTTCAATCACAATATAACGCAGCATATTTGCGCGCTGAGCAAACTCAAAATAATCATCAGGGCTTAAGGCGGCCGGAATATAATCTTCATGCCGGCCGCGTTCATCAAACAGTGACTGACCGCAGTGTTCTAAGCAAAATTGGTTCAGCTGTTGAAGCAGTTCAATATCTGCTTGCTGATATTCAGGCGCAAAATAATTGCCGAGAATTTCACGCGGCAAAACCTCTAAATTGAGCTGCTTGCAGGCCAGATGGGCGCTTTCGCGGTCTGTATAAACCGCATGAATCTGCGGTAAAAATGCTTCATCTCTGAGGTAAAACTCATCGTTATAGGCAAAGTGCTGCTGGCGGATGATGCAGGCTTTATTTTCCATTGGCTATTGCTCTTGATTGGCGCGCTGTTCGAGCTGGAATACATCCATCAAGCTGAGCTGCGCCAGTTCAACAGGATGTTTCAGCAAGGCATTCAGTGCGGTGACTAAGCCGGGCTGAAGCAGGAGATGGAGCTGTTTTTTCCCTGCGTCATAATGCAGCTGCGGCTGCTGTTCAATGAAGTTTTGCAGCAGGCGGGGCGCCTCGCTTAAGTCCGCCAAATCGCCGTGTAAAACATGGCTGGCATTTTCAATATAGCGGTCATGGCTGACCGGCGGATTTAACCCGTCTGCGGAATGGCTTTCGGCGGTGAAATAGCATTCAAGAAACTTGTTCTGCCGGAAATCCTCTTCCATTTGCGCATCAGTCACCGGCAAGTGCTGAAGTGCGCAGAACGACTGATGTTTTGGGTATTTATACAGGGCATACATGCATTGATCGAGCTGCTGCAGCTGCTCAAATAAAGCCTCCGCCGGCAATGCTTTTAAAAACTCCCGGTCTGCATAACGGGAATCATCTACTGAATAGGGGGAATGGATCAGATGCCTGAATTGAATATCGGCATGATGGCAAAAATCGTATTCGAGCTGTTTCCACTGTGCAATAGCTTCAGCCTTATCTTCAAAAATAGACTGCATATGGCCGAAGTGGCAGGCAGCATCGTAGAGATGGGTATAATGCTCATCCGTGTACCAATAGGATAAAACACGAATCACATAGCGCTTTTCTGCTGGCATGGCTTACTCCGCGGCGCTTTGCATATGCTGCAGTTTCTGTGCGCTTGGCGGGAAAACAGCGCCATTGTCCATCCACAGCTCAAAACGCATCGGGTTGAAGAACATGGCAGGCGTAATGTCAAATTCGATGAATTTGGCATCCGCTTTGCCCATCATGGGTAAAATGCTGTTAATAAACCAGCTGTTATGTGTAATGAGCAGAGACTTCAGCTGTCCGGTGACTGCTAAAGGGGAGAGCAGGGTCGCGGAGAGCCGGGGATCATCAATCACATCGGCATGAAATTGTTCCAGGCGCTTGGCTAAGCCTTGGGCCGGAATGTCTTGCATGGCGCTGACAAAGTCAGCGAGCGTTGGAATAAAGCGGTGATGGAAGTCGACGAGGAGATGGTCTTTTTCACAGAGGTCTTTGACTTCAATGCTTTGGCCTGCACTGTTCTGAAAATGATGCCCAAAGACCGGCAGAATGACTTCCTGTACGCCCCAAAAGGTATGCAAAATGCGATGCCGGTTGTCGGTGCAGAGCATTTTTGTGCTGTCAATCAAGGCGTGAATGCCTAAATAGTCTTCGAGTTCGCCGCCGCGGCGCTTTTGTGAAATGCGGGCATGTTGTATCGGGTTCATTTTTATAATGTATTGATGCTTTTGGATATATTATCAATAACTGTGTAATTGAAATACACCCGAAGCGCTTTATTTTCAATACATAAGTCTAAGATGCATGGCTGCAGCTCAATTCAGTTTTCTGCTGGCGCGCAGCCAAGCATGGCCTAGCAGGTGCGCCCTGTCAGCTGCACTTCTTTGGCAATATTCCGCTCCAGGCGGAAACTGATGCGGCAGTGCAAATGCACATCGTAGCTTTGCGCAGCTGCGCCTGGAACCGGCACGGCTGTTCCGGCGCCCATGCCCAGCGCAGGGTTCTGCGCCATGGGTACGGGAATGCTGATGGCGCGGACTGCGGTATAGGTCAAGCGGCTTGCGCTTAGAACTGGCGGATTGACCTGCTGATAGCCGATGCGGCTTAAGTCCAGCTGGGCGCGGATCTCAGCGCTGGATTTGCCGATAAACTGCTGCAAATAGGCTTCGCGCTGCATGGCATTCATGGATGGCGATGAAACGCAGCCGTGAAGCAGAAGCAGGCTGACGCCAAGCCCGCATAGGGAAAGAAATTTCATTTGCTTTTCTCCCGCCAAATAAAATAACTTTAGCCGGATGCGCTGCATATTACTGTAGTGATCCGATACACGGCTGAGGGCTCGTTATCTGCACGCGGCTTAAGGCAGCGCAGGCTGCAATGCTTTTCATCGCTCAGCGGCTGCAATTGCGCTGCAGTTTTTAATATGCTGTCTGCGCTATTTCGCTTAAAATGTGCAGGCAATGCGTTTCATATCTTGCTTGAAAAAACCATAAGGGAATGAAAATGAAAAAAATAATCCTGCTGCTCAGCGCAGCCCTGTCCAGTTCCGCATTTGCGGATAACTGCGAAAATGCGCGCAATACCTATGACGATGTGTATTGCACCAATAAGCTGTATGCCAGCGCGGACACAGAATTGAATCAGAATTATCAGGCGCTGCGCGGAAAATTATCGGCCAGTCAAAAAGCGCTGCTGAAAAAATCGCAGCTGGCGTGGATACGCGAACGCGATGCAGAATGCACAACAGCTGCAGGAATTGATGTGCAATGCCGCTTAAGCACAACGCAAGAGCGCAATAACTGGCTCAGGGAACGCCTGCGTGAATGTTCAGCGATAGGATGCAAAACCAGTGCGCTGCGCTGATGCGTCCAGTTTCTCAAAGGCGTAAAAAAAGCCACTCATTGTGGCTTTCGGCTTTCGCTAAAACTTAACGCGCACGGTAAGTGATACGGCCCTTAGTCAAATCATAAGGAGTCATCTCAACTTTCACACTGTCGCCAGTCAAAATACGGATATAGTGTTTGCGCATTTTGCCAGAGATGTGGGCAATTACTTCGTGACCGTTTTCTAAACGCACACGGAACATAGTATTAGGAAGCGTCTCGGTGACAACGCCTTCGAACTCGATGA
>NZ_JAVXCI010000137.1:0-5276 GCF_036659555.1 Acinetobacter sp.
CCTTCTCTTGCGCCATATATGGCTCAGGGAGAAGGTTAGGATGAGGGAGTTTTTTGAATAAAATCCTCTGCCTGAGCAGCATACTGCGCACGGCTCCTTAAAAAGGAGAGGGAATTCTCATTGTGAATTCAATATTGTTTAAAAAAATGACTGAAGTCTATTGCTCCGCTTCAAGTCCGGCGGCGCATTCAGCCGTTCAGCGCTTGCTGAAAGCTGAAGCCGGATCGGGCAAAAAGGGTGGGCATACTGTCAGTGCATGGTAGTGCTTGGTGAAGTGTCAGCAGTAAAAGATGCGTTGTGCTGCGCCAGATTTGTGAAAATTTGAAGCAGACGCCTTGCTTCCTGCAAGCGTTTGTTGAATTAAAGCCTTACAAACGCATAAAAGGCTTTGCACTCGCCCAATATGCCCGGACTGGGATGGGTGAAAACCCAAATTTTAAATCAGATCGACCTGCCAGTTGGAAGCCTGAATCTCTAAATTGTTTTGACGCAGCTGCCTGCTGATGTCATCCGCCTGCTTCTGCAGTTCCGCTACGGAAATGCTTTTGATCCAGCGGATTTCGCTGGAACTGTAGCGCGCGTTTTCACGCTGGGAACTGTCAATCGCCTGCTGCAGAATGCGGTGCTGCTGGGTCAGCGAATCACGCGCATTCAACACGCGCAGCAAAGGCTGGCCTTGAATGGTTTGCGCCTGCGCATTGGTGGCGTGGATGCGCTGGATCAGTGCATGCAGTTCGCTGTTTACCGCAAATGCCTCTTTAATTAAGGCATTCGGGTCTTCACTGGGCTGGTCGCCTTCCTGAATCAGCACATTGCTGTTGATGCGCTGCTGCAGTGATGCCAGTTTTGTCTGCAAATCACTGCGCAGCAGTAATGCTTCTGCCAGTTTCATAAGCGCGCTTTTTAAAATCCTAAACTGCCTTTATGCTGCGTGCATTGCCTGAATAGGTCAAGCGGCTTTTGCGGTTTGCTGATCTTGAAAAAAACAAGAGCGCCCGGAGGCGCTCTTATGCAGGATATTTCCTGTTTGATTTTAAATTAATGGAAGACGGTTTCCAGCGCCTTCAAGCCGACTTTCGGATCGAGCAGGCCATTGTAAATCTCTGGAATTTCACGCGCTACGCCAAAGAATTCATAAATCGCCAGCATGGCGCCGCGCACGGAATATTCCACGGTAAACACCACATCATCTTCAATTTCCACAAACTGGCCTAAGAAGGCAAAGTTTTGCGAACCTTGAGGGATTACCTGCGGGCGGTCACCCGGCTTGCGGCAGGCGAACAGGGCAGATGCATACGGCATCATCGCGGTTGTCACATCGGTCGTCTGCAGCACATGCGCTAAAATGTCATCGAAGCCCAGCTGCTTGATCAGCTCGGTTAAAATCTCTTTGCCTGTAGCTGCGCTCATCGGTTTTTTGATGTAATCGCCGCTATGGTCAATTTGGAAGCCGTAGCCCCACAGAGTGTACGTGCCTTCAGGCAAATCGGCAAAATGCGGCTGCGCAGGAACCACAATCGATAAATGCCAGCCGGACTCAAACCAGGTCATCAGCGCGCCGGTGCCCGGCTCATTGCCGGTGTAGTCAATGATGCGCTTTAACAGCACATCATCTTTCATGGTCAGGGTGAACGACTCCCATTTATGCTCATCGACATTGCCGTAGAACGTCATTGGGCGGCCAAAATCAGGCGCTTTCTTGGCTAAAGTTTCCCACAGCGTCCAGCCATGATCCAGGCGGTCGCGGATTAAAGCCGGCACATCGTCATTGCCGCCGTAGCGAGAGTCGGCAGTAATTGAGCCTAAGGTGAAAATGGCCAAGTCGTGCGCTTTCAGCTCAATCTGCTCTGTGCCTTCAGGCAATTTGACGTATAGGCGCGCAGCGCGGCGCTCCTGCGTCTGTTCATCGGTGATGAAGTCCGCATCGGTCACATAATTGCCGAAGCGCACATCAACGCCCTGCGCCGTCAGCCAGCGCTGCAGCGGCAGAATCATGGAATCATACTGATTGTATTTGGTGCGCTTGACGCCGGCGAGGGTATGAATGCGCGGCAGCTCCTGAATGAAGCGCAGGAAGTAGCGGCGCAGTTCAGCGGCGCTGTGCCATTTTTGAAAAGCGAAGGTGGTGCGCCACATGCGCCAGAAATTGGTGTCAAAAAAGGCTTCATCAAAAAATTCATCAATGCGCCGGCTGCCGATTTTTTCTTCCTTAGAAGCCAGCAGGCGCAGCATTTGCGCGCGGTGCAGGGTGTTCAGGCCCAGTTTGGCGGCGTCGGCAATCACATGGTTTGCGTCAATCAGGCGCGCTTGGGCATGGGTTTTCACCTGCTCGTTAAATTCACTGCATTCTTCGCGCACGGAAATTTCCGGGTTTTCTAAAGACGGAATGCTGGAAAACAGGTCCCAAAGGCATAAATAGGTTTCATCGGTCAGCATGCGCCCGCCGCGCGTTACCCAGGCCTGCGCTGCATGCGGGGTATGGCCGCCGTCCATTGAACCGCCGGAAATATCCAGCTCTTCCAGAATATGAATATTCTTTGCCGGCACTTTGGCATCGCGGATCGCAAAAGCCGCCGCCGCCATGCCTGCTATGCCGCCGCCGATAATCCAAAGATGTGACTGCTGCGCATCTAAAGCACTGCGTTTGTTATTTTGCATTGTTCGCCCTCATTTGATCAGTATTATGCGTGCAAGGTTTTTAAAACCATAAATTTAGTATGTATTTTTATATATGAAAAATGCATGAAACTTAAAGGCTTAAATGACAATTTTTTGTAATGGTGAACGCATTCTTTATGGTTTTTTTGGATGTTTTGTAAACAGCAGGTGATTTTGCTGTATAATTAAAATATTGAATTAAAAATAATTATTGAGTTTTTGCTCTATTGCGCTTTGGCTGGTTGAGTTAATTTCAAATAATTTACAAGTGTATTTAAATTTATAATAAAAATCTATAACCGCTAAGCGCGGAACAGAATGCCTGCAAAGCGCGGGATGAAAAAAACCGATAAAGTGAATTCCGCCAAAACGGTGTTTAGCGTAAAATCATTCACTGGAAAATTCTCTCAATATTCGAGGCCTCACTTGGAATCATTTTGGATTTTGGGCTCAATTGCATTTGCCCTGATGCTGGGCGCAATGAGCCCCGGGCCGACATCAATTTATGTCGCAAAAAATTCAATTGCGATTTCACGCAGGCATGGCCTTTTTACCGCGCTTGGCACAGGCGCCGGCGCTGCCGTTTTTGGCCTGCTGGCGGTGCTGGGGCTGCAGGCCTTTTTGCTGGCGGTGCCGTCGGCTTATTTTGCTTTAAAACTCTGCGGCGGCCTGTATCTGCTGTGGCTGGCCTTTAAAATTATCAAGCACGCCAAAGAGCCGATTGAATCAGACGCAAATGCGGCTTCGCAGATGACGCTGCGCCGCGCATTTATGACGGGCTTAATCACGCAGCTGTCCAACCCTAAAATTGCGATTGTGCTGGCGAGTATTTTCACTGCGCTGCTGCCGAAAGAAATCCCGGCTTATTTTTATTTTGTGCTGCCGGTTTTGTGCTTCTTTATTGATGCGGGCTGGTGCTCTTTGGTTGCTGTGGCGCTGTCCGCAGAGAAGCCGCGCCGCGTGTATTTGAAGTTTAAGGCGGTGTTTGACCGCGCAGCGGGCGCCGTGATGACAGCGCTGGGGCTGAAGCTGATTTTCGGGATGAAGTAATTGATTTAATGAAAGTGCTCATTTGAGTAATGCCAGTCAGTTAAGCATTTTTAATCCTCCCCAACCCTCCTTTTTCAAAGGAGGGAGCGTTTCGAAATTCAATACCATATTGAATTCAAGGGTATTCCCCTCTTTTTTAAAGAGGGGTTAGGGGAGATTTATCAATCAGTAATAATGAAATTACGCTTAACTGATCAGCATTACTCATTTGAGCGCTTTTTTTATCGTCAAAATCTGCATGCGGATTTCCGCTGAATGATTTTTTTATAAGGCGCAAGGGCAGCTTTGATTTTGCCAGCTGCCGTTAAAAGTCCGCCGGTTCAGTCATGCCCTTCATTCACCCTTTAAACGCCTTCGCGCAGGCAATGCCCTCGCTAAGATATTCACAGCAATTCTTAAAGTTCTGAAGTTAGCCCTATTGATTCGCATGCAAGGCGTTAAAAGAATACCAATGCATTTCCCATTCTTTGAAAATTAAATGGCATATTGGGCATCTGTATTAAAAATTAAGT
This sequence comes from Acinetobacter sp., assembly GCF_036659555.1. Classification (GTDB taxonomy): domain Bacteria; phylum Pseudomonadota; class Gammaproteobacteria; order Pseudomonadales; family Moraxellaceae; genus Acinetobacter. The sequence continues at coordinate 4,221 of NZ_JAVXCI010000137.1, forward strand.
GCAAATCTGTATATTGACTTTTTAAGATAAAAGCATGGTTTTTGAGTTTAAAATGTTTTATAAATTAATGGCTTATATTTGTTTCACTTTTGATTGAATACGCGCTAACATGATGCAAGTTAGCATATTTAGGTAGTGGAAATGAGTTTTTGGAAAAAGAAAAATAAAGCAAGCTTTGTCTATTTTATTATCACTTCATATTCATTGCTCGGCTTTGGGATTGGCTATGTCATATGGGAATTTGTCCTGAAAGGCTAAGCTCCAGCCATGTGCCGATGCAATAAAAAAGCCTCTATTTTATAGAGGATTTTGCTGTTCTTAAAATTAAAGCTTAAGGCATTTCATTACCCGATTTAGCGCCAGACTCAAGGAAATTACCCACACGCCCGCAGCCAGCACTATGCCGCTGGAAATGCCAGCATAGGTTAGCTTTAATAACCTATCAATCCTTAAAATGCACAGGAATCCACTGATAGCTTTTTCCATCAGCCGAATAAATATGTCCAATGCCGGGGAAAGGGAGGTGCGGCGCTGCAATGGTTTGTCCGCCTTTTGCATATTCCGCAAACTGCTTTAAGCGAGTTTGCACCGCTTTTTTCGGGTCTATATCATAATCTATTGCAGTTTCAGGTTTGTCGAATTGCACTGTGTGTGAATGCACAATATCGCCAATAAACACCACCGTTTCATCCTTGGTTTTCAGCTCATAGCTAAAATGTCCCGGTGTATGCCCCGCGGTATTAATCACTTTAAAGCCCTGAACTTGATCACCTAATTTGTAGGTTTTGAAGCGTTGTTTGGCTTGATAGGGCGCAATGGCTTGTTTAATTTTTTCAACAGTTCCTAAGTAGCCTGCTTGTTTTTCTTTCGGGAGTTTGCCGGCTTGTTTCGGGTTTAGCCAATAGCTCGCTTCATCGCTTGATACATAAACTGTGGCATTTGGAAAGTTAGCCACACCATTTTGGCTAATACCGCAAACATGGTCTGGGTGCAGGTGAGTCAGTAAAATGGTATCGACTTGTTCTGGCTGATAGCCAGATGCTTTTAAGTTGCTTA
>NZ_JAVXCI010000138.1:0-5227 GCF_036659555.1 Acinetobacter sp.
AGTATTAATCACTATCTTGGCATGAAATTATAACAAAAAACTTAGCATTTTGATTTAACTAAGAGATAGTCATGTAAGATGGTTTACTATAAAGATTATATAGCACTAAGACAAATATTTGAGGAGAATTTTAATGTCAGAAGGTAAACAAATCCGGCGCAGTGTTTTTTTTATTTCAGACGGTACCGCAATTACTGCTGAAACCCTTGGACACTCACTGCTTGCGCAGTTTCCGCATGTTGATTTTGACATTCATATTATTCCTTATATTACCTCTGAAGAAGCAGCCATGAATGTGGTGGCTGAGATCAATCAGCGCGCGCAGCTGGACGGGCAAAAACCGCTGGTTTTTGATACGCTGGTAGACCCGTATGCACGCGACATCATCAATACGGCAAATGCTATAAATCTTGATGTATTTGAAGGCCTTATAAGTAAATTGTCGGATGAGCTGGGAACTTCCCCTACAACTTTAGTCGGGCAGACGCATGCCGTAACGGACTCAGAGTCTTACAAGGCGCGCATTGATGCGGTGCATTTCGCGCTGGATAATGATGACGGCGCGCGCACCCGCCATTACGATAAAGCCGACCTGATCTTAATTGGCGTGTCGCGCTCAGGCAAAACCCCAACTTCAATTTACCTTTCGCTGCAGTTCGGCATCCGCGTTGCAAACTACCCGCTGACAGAAGAAGATTTAGACGATAACCGCCTGCCTTCGGTATTAAAGGCGCATAAGCACAAGCTTTTTGGCCTGATGATTGATGCTGAGCGCCTGGTTGCCATCCGCAGTGAGCGCAAAGCCAACAGCCGCTATGCCAGTTTTAACCAGTGCCAAATGGAGCTGCGCGCGGTAGAGGGGATTTATATTTCTGAAGGCATTAAATATCTCAACGTTTCAGAGATGTCGATTGAAGAAATTTCAACCCGCGTACTGCAAATGACCGGCTTGAAGCGCCGCATCGGCTAAGCTGCATGCGGGCAGGAGCCGCGCAACGCGGCTCTTTTCAGCTCTAAATAAATAGAAAATAACGTGCTTTATTATATGAAAATAATATCAAAAAATGCATAGAAAAATGCTGCTGGACTGCACAGGACAGGCTGATTTTCCGGCTTTAAAAGCCTGCTGAAGCTGCAATTCATGCGAAAATATCCGCGTTCCTGTTTTTTTAGGCATTTAAAGCGCTATGCCGTGCCGTGGTACACAATCACATCGCAGGGATAAATATGGCCGTTGATGGCCTGTATGCCGTGACTGTGCACTTTGACAATTGGCCAAGTCACCAGCGTGCAGTTTGCGCGCTGCAGCGAGGCGTAATAATGGTCAGACTTTAAAAACACTTTATGCTGAATGGCGGTATTTGGCATCAGCAAGTGCTTCAGCCAGGTGTCTTTGACTTGATCTTCCAGAAAGCGCAGCGCCAGCAGGCTTTTGATGCGGTTATTGAATAGGCGCCGGTTTTTAATGACCAGCGGATGCTGAATCAGTTTCTGCATGAAGCGCTCGGTTTTGGGCAGCACAAAATGCGGATGAATCTGAAACACGGCAACTTGCGCCGCCTGATCGCAGACCGCTGCAAGCAGGCTGGCGGAATCCTGATCGATGCTGAGGATGGCGACATTTTTGCCGCTGAAATTGAAATCTTTCATTTCTGTAGATTGAACTAAAGCGCCTTGAAATGCCTGAAAATCTTGCGCTGCATTTCTAAAGGCATGATGGGAAGCATCCTGCTTAAACGTGGCCATATAAGTATTCCAGTATTTTTCGTTTTATGCGGTTGGCTGTATTTATGCCTCTATTGATAGCGGAGAATTGCGGGCAGGTAAAGCGCTGAATGAAATCTGAACAGTCATCTTTAGATAAAACCGGCTTCAGCGCGTTTAAAGAAAAATGAGCCTGCTGTGTGCAGGCCCGCAAGGGTTAATCGTTATGTTCGCTGTCTGCAATAGACTTGGTGTTTTTAAATTCTAAATGATCGGCTTGATTGTGCTGGCGCAGGTATTCCATATCGCGGATATTTTTCTGCACCGCAACCGCGCCGAACAGGCTGAGCAAAAAGGCCATGATATAGAAGCCTTTTTCACTCAGGGCCAAATTGGCATTAAACAGGCCGACAGCCAGCAGGGCGATGCAGATTGCCACCGATGCCCAGCACAGTCCGTAATAAATATGCGTGACGTGGACGCCTTCAATTTTATCGCGGATGATTTTCTGCAGGGAAACGGAGGAAAACAGTCCGTACAGAATCAAAATCAGGTAATAGCCTTTTTCGTTCAGCAGCATGTCTGCATTGAACAGGCCAATGCCGTATGCGGCGGCGCCGGCGAATAGCGCGGCCCAGCTGGCGGCCACAAAAGCGGGCGTGGGCTTATTAATGTATTGATTCATGCGGTTATCCTTATCCTTATTTTTAGTGTTTGCTGCCATGCGTTTTATTATGCTGAAAAGCGCCGGGAAGGCAATGGCGATTTTATATGCGGCTGAGGCGGCGCAATCGAATAAAAAAGCGCTGCATCAATGCGGCGCTTTAGGCGGATATCAGGCTGGATGCGCTCTAGGCGGCTTCATGCTTAATCTGCATCAGGCGCTCAAAGTTTTCTATGCGCTTGTCTGTATTGTAAATATCGCAGGTGAAAATGAATTCATCAACATCATATTTTTCCAAAAGGCTTTTCAAGCCTGCCTTGACAGTGCTGTTTGAACCGATTTGCGCCATGGCGTAAAAATTCTCCACAGACATTTTTTCTGCCGGCGACCACAGATTCTGCATGCTTGAAACAGGCGCCTTGAGCTTCAGGCTGTGGCCGCGCATCAGGCCTAATACCCGCTGATAGGCGCTGCTGGCCAAATATTGCGCTTCTTCATCGGTCTGCGCGACAATGGCCGGCACGCCCATCGACACATAAGGCCGGTCTAAATACTGCGAAGGCTCAAAGCTGTCGCGGTACAGCTGAATGGCCTGGCTGAGCATGCGCGGCGCAAAGTGGGAGGCGAAGGAATAAGGCAGGCCGAGTTTGGCGGCCAGCTGCGCGCTGAATAGGCTGGAACCCAGCAGCCAGACGGGAACATGCGTACCTTGGCCCGGTGTTGCGGTAATGCGCTGCTGCGGCTGCGCATCATCAAAATAGCGCAGAATTTCCGCGACGTCCTGCGGAAACTGATCTTCGGTTTCCTGACGCCCGCGGCGCAAGGCGCGCATCGTGGCGGGGTCTGTGCCGGGCGCGCGCCCAAGGCCCAGCTCGACCCGGTTCGGATACAGCGTGGCCAAAGTGCCGAACTGCTCTGCAACCACTAAAGGGGCGTGGTTCGGCAGCATAATGCCTCCGGAGCCGACTTTCAGCGTTGAAGTGTTGGCCAGAATATAGCCGAGCAAAACAGCTGTTGCAGAACTGGCGATGCCGTCCATATTGTGATGTTCCGCCAGCCAGAAGCGGTCATAGCCGAGCTTTTCTGCATGCTGGGCCAGCTCCAGCGCGTGATTTAAAGCAAACTGGACGCTTTTATCGTCGCGCACAGGCGCCAGTTCTAAGATGGAAAATTTAACTGCTTGCAATGAGCGCATAACTGATCTCGATGATTTTTATATATCGAAATAATACGATATAAGCTGAATGATGTATATCGAAAATTATCGATGTATTTAATGGCGCTGAATTGCCCAATGTATTATTTGCAGCGTGTTTCAGGTCGCGGTTTTGCATCCAATATTCATCAGCTTTTGCGCCTCATGAATGGCCTGCAGCGCAAAGCCTTCGGATTTCCATGATTTTCATTGCGCCGATTGTTTCATTTTATGACCCTTTTACCGCAGTGTTCCAGATTGTAAGGCTTGATTATCTTCATGTGTATGTTTTAAACATTTGCCGGATTTACTGCGCTGATCCGCTAGATTAATAAGGCATATTTGATGCAATAGGAGCAGGCAATGGTTGATCTTCAAAGTATTCAGAAGCATGCAGATGTTATTGCATCCTGCGGGACAAAAGTCGGCACGGTCGATCATCTTGAGGGAACGGATCAGCTGAAGCTGACGCGCCATGAGTCCAGTGACGGCATGCATCATCTGATTCCTGTTTCCTGGGTTCAGGAAATCCGGGACAATCAGGTGATGCTGAATAAATGTGCGGACGAAGTCCGGCAGCAGTGGAAGGCGGTTTAAAGTAAAGCTGGGATTTGGCGTGTCATTTAATCCGGGGCGCCTGCCTGAAGCGGGCGCCTCTTCTTTTAAAGGATTTGCTGCCGTTGAAACTGAAAAGCCAGAGGGCATTCTCAGGAGGAATGCGCTGGCAGAGCCAGAGGCGGGAAGGCAATATTATTCAGACTTGAATAAGCGCCCGAAGGCGCTTTTTTCATGCGGCAGCTGCGGAATTAACGGCGCTTGCCATTTTTATAGTGGCCTAAATGGCGGCCATTGTCTTTGCTGTAATAGCCGTGGTCGTTATAGCGGTCGTCATTGTAGCGGTAGCCTTTGCCGTTGTAGCGCCGGTCATAACGGTCTTCATCGTCATAACGGCGGTCATAGCGCTCATCATCATAGCGGCGGTCTTCACTGACTTTTTGCCCTAAAACAGCGCCGCCTGCAGAGCCGGCCGCTGCGCCGATATAGCCGCCATTGGTGCCGCCCATATTTTTGCCGACGGTGTAGCCGCCCGCGCCGCCTAAAGCGCCGCCGATGATGGCGCCATTGCGGTCACGCTTATTGGCAGAAGCTGCCGCGCCTGCGCCGCCGCCAATGGCTGAACCAATCATTGCGCCGGTTTGGCCGCCCATTTGCTGTCCCACTGCAGCGCCGACCACACCGCCGAGGGCTGAGGTCAGGGCGGTGTTGGAGGTGCTGCCTGCGTTGGCTGCGGGCATTGCAAAAGCGGAAGCTGCGATTGCCGCGCCGAATAGAATTTTATGCATTTTCATGATTCCCTTCTGAGAGCATGTCAATTATGTCTTGAGATGAATGTAAGCAAAAATGTAGGGAAGAGCGTGGACGGCATTATGATCAAAATGATGCGTTTAGTAATGAATCTGTAAACGCTCTGCGCAATGCCTTCACGATTGCCTTTAAAGCGGGCCGGCTTGCGCGCATCATCCCGCATAATCCAGCCAAAACAGCACCCGAAGGTGTAATGCTGATCAGTTAAGAAGTTTCACCATAAACTTCTTAATTTTGGGGGCTATTCACGGCGGAGTCTTACCGTTTTTAAATCGAATTTTGGGAGCTCGTTTTGTTCC
>NZ_JAVXCI010000139.1:0-5213 GCF_036659555.1 Acinetobacter sp.
ACGAATTTCTATCGACTAGCGGAGATAGATTTACAATTTTTTTCTTAAATTTCAGCTTTTACGAGTATTTTCATGAAATTGGCGCTCTTTGACCTTGATCACACCTTATTAAATACAGATTCAGACCACTCATGGGGGGAATTTCTGGTCAATGAAGGCCTGGTTGACCCAGTCCGCCACCGCGCCATGAATGATAAATTCTATGAAGACTACAAGGCCGGGCAGCTGGACCCGATTGCCTATAATGAATTTGTGTTTGAATTTTTGACCCAGCATGAAAATGCTTACCTGACTGCGCTGCACCAGCGCTTTATGCAGAAAGTCATCCGCCCGCAAATGCGCCCGGAAGGCTTTAAAGCCATTCAGCGCCATCAGCAGGCGGGGCATGCCTTGGTCGGCATTACCGCAACGTCTGACTTTATTACCGCGCCGATTTTCCGCGAGTTCGGCATTACGGAAATCATCGCCACCAATGCCGAAGTTGCGGACGGCAAATACACCGGCAAGGTGATCAATACGCCGTGCTACCAGAAAGGCAAGCTGGCGCGCCTGGATCAGTGGCTGCAGGGCCGCGCTGTGGCTGAATCCTGGGCCTATTCAGACTCCATCAATGACCGCTTCCTGCTGGAGCATGCCGACCATGCGGTTGCAGTCAATCCGGATGAGCGCCTGGAGGCTTTAGCGAAGCAGCAGGGCTGGGAAATTCAGGACTGGTCGATTTAAGCGCTGCAGGCTGACGCTGCCCTGCAGCGCCGTAAAATTAAACAGGCCGCATGCAGCCGCTTGCGCTATGGCGGCCCTAACACAGAGAAGGCGGATTCAGGCATGAATGCGGACGCATCAAAAACACAACTGCTGGCAGCCTTTATCGGGCCGCGCGCGCAGGCCTATTTGCTGGCCGATGGAAAGAAAAATGCATTCAGCTGGGCGGGCCTGATTTTCGGCGCATACTGGCTGCTGTACCGGAAAATGTATGCTTACTTTTTTGTCACCGCCGTTTCCGCCATATTCATTGGCCTTGTGGCCCAGATTATCGGCGTGTCGCTGCAGAATGCGGCGTGGCTGGGCTTTCTGCCGAATATCGCCATAGGCTGCATGGGCAAGCGCCTGTATGCAGAATTTGCTGCGCAGAAAGTCAAGGCCTATCAGCGCAATCCGAAATACAGCGCGGAAGTGTTTGCGGAGGCGGGCGGAGTATCGTGGAGCATGCCGCTGCTGTGGCTGTTTACCCAGACCGTGGCTGTGCTGATGCTGAGCATGCCGTTCCTGAAATATTAAGCGCCAATTTTGGGAATTGAGTGCGGCGGACTTCCATGCTATATCCTTTAGGGAAGAATAAAAGTTGCCGGGCAGCCAGAATCATCCAAGGGGGAGAAAGCCATGCGTGTACGTCCAAGAATGACCAATCTTTTTGAACAGCTGGGCCTGGACTCCAGCGAAGACGCGATAGAGCTGTTTATTGCAACGCATCAGCTGTGCGCGCAGACCAAAATTACCGAAGCGGATTACTGGACAGATGCGCAGCGCCAGTTTTTAGCTGAAAAAATCAAGTCGGATGGCGAGTGGGCGATTATTGTCGATCAGCTGAATGAGTCGCTGCATGAAGATTCGGTGCTGCGGTAGCGGGGCTTAAAAGCGCGGCGCCAGCCGCCAGCGCCGGCATTTTGCTGCCCGCAGGGCTTTAATAATAAAAATAATCTGGAATAGGCAATGAATCACAATCAAGGCGCCTGGGCGCCGCCGGGCATTGAATCCGCCGCGCAGCCGGGCCGGCAGGCCAGTCAGGAGCATCTGATGGCTTTGTTTGTCGGGGAAAAATATCAGCGTTATTATCAGGCCAGATTTGCCGAAATCACGCCGAAAAAGCTGCTGTCCGGCTTCAATATCGGGGCATTTTTCTTTGGCGTGATCTGGCTGTTTTACCGCAAAATGTACCTGTACGGCTTTGCGGCGCTGGGCCTGATCATTGCGGTCAGCCTGATTGAAATTGCGCTGGAAGTTGACGGCCATGGCTCCAGCATCGGGCTGGCGGTTTTTTTCGGCCTGATGTCGAACAGTCTGTATAAGCATTTCGCCGAACGGAAAATCGCAGCCATCCAGCGTCAGGCGCCCGTCTGTCCGGATGACCATATCCGCGCCGCCGGCGGCACCAATATCGGCGCGGCCATTGGCCTGATTGCGGCTGCCGCTGTTTTTATTCTGCTGAGCAGTCTTTAACCGGCGTTGCCCGAATCAATACTGAAATTGGATTTTCAGCATTCAATTCAGGCCTGAACTTAAAAGTCATCCTGTTCATACATATGAGACATGCGCTCATGCTTGGTTTTCAAATACTGCTCATTGAACGGATTCAGGCCGACGGTTAAGGGAACGCGGTCAATTACATTGATGCCCTGTTCAGTCAAGGCTTTAATTTTCAGCGGATTATTGGTGATTAAGCGGACTTCCTTAACCTGCAGGTGATCCAGCATGATGGTGCACATGTCATAGCGCCGCGCATCCGCCGGCAAGTTCAGCATTAAATTGGCGTCTACCGTGTCATGGCCCTGATCCTGCAGCGCATAGGCGCGGATTTTATTGGTCAGGCCAATGCCGCGCCCTTCCTGGCGCAGGTACAGGATCACGCCCTGGCCGGCCTCATTAATCAGCTTCTGCGTGGCCTGCAGCTGCGGGCCGCAGTCGCATTTCAGCGAGGCGAAAGCGTCGCCGGTCAGGCATTCGGAGTGAATGCGCACCAGCACCGGCCCGGCCGGGGGCGCATCCAGCCCTTTAGAGAGTGCCACATGTTCTTCGCCGGTTTCAGGATCTTGAAATACCGTAATTTTAAACTCACCAAATGCGGTCGGCAGTCTAGAGGTTGCGACAAATTCTATAGGCACAGTCAAACCCGTTTTTTCATGCATAAATTGGCTAAAGTATAGCGTAATGCTTGGGCATTGGCAGAATTGCAGCCATGAATTTATGCAGAACATTTTCTTTTTTGTATAAAGCGCACGATAATAGTTGATAAACAGTAAGATTATTCAGGATAATCTCCACCATTCAACCCGCACCCGGTTTTGAGTGCTGTTCAAAATTGCAACGCTAGAAATATGGCTGATTGCAGGTGATACAATCCGAAGATATGATCGGATATCCATTTGACCTAGCTTAGGATTTGCCAGGCTTTAGAAGGCTTTGCCATATTATGCTGTATACAGAAATACCGTCTCAACGTCCGAATACACCGCTGCTGGATACTATCGATCATCCGCAGCAGCTCCGTTTGCTTGAACGCAGTCAGCTTGAGCAGGTGGCGGATGAGCTGCGCCAATTTATTTTGTATGCAGCTGGGCAAAGCGGCGGGCACTTCGGCGCAAACTTAGGCGTAATTGAGCTGACCGTTGCGCTGCATTACTGCTTCAATACCCCGCATGACCGCCTGATCTGGGATGTCGGCCATCAGGCCTATCCGCATAAGGCCCTGACCGGGCGCCGCGAGCAGCTGGTGACCATCCGTTCCCAAGGCGGCCTGGCGGCCTTTCCTGCGCGGGAAGAATCTGAATTTGACACCTTTGGCGTGGGGCATTCATCCACCGCAATTTCCGCCGGCCTCGGCATGTCCCTGGCGCGGCGCTATCAGAAAGACCCGTGCGATGTGGTGGCGATTGCCGGCGACGGCGCCATGACCGCAGGCATGGCTTTTGAAGCCATGAATGATGCGGTTGCGCACAATGCCGACATTATTGTGGTGCTGAATGACAACGACATGTCAATTTCATGCAGCACCGGCGGTTTCGCCAAGCATCTGGCTTCAATCTGGGAAAGCGGCCAGTCGGTAAATATTTCAGATGAAGGCGAAGCCTATGTGCAGCCGCATCCGAAATGGATCTACAATTCGCGCCAGCACAGCGCAGCCACGGATGCCGCCGACAACTTATTCAAAGCCATTGGCTTTGACTACTTCGGGCCGTTTGACGGGCATGACGTCAAGCAGCTGGCGCAAGCCTTTCAGGCGCTGAAAAAGCGTTCCGGCCCGCGCTTAATTCACGTCTATACCAAAAAAGGCAAGGGCTTTGCGCCGGCCGAAGCGGATCAGATCAAGTACCATGCCATCAGCAAGATCAACGCGCGGGCTGCGGCAAATCCTGCGCCGAAGTACTCCGATGTGTTTGGCCAGTGGCTGTGCGATCAGGCTGCGCAGGATGAGCGCTTATTGGCGATTACCCCGGCGATGTGCGAAGGCTCAGGCATGGTGCAATTCGCCCGGCAGTATCCAGAGCGCTTCTTTGATGTGGCGATTGCCGAGCAGCATGCGGTGACTTTGGCTGCCGGCATGGCCTGTGAGGGCTTGAAGCCGGTGGTGGCGATTTATTCGACCTTCCTGCAGCGCGGCTATGACCAGCTGGTGCATGACGTTGCCCTGCAGAATCTGGATGTCACTTTCGGCATAGACCGCGCAGGCCTGGTTGGCGAAGACGGCCCAACCCACGCCGGCGCCTATGACTATGCCTATATGCGCACCATTCCGAATATGGTGATTATGGCGCCTAAAGATGAAAACGAGTGCCGCCAGATGCTGCACACCGCCTATCTGCATAATGGCCCGGCGGCGGTGCGCTATCCGCGCGGCAATGGCCTGGGCGTGCAGGTGCACAGCCAGCTGACGGCCATGGAAATCGGCAAGGCGGAAGTGCTGGCGCTGCTGAATGAGCAGCATGAAGACTGCATTTCCATTCTGGCTTTCGGCAGCCGCGTGCAGCCGGCTTTAGAGGCCGCGCAGGCTTTCGCTGCCCGGCATGAGGCCGCCGTGCGCGTGGTCAACATGCGCTACGTCAAGCCGCTGGATGAGCAGCTGCTGGATCAGATTGCCGACAGCACCGCGCTGTTTGTAACGGTGGAAGAGCATGCAGTGATGGGCGGCGCAGGCAGCGCAGTGAATGAATATCTGGCCAAAGCGCAAATCGTGAAGCCGGTCTGCAACCTGGGCCTGGACGACACCTTCATGCAGCAGGCTGCCCATAGCCAGATGCTGCGGCAGGCGGGACTGGATGCGCAAGGCATTGAAAAATCAATTGAACAGGCTTGGCTGAAGGTCATGCATACGGCGCCCTAAGCCGTTTCTAAATTTTAGAACTATTTTTTTCCCCTAAAAGCCCGGATATTTGCTAAAATATGCGGGCTTTTATGCATTATTCTTTATCAGTGTCTTCAAATTTGTAGTGGGTGTTCAA
>NZ_JAVXCI010000140.1:0-5159 GCF_036659555.1 Acinetobacter sp.
GTGCTTCCTTCCATTTATCTGAGAATATTGCACCATTAAAATCTGGGACTAAACAGCTAAGGAATGGCCTGCGCAGCCGGCGGATGCGGATGATCATGGCGCATGGGATTGCGCTTTCATGCTGAGGCCAATGCAGCCCGCCTTATTCATGCAGGATTTTATAAACCGTGCGCGCCATGACACTGCCCAGCCCCGGCACCAGTTTCAGTTCATTTTCTGAGGCTTTCAGCACGCCCTGAATGCCGCCGAAATGCGTCAGCAGGTCACGGCGCCGTTTTGGCCCTAAGCCCGGAATCACTTCCAGCACCGAGGAGCCGCGTTTTTTATCGCGCTTGGCGCGGTGTTTAGTAATGGCAAAACGGTGCGCTTCATCGCGCACCTGCTGAATCAAATGCAGCGCTTTATGGTCTTCGGGCAATTGAATTTTCGCGCCGTCGGTAAAGTGCAGGGTTTCCAGCCCCGGCTTGCGCCCTTCGCCTTTGGATACCCCAATCATAAAGGCATCCAGTTCCAGCTCCTGCATCACCTCTATCGCCATATGCAGCTGGCCTTTGCCGCCGTCTATCAGCAGCAGGTCGGGCAGCATATGCTTTTGATAGCGCCGGGTCAGCGCCTGGCGCATGGCCGCGTAATCATCGCCCGCCGCAATGTCATTGATGGAGAACTGGCGGTAATCGCGCTTGCGCGCGCCACCGGCATCAAACACTACGCAGGAGGCCACGGTCGCCTCGCCCATGGTATGGGAAATATCAAAGCATTCAATGCGGTCTATTGGGCGCCCTGCGACCTGCTCCAGCTGGTGAAAGCGCTCATTCAGCTCAAAATGATTGGCCAGCTTGCCTTTAATCGCATGCTGTACATTCATCTGCGCCAGCTCCTGCCATTCTGCCCGGGTTTCACGCACCTTGTGCTTAATCTGGATTTTCTTGTCAAAATGCTGCTGCAGCGCCTGCTCCAGCTCCCTGCGGTTGGCCGGCTCAGCATTCACGATCAATTCCGCCGGCACTTCATCCGCCACCTGAAAATAGAAGTTGGCGATGAAATCTGACAGCAGCTGCGCCAGATCATCACCCTGCATGTCCGGAAAATAGCTTTTGCCGCCCAGCATCTTGCCGCTGCGCACATGCATGATCTGCACGCAGGTCACGCCGGCATGATAGGCGATGGCGATGATGTCGGCTTCGCCTTTGACGGTGTAAATCGCCTGCTGCGCCTGCACATCGCGCAGCAGCGCCATGCGGTCACGGTAAAACACCGCCTTTTCAAATTCCAGCGCTTCCGCCGCCGCTTCCATTTTCTCAATCAGTTCCTGATTCAGTTCTTTAGTATCGCCCTGCAGGAAACGAATCGAGTTATCGACGTCATTTTTATACTCTTCAGGGCTAATGAGTCCTACACACGGCGCTGAACAGCGCTTGATTTGATACTGCAAACAAGGGCGCTTGCGCTGCGAAAAATAGCTGTTTTCGCACTGGCGCACATTGAACAGCTTCTGCAGGATTACCAAAGTGTCGCGGGCGTTATAGGCGCTGGGATAAGGGCCGAAAAACTTGCCGGCCTGATGCCGGCCTTTGCCGCGCCCGCTGGCGATGCGCGGATAAGGCTGGTCTGCCGAGATGAAAATATAGACATAGGATTTATCGTCGCGCAGCATGATGTTGTACGGCGGGCGGTGCAGCTTGATCAGGTTCTGTTCCAGCAGCAGCGCTTCGGTTTCCGAGCGCACCACCAGCGTTTCAATATCATAAATCCGCGCCACTAAAGCCTGGGTTTTCGGGTGCTCAACGGTTTTCACGAAATAGCTGGAAACGCGATTTTTCAAATTCTTGGCCTTGCCGACATACAGCAACTCGCCGTCCTTGCCCAGCATGCGGTACACGCCCGGCAAAGCGGTCATATGGGCTAGAATTTTTTCGATATGTTCGCGCGCGTTTTCGTTCACTGGCTGCCGTTTTCCATCATCGTGATTGCTCTTTAACATGATGTGATAGCTATTTAACTATTTTCAAGCAATCCGCTGAATTTATTGTTTCTCATAGCAATAACCTGATTGCTAAAAGCTATTAATGGGGAATTGGTTTTTTGCTATGCTCAAACTATCCTGCTTTTGGAACACAATGAATGGCGCATGCCAATCCCGCCATCCATGCCGTACCACCGGCAACCTCGGCGCATAGCAGTGCCGAAAAAACCGTTTGATGGGCAAACCGCGTTTTCATTTTGAACCTCAAGAGGTGATGCAGCACTTACGAGAGCGCATTATTGGGCAAGAAAATGCGCTGAACGAAATCGAAAAAATGCTGCATGCGGTCAAAGCAGATTTTTCCAGTCCAGAACCTCCACTCCCGGTGACATTAATGCTCGGCCCAACCGGTGCCGGAAAAACTGAAACTGTACGCTTAATCAGTGAAAAAATTTATGGCCGTCCCGATACCTTTTGCCGCATTGATATGAATACCCTTGCACAGGAGCATTATGCTGCAGCCATTACTGGTGCGCCTCCGGGCTATGCCGGTTCAAAAGAAGGTCATCGTTTATTTGATGAAACCCCGATTGCAGGCAGTCACACCCGCCCCGGCATTGTGCTGTTTGCTGAACTGGAAAAAGCCTCTACCGACGTCCTTCGTTGCTTAAGGAATGTATTGGATAAGGTACACTGACTTTAACTGCAGGCGCCAAAACCATTAATTTTCGAAACTGTATGATTTTTATGACCAGTAATGCCGGTGCAAAAGCAGCACAGCAATATTTGGATCAATTGAAGTTTTTACCGGAAAAATTTCAGAAGGTTTGCCTCAAGCGCATGCCTGTCAGCAGCATTATTAAAAAAGTCATGCAGCGTCAATTTGACCCTGAATTTATTAACCGTATTGACCGTGTGCTGCAATATCAGCCCATACAAGATGATGCCTTACCGCGCTTGGCTGAGATTATTGAACTAAACAAACTTAATCTGCGTCTGCAGCATCAAAAACGCAGCGTGCATCTAACTGCTGCGGCCAAAGCACAGTTCTATCAAAATCATGATATTCGCTATGGCGCACGACATTTAGCAAGAAAAATACGGGTAGAACTTGAGCCAATTTTGGCCGTATATTTTTTGAATTATCCTGAGAAAAACAGCCTCTAATTGGATTTTCAAAATCAAAAACTTATGGTCATCGAATAAATTTTTCTAAGGCCATGCCTCAGGATTTATTGCCAATATTCCACGCCATGCTGGTCTATAAATCCTGAATTAATATCAGTTCCTTTCTCTTTAAAAACATAAAGCAAACCTGATTCATCAAAATTCCCAAAATGCATAGCATATTTAAAATCAATTACGCGCTGCCCTTCTTGATCCATAAAAGCATAAGGCTTTTCTAAGCTATATTTAACTAAAGTACATAGTGCTCCATGATAATCCATAAATACATCTGTACAGCCCAAAGGAGCTTTCATTACTCCATTTTCATCTATATATGCTGCTTGCTGATCTATGGATACTGCGCAGCGTTGTTGCCGAAATCCGTAATCGCTCAACTCATCGAATTGATGTTCAATCTGCAATTTAACACCTGAATCATCAACTTTATAAAAGCCCCATTTCTTTTTATATTGAGTCGCAATTAATTCCCGTCTGCCTGTACGGATAAGATTGAGATTTTCATTACTCAAAAAGTTCAGTTGATGAACTTTAGTTTCTTTGGTCTTGAAAACAACTTGACCCTTTTGATTAATAAATTCTATGTACTTAGTCCGTTGAATCAAGCTATAGCCAAATGCGCAAAGCTCCGCGTGTTTGAGCTGATCAGCAATGATTTCTCCCATTGAATTAATCACAGAAAAATATTGTTGCTTACCCTGCCCGAAGCTCACTACTGCAATGCCGTCACAAAAATGACTGGCATTGCTAAACTGCGCAGAAATCACTTCTTGCCCGGTTTCATCCGAAACAAAACCATAAAGATTACCTTGATTTGGAACATAGCTTTTAAAACATCGCAAGCCTGACTGTTCTTCACCAAGATATTGATATTGTGCATGAATAATCCAATGTCCATTGACATCTACCACGCCCCAGACTGAACCTAAATTTTTTCGGGCAATACTCACAATTGCACGATGATTACTGAATGGGTAAATTTTTGAAAACTGCATAGAAATCAGCTGTTGATTTGAGTGATCTACAAATCCCCAGCTTCCATCATCAGACTGCACACCAATGAGTTCTTGACTGTCATAATTTACTGCTGAATATTGCGGTTCTATTTCAACAATTTGACCATTTTCATAATAGATCCACCCATAGCGTTTACGCTCATTCAAAGTAAAACACAACCAACCTTGATTGAATTTGAAAGGTTTGAGTATTTGGAAATATTTACATTCAATAAGAAAATTCAGCTCAACATCAACAATGCCAAATTTTTGATTTTTATGATAAGGAATTATTGGAGTCATTTTTATTCCCTTGTATTTCAAATATTTTCATATCAAATTAATTCAATCTATTTATGCATGCCTAAGGCCTTCAAAAAACCCTGCTGATCTCTTGGCGATACTAATATCTGCTTCATTTCCCCATCTTGTAAATATTCAATTTTCACACGTTTTAATGACAATGCAGGCGATGCATCCAAATGATCGGTCAGACTTACTTTTTGAATATCCGCTATGGGAATTACCCATTTAAATAGCAGGCTATGAATCGTAAGTTCATCATTTTTCACGATATAACGTGTATTGAGTATTGGCCACCAAAGCAGCAGCACCGTCAAAATATACACCGCCGCATGAACAGGATATTGCTGCATGGTACCTTTAGCCTGCATCGTCAGTAATAATTGAATGAGCAAGCCACTCATACAAATAATAAATGCGACCACCCACCAATCTTTTTTAGAACTAAACGTGTACATTGCATCCCCCATCTATTGTTTTCATTCTATACAAGATTTTTCTATTGGCATGTAACTTTGCGGATTAATTTTAAAGCGAATAAAAAACCTCCCAAAGAACTAATACTGATCAGTTAAGCGTAATTTCATTATTACTCATTGATAAATCTCCCCTAACCCTGAGCCATATATGGCGCAAGGCAAAAGAGGGGAATTCTTTTGAATTCAAGACCATCCTGAATTTCAAAATACTCCCTCCTTTTTCAAAGGTGAGCA
>NZ_JAVXCI010000141.1:0-5101 GCF_036659555.1 Acinetobacter sp.
TCAAGCTGGTTTCGTTACTCGTGATGCTCGTGAAGTTGAACGTAAGAAACTTGGCTTGCGTAAAGCGCGTAAGCGTCCTCAATTCTCTAAACGTTAATCCGTTTACCGAATCGGACAAAAAGCCTTGGTTTATCCAAGGCTTTTTTATTGCCTGACTGCCAGGCCAGAAAATAAAGATCCGGCACATTCGAAGGCCGGAAAAAACAGGCAGGCAGGCGCGCACCGGAAATCATATTCTTTCAGCTCAGGCTTATCCGCATATCCAGCGCAGCTTGGCCCCCCGTCATTTCGCATTAACACCCAAAAACGCTGATAAGCAAAAATCCGCAGGCTGCGGAAGCGTCAATTCCATCATTATCTGAATTAGCCAAACTGCTTCGTGATTTTAGCGCCTATTTTTAGTATCCTATCTTATTCACCAGACTTTGCTCAGGATTTATGTCAGTCGAAAGCGCCCCTCCTCAAGGAATCACCCTGTACAGCCATGCAGATGATTTTCGATCACACTGGATCCGATATGTCCTTGCCGAGAAGCAGATTAAATACCATTTAATCCTCGCTGATGAAGAAGATGAAGATCTGGCCAGCCTGAATCCCTACAATCAGCTGCCGGTGCTGCTGGAAAATGAGCTTAAGCTGTTCAATACTGGCATTATTTCTGAATATATTGATGACCGCTACCGGCAGAACAAGCTGTATGCCGATGCGCCGGCGCCCCGCGCGGAGCAGCGCCAGTATATCTGGCGCTTTGAGCAGGACTGGCTGAAACTGGCGGATATCATGCTGCGCCATCCTGACACACTGGATCCGGCCGCCAAAAAACAGGCGCAGAAAAAACTCAGAGAAACTTTGGTTTCCTTAACGCCCTTATTTCAGCATTTTCCCTTTTTCATGTCTGAACATTTCAGCATTCTGGACTGCATGCTGGCGCCGATTTTCCTGCGCTTGAAATCCATGGGGATTGAGCTGCCCGCGCAGCACTGCCGCCCCATTCATTTATATTGCCAGCGCATTTTCAGCCGCCCTGCTTTTGCAAAATCCATGACCCTGCAGGAAAAAAACCGTTACAGTGATTTATTAACCCATTCATAGAGCATATTATGTCTGAACAAGAATTAAACCTTAGCCCGACCCGCCCATATATGGCGCGCGCCATTTATGAATGGATCTGCGACAATCAGCTGACCCCGTATTTGCTGGTCGATGCGGCACAGCCGAATACCATGGTGCCTGAGCAGTTCATTCAAGACGGCCAAATTACCCTGAATCTCGCGCCGCATGCGGTGCATGCCCTCAACATGGGCAATGACGCCATTAGCTTTTCTGCGCGCTTTGGCGGCGTTTCACGTGATCTTTACATTCCTTTTGCAGCGGTTTTAGGCCTGTACGCGCGCGAAAACGGCCAAGGCCTGTTCTTCGATCCAAATGAATATCAGCATATCCAAAACAGCGAAGATGCTTTAAAATCAAGCGCTGAAGAACAAACTGAACAGCCAAAGAAAAAACCAAGCTTAAGGCTATTAGATTAATAAATATGGAGTGATATGATGGCTTTTGACCTCGTGCAATATTTTGCGGAACAGATAGAAACCCAAAAGCCTGAGCTTCTCAGCCAACTCTCCAGAGAAGAAAGGCGCCATCATATTTCCGCAATCAACGCGCTGGCTTTAGGCGAATTGATTACCCAATGGCGCGCCAATGATAAAAAAGTGTATCAGGAAATTACTGCGCCGGATGAACTGTACATACTGGAAGTTGCGCGCCATTTAACCACCTCTAAAGAAAATGCCTCCACCATGCCCCATGCTGAGCTGGAAGCATTAACCGCAGCTATTTTCAGCCTGCAGCTGCATGAACTCAAGCAGCTTCACGACACCGGCAGCCATAATCTGCAAAGCATCCGCGAATTGCTGCTGGGACAAATTGAGCATTTATCCGGCCAGGCGGACGATTGGGTTTGGTCAACAAATAATCTTGTAGAATTAAAAGGTTCAAAACCAATCATCCAAGATGAGATATCATTGGAAGCATCTATGAAGGAGTTCAGTCAAATGGTCAATCAGCATACCCATCAGGAACAGGATGAAGCAGCGGCGATTCCGGTTTGGTCAAAAATTTTAGAGCCTGCCATAGCCCTCGCCATTCTCTGGATTCTATATTCAGCTGCCTGCAGCATGTTTGCATAAGCGCTTCTGCGGCAAAGAAAAGCCAGGCCAGCCTGGTTTTTTTATTGCAAAAATTCAGAATAACCGTTCAAAAAATGCACCATGTTATTTTTTGTAATGAAAAATTGATCAATCCATGCTTTTTTCAAAAAAACTTAGCTTTTTACATTTCCTTACATGATGCTTTTTCCGACTGATTTACTCAAATTTCAGCGGATAAAACACATAGCGCAAAATAAAATGCCGATTAAATCACATTTATAATTTAACGCGGATTCAGCATTGCCCAAAAAAATATTATCCATTTCCCGCATTAAAATATTTCCGTTGAAAACCCTTGCCGCCTTTCTATAATGAAATGAAGCAGCGCTTAACAGCACGTTAATTCATGCTTGGATAAAACCAATAATCATGCATAAGCTAAAAGAGAGAAATATATGGCTAAAGTTTCATTAGATTCACTCACAAATATTGACGGTTTTCATGCAGCAGCCTTAGTAGACGGCGAAAGCGGCCTCGCTCTCGCAACTCAAGGCGGAGGAGATATTGACTTAGAACTGGCAGCAGCGGGAAATACTGAGGTTATCCGTTCCAAAAGGCGCGTCGCTCAGTCACTGAACTTGAACGACCATATTGTTGATATTCTTATTACTTTAGGAAAACAGTATCACTTAATCAGGCCACTGGAGAAAAATGAAAATATCTTTCTGTATCTGGTGCTCGACCGCGCTAAAGCGAATTTAGCCATGGCGCGCCATGAACTGAAAGCCTATGAAAAAAACTTAGATTTCAGCTAATTCAGGCAATCCCCTTTATCGGCATAAAGGGGATTTTAAATCCCAGCTATTTCAAAATCATAATTCAGAATTTGATGGAGAGATAATATGAATAAGCAGTATATTAATATTGCTATTGCCGGTTTAAATATTCAGGACTCTGCGGAATTAAAAAATCAGCTCTGCAATATAATGCCAGACAATTTAATTATCCACTGGAAACAAGCGTCTGACCTTCATTTAGACTGCTTATTCATTCATGAAACCTTTTTTAATACCGACGGCATGCAGAAGCTCCTGAACCGGACAAGCTTTCCATGGCTGAAAATCTCCAAGGACGCCCAACTCTGCGGCACAGTGCAAAACAACACCCTATACTTTCCCCTGCTGAATGCGAAAGAGCTTTACCGCTGGCTTGAACAGCATATTATGCAAAATCTTCCTGCCAGCCAGAGCGCCCCTTCCGCGCCAATGCCGCCGGAAGCCGCTGAAAGCCAAATTGCGCCGAAGCATTCCAATCCATTCAATGAGCGGTTCTTTAGGCAAATGCTGACCGATGCAACACCAAGCAAACTGCATCTTTATGATGATCACGGCTCTATCGCCGTGATTGATGTTGCACAGAATTCAGTTTGGCCCAGCCCTCACCGCCTGCACCCTATGACCGATTTAAGCTTTAAATACGATTTAGCTTCTACGACTGATTTAGCCAAAGCGGACCGCAAAGAAAGCGCCATCCTGCAGGACTGGCTGTGGAATTTATTCTGGAATTCCCCGGATTTTTATCAAATTGCACCCGAAGATGGACATTACCGCATTCATTTCTGGCCTAAACCTGCAGATAAGGCGCAGCACAAAAGGATTTTCCAGCTCTCAGCCTGCTTCATCCAAGGGGCAAAGCTTTCAAAAATCTCGGAGCAGCACGACATTCCAATCCGCACCATTCAGCAATTCATTGCAGCCAATATTGCGGTAAACAATATCAGCAAAATCAATCTTTGGGATGCGCATTACAATCCGCCTGAACAGGCAGAAAGCAATGCAGACAAAGGCCTTATTCAAAACTTTATCGGAAAGCTGCGTAAAAAATTCGGCTTTTAAAGGAGGTCTGAAAAATGATTCTACAGCAGTACAAAATTGTTTTTGCAGGCTCCATGGGTGCAGGCAAGACTGAAGCCATCCGCTCCCTGTCAGATATTCCAGTATTGCTTACAGAGGCATTCAACACAGACCAGCACAGCCATGCCAAGCTCGAAACTACCGTAGGCATTGATTATGGCGAAGTATCTTTAGACGATGGGCTTAAAATCGGCTTATACGGAACGCCGGGGCAAAGCCGGTTTGACTTTATTTGGCCTGTCATCTGCCGCGGCGCCATCGGCGCGGTCATTTTAATTGACCATAATGCCGAGGCTCCATTGCAGGAGTTAGAGAGCTATTTAGAAACTTTTCAAAACTATACAGACAACATTGCAATAGGCATTACCCACGTTGACGGCACACTGAAATCCACCAATATCTATAAAGAATGGCTGCTTAGACAGGAGCTGTTTTCTCCGCTGTTTTTCATTGATGCGCGGAAAAAAGATGATGTCCTGCTGCTTTTAGAGGCTTTGATTACAGCGGTGGAAGTCAATCATAATATTTTTACATGAAGGAATAATCATGTTCGGCATTCAGGAAAACAGGACAGCGCCTGCGCATTTAATACAGAAAGCCAAGTTAGAAATACAGAATATTATGAGCAGCGCACGCGGCATTCATTTTATTATGGTGTGCTCTACTGACGGCTTTGAATTGACCAGCATTTACAAAAAACAGAATTACAATAACAGTAAGCTGGCGGCTGTCGGAAGCTCTATTTTAGCGATGGTCAGCGCCTTTACACATGAAATTAATTTAACCGGCTGTCAAACCCTGACGCTTGATGCAGAAAATGGCAAAGCTATATTAAGTTCTGTCGCCGCGCCCCGCCACCCAATGATTATTATTGTGCTTGCAGAAAAGGACATTTTATTAGGCCAAGCGCTTTACCTGCTGAAGCAAGCCTCTCAGGCAATTAAATCAGCGGATGCATGAGCGCAGGCTGAGCTCTTTTTCCGGCCTTTTTCTATTTTCACCCGGCTATTCCTGTTGAGCTTTCTTATTTTTCTGCATAAA
>NZ_JAVXCI010000142.1:0-5023 GCF_036659555.1 Acinetobacter sp.
GAACACTTGAGATTTCTTCGCAGGAATCGTGGTGTTTTTCTCAATAATCGCTGTCAGCACGCCGCCCATGGTTTCAATGCCAAGCGTCAGCGGAGTAACGTCCAGCAGCAGCACGTCAGTTTTGTCGCCGGACAATACTGCGCCTTGAATCGCCGCGCCAATCGCTACCGCTTCATCAGGGTTCACGTCTTTACGCGGCTCTTTGCCGAAGAATTCTTGAACCTTTTGTTGAACCATTGGCATGCGCGACTGGCCGCCGACCAGGATCACGTCAGAGATGTCAGAAGTCGAAAGGCCGGCATCTTTAAGCGCAATACGGCAAGGCTCAATTGTGCGGGCAACCAGGTCAGCCACTAAGCCTTCCAGCTTCGCGCGCGTTACATTGATCACCAAGTGTTTAGGGCCGGTTGCATCAGCCGTGATGTACGGCAGGTTGATTTCAGTCGCGTTAGAAGAAGAAAGCTCGATTTTGGCTTTTTCAGCGGCTTCTTTCAGGCGCTGCAAAGCCAGCGGGTCCTGCTTCAGGTTGAAGCTTTGTTCTTTCTTAAACTCTTCAACCAGATACTCAATCAAAGCGTTGTCAAAGTCTTCACCGCCCAGGAAGGTATCACCATTCGTTGACAACACTTCAATCTGCTGGTCGCCATCAAGGTCTGCGATTTCAATGATTGATACGTCAAAAGTACCGCCGCCCAAGTCGTAAACTGCGATTTTGCGGTCGCCTTCTTTTTTATCCATGCCGAACGCTAAAGCCGCTGCTGTAGGCTCGTTGATGATGCGCTTAACTTCTAAACCTGCGATTTTACCCGCATCTTTAGTGGCCTGGCGCTGCGCGTCATTGAAGTAAGCAGGAACCGTAATCACGGCTTCAGTCACTGTTTCGCCAAGATAGTCTTCTGCTGTTTTCTTCATCTTTTTCAAGATTTCAGCAGAAATCTGCTGCGGCGCAAGCTTTTTGTCATTCACATCAACCCAAGCGTCGCCGTTTTCAGCCTGAATGATTTTGTAAGGCACCAAGCCGATGTCTTTTTGCACCGCCTGATCCTGATACTTGCGGCCAATCAAGCGCTTGATGGCGAATAATGTGTTTTTCGGGTTAGTGACCGCCTGGCGTTTCGCAGACTGGCCCACCAGAATTTCGCCGTCTTTATAGGCAATAATAGACGGCGTTGTGCGCGCGCCTTCAGCATTCTCAATTACTTTAACTTTGTCGCCTTCAAGTACTGCGACGCAAGAGTTTGTTGTGCCTAAGTCAATACCAATGATTTTAGCCATTCGGGTGTTTCCTCTAAAATTCTTTTACGATGTTTTCGCTTGTTATCCGATATGAGAGCCATTCAAAATTTTTCAAGCTGCTTTGAAGAAAATATTTTGCAGGCTCCCGAATTTATAAGGCTTATGCGCCAACCATGACCATGGCAGGGCGGAGCAGGCGGCCGTTTAAGGTATAGCCTTTCTGCAGCACGCTGCCGATTTCATTGGCTTTGGCATTGGCATCAATGCCGACGGCCTGGTGCAGGTCAGCATTGAAGCCGTTTGCGGTATCCGCTTCGGCAACGCCGAATTTTTCCAGCGAGGCCAGCAGCGATTTCAAGGTCAGCTTGACGCCTTCAACCACAGCATTTTCTTCGCCGCCGGCGGCTTGAATGGCGCGCTCTAAATTGTCGACCGAGTCCAGCAGCTCTTTGGCGAATTTTTCCAAAACTGTATCTTTATGCTTTTCAGATTCGCGCTGAATGCGCTCTACGCTTTTTTGCGCTTCATATACTGCATTTGCAGTGCGGGCTTTTTCCAGCTTCAGGCTTTCATCCAGCGCTTTAATGCGCTCCTGTAAAGATTCAACGGAAACTTCAGCCTGCTCTGTTTCAGTTTGCGCTGTTTCCTGCTCTTGCTGAAGATTTTGAGCGTCTTGGTTTTGCTCAGTTGCCATTGATTTGCTCCGTTTAAATGGGTTTTTAAACATGTACAGTTCCTTTTGCGTCAATGCTGACAGCGTTCATTCTGAACTGCCATGAGTTTGCAGAATTTCATAATTATTAAAGAGGTCGGGGCTGGCTGTAAAAATTCAAGCGGAGGCTGCCATTAAATGCAGGTTTTTATAAAAAATTCTGATGATTTCAGGGGAATTCAGCAGTCAGGGAATAATTTCATCAGGCAGAGAGGTCCTGTTTTGCAGCGCGCCGGCACTTCCGCCAGGCGCCTGCGCCCTGCTGGAGCTGCAGAAAACGCCGGAAATTAAAGGCAAATTGTCAATGACAAGCGCCTAAAACCGGCTTAGCTTAGGCTGGGGCCTGCCCTGTGTTGAAAGGCCTGAACCGGCATAATAAGAACAGGGCTGCATAAGGGCCGGCTGCATCAAAACAATCAAGAATGAAAAGGAGTTCTGCGATGACTGCGCTGAATCACAGGCTGCAGGCGCTGCTGGAAAAAGGCCAGGGCGCGGCCATCCGCGCGCTGGACCGGCTGCCCGGCTTTGTGCAGGAAGGCCTGGCCAAAGGGCTGGGCTATCCGTTTGTTTTTCCTGAGCTGGATCCGCTGATCAAATGCATGATGGCTGCGCAGCTGAAGCAGGGCAAAACCGGCTTTATTGGCGCAGATGTGCCCCGCGCGCGCAAGGCCTTTGCGCTGCAGATGCAGGCGCTGAAAGCCAGGCCGGCGCCGCTCAGGCAGGTCGAAGACCTGCGCCTGCCTTTGCAAAGCGGGACGGTGTTTGCGCGCCACTATCATCCGGCGCCGAATAAAAAGCTGCCGATGATTGTGTTCTATCATGGCGGCGGCTTTGTGCTGGGCAATCTGGATACGCATGATGAAGCCTGCAGGCTGCTGGCGCTGCATGCCAAGGCGCAGGTGCTGAGCATTGACTATCCTTTAGCGCCTGAAGCCAGCCCCAAACAGCTGATTCAATGCTGTGAAGATGCGCTGGCCTGGGTGTTTCAAAACAGCCGCCAGCTGAAAATATTAAAAGGGCGCATTGCTGTGGCGGGGGACAGCGCCGGCGGCAATATCGCAGCGGTGGTTGCGCAGCGCGCCGCAAAAAAAGCCTATGCGCCGCATGCGCAGCTGCTGATTTATCCGGTTCTGGATTTCCAAAGCCGCCATCCCTCATTTTATGCCTATAAAGACGGGCTGGTGCTGACCGGGCAGGATATCGGCTATGTGACGGCCTATTATGCCGAACAGCATCAGGTGGCGCTGAATGACCCGCTGATTTCACCGACCTATGGAAAATTTGAAAAATTGGCGCCGGCTTATATTGTCGCCGCCGGGCATGATGCGCTGCATGACGAAGCGGAGATTTATGCGCATAAGCTGCGCCAGCAGGGTGTGAAAGTGCATTATCAGGAATATGCCGATCAGGCGCATGGCTTCATTAATCTAACGCCGGTGTCATTGCGCGCCAGAAAATACCTGGCCGATACCGGCAGGAATTTCCGCAGGTTCTGGGACAAAAAAGCCGGCTGAATGCCCGGCAGGGTGTTTCACGTGAAACACCCTCTGCTGTTTGCGCTGCATGCGGCTTCAGGAAGCGCCAGTGCGAATTCCGGCGCATAAAAGCTTTGCAGATACCTGGCTTGCGAAAAATCCGGGAAAATATCCTGCGTGTCCTGCCATTGCGCGGAAAGCAGCCTGGAGAAATGGCTGCGGAACTGAGGGGAAAACTGATAGCGCTTTCCCTGCTGCGCCTGGCTGATTTTCAGCATAGCCGCCGGAAGATGGTGGCTGTTGATATAAAACGAGCATGGCTTTTTTATTTTCCTCAAGCGGAGCGCCATGCTTTGCCGGTTAAAATGAATGGCGCAGCTGACATCCTGCCCCTGCTCATCCCATTCAAACCGCGCCAGCTCTTTCGGAAGGCCCCAGCGCTGCTGGCCATGGGCTGCGGCGATTTCAGCCGATACGAAAATTTTAGGAATTGAGCTCAGGCGCCTTTTCGCCATTAAAGGATGGTCTAAAATCAGCAGCTCATCATAAGGCCCAACCGGAGAGCTGCGGCAGCGCACCAGCAGCACCTGCACAGCGCGTCCCAGTGCAGAGGGCGCCAGGCGGAAATTCTGCGCCTGCTGTATAAAGGAGGGCGTCAGCCAGTAATTCAAAATAAAAGCCTCGCCCTGCATATGCCAAGGGGGTGGATATAAAAAGGCATCCGGTGCCGGAAAATTCTGTTGCATTATTTTTCTCGTTTTCATGGCGCAGAAATACTGCTTTATTTTTCATGAAAGACTAAAATGCATACAGAGACAAGTACAACATAAATAGATGAGTTAACAAATGTTAAAACAAGCGCTTTTCGCCGCAGCTGCAATGATCAGCCTGAATGCCTGGGCTGATAATTCCATTGTGGAAATGAAAACCAGTCAGGGGACAATTGAAATTGAACTTTTTAATGACAAGGCGCCGGTTTCCGCAAAGAACTTTGAAGATTATGCAAAAGCGGATTTTTATAACGGCACGATTTTTCACCGCGTGATCCCCGGCTTTATGATTCAGGGCGGCGGCATGAATGCGCAGATGGAAGAAAAGCCGGCGAAAGCGCCGATCAAGAATGAATCCTATAATGGCCTCAAAAATACCCGCGGCACTTTGGCGATGGCGCGCACCAACGACCCAAATTCGGCGGCAAGCCAGTTCTTCATTAATACCGTCGATAACGACTTCCTGAATAAAAGCGCGATGAATGCGGGCTATGCTGTATTCGGCAAAGTCATTAAAGGCATGGATGTGGTCGATAAAATTGAAAAAGTGCCGGCAATCAACCGCGGCGTGCACCAGAATGTGCCTCAGGTTCCTGTGCTTATACACAGCGTGAAGATAAAAGCGCCGGCAGCGCAGAAATAAGCAAAAAATATAGCAGAAATAAATATGCAATATTTCTTATTTAAAATTAAAAGCTTATGGTTTGTTTCTTATGGGGTTGCGCTATTTTGGCGCATAAAAAAGAAACACACAGCAAAGCAAGTGGTTAAAAGCGCTTGCAATGATTTATAAATCCTCTAGAATGCACCCCATACCGACGAGATAGGCG
>NZ_JAVXCI010000143.1:0-4744 GCF_036659555.1 Acinetobacter sp.
CTGAATAATGCCTGAAGTATTATTAATGTGATCTTGCGCTTGGATCTTTATATTATTTTTTTCAGAATATAGCGTACCTTGCGTATTATTTAACTGCCCTGTTTTAAGGTCAATGGATTGCTGTGCTGCAATAAACCCCTGCAGATTATTCAGCTCACCCGTGTTTTGAATATAAACAGCACCCAGGGCCTGCACCTTACCGTCTTTGTTATTAAATATTTGACTGTTCAGCTCCAAGCCTTGATTGGCAAATAATGAGCCCTTTTCATTATTAATGCTGAGTGTTTGAATATTGGCTTGATCAACAATGAGTTGACCGGATTGGTTAATAAATTGATTGCCCCGAACTTCCAGCTGTCCCAGCTGCAGCTGGCCCCCGGTATTATCCAGGCCTGACTGCGTCTTTAGATCAACACCGCCATTGGCTTCGATTTTACCGCTGTCATTATTTAAGCTTTGCGCCGTGCGGATGAATCCCTTTTCGAAAGTCTTCACAGGCAAGCTGGAAGTATCAGCAACCCCCAAACTGCCGCCGTCCTGCGCTTGATTGACAGGAGGCTCAGCATCAGGCGCTGCCGGATTTCCTGTGCCTGTTCCTCCAGCGCTTCCGCTAGCAGCCATTATGCCAATTTTACCGGCTTTGTTGCTGACCTCAGCGGCCTGCAAATCCAATGCCTGTGATCCCGTCTGCTGAATAGCACCTGTGTTGATCAGCTGATTGGCCTCCAGCGCAATGCGCGCAGCGTTCAGCTTGCCGGAGTTTTTGCTTTGTCCAGACTGTTTTAAATGAAGCTCATCCGCACTGCTGATTAAACCAGAGTTATCCAAATTCTGGCTTTGCAAAGTGACTTGAGCGCTTGCACTGCTGATATTCCCCGTATTTTTTACATCTTTTGCTTGCAGCTGGATTTGATCCTTATTGGCAATAATATTACCCGTATTGACCAAATCACCATTGGCATTCAAAGTCAGCTGGCCTGCCGCAGCATTGATTGAGCCGGCATTGCGTACCCCTAAGCCATTTTCAGTACCGACAAGGAAAATCTTGCCGGCATACATCCCGCCTAATTGCCCAACATCCAAGGCAAAGTTAGGCGTATTGGCCGCTGTGCTTAAATTTGAAACAGCCATACTTACCTGAGGCACAGCCTGATCTTTGACTTGAATGTCATTTTGACCCAGCACTGTATTCAGCTCATTGGCATACACGCCTGCATTAATATTCAGCGCGCGTGCGTAAATATCCGTATAAGGCGTCAAGCTGCCGTTCAAGCCTTTGCCTTCAATGGTCACCTGTCCTTCACGGACACGGAATGATTCCAGATAGCCCTGATTCATCACCGCTTGGCCGCTGGTTAAAGTGAAGCGGCCTGCATTGATCACCCCGCAGCCGTCGCAGACTAAGCCGGACGGATTGGCGATCACCACTTGCGCAGACTTGCCGGCAACCTCCAGATAGCCTCTAAGCTGGCTTGGATTGCTGCTGTTGACTTCATTCAGAATAACCTTGGCTTCGCCTTTGGCCAGCCACGGGTTGCCCTGCACCCAGCCGCCAAGCTGGGTTTGCGCATTATTCCGCGAGTTGTTGAGGATTGCGCCTTCCTGCCCGACGTCAAATTGCGTATAGGTATTGCGCGATACGCCGCCGGCGCTTGGCGTCTGGATATTGACTTGGGTCAGGCCATTGCCTGTATTTAGGATTGTCGGCTGCTGAGAATGGGGGGCCGACCTATCCGCAATAATTTGAGTATCGGCAATGCTGTTCAGCGGCACTGTATAAATCACTGAGCCGAGCAGGCTGATCACCGCAAAATGCAATGGATTCAGTTTTTTATAGCTGTTCATCCCATTTGAAGGTATATCATCCGGATCTTGCGCGGCGCTTGGCTGGCCCGCTGTTTTCGTTCTGCTTTTTACAGTTTCCGCCACAGCAATAAACATGCCGCGGGCCTGGCTATAGATCACGCGGAAGCGGTTCTTATTCATGATGTCTTACCCCAATTTTTTTATATCTTTTAAATTTATTCATGCCGCAATACGGCCAGTGCTTAGAATCAATACATCCAGTTCAGGCTGAATCCTGACGTGACGCTGTCCGTTTTAAAGTGCTCCGGCTTTTTCAGCGGCGCGCCGATAAACACGTCATAGCTGACCGACTTTAAAACTTGGCCGCGCAAGCCTGCCGCCGCCCCAAGCAGGCTGGTGCCCGCCAATGGATTCGGCTCATAAGCGGTTTTTCCGCCGACTTCACCGTAATCAATGCCGGTGTACCATTGCATCGGAAGCTTAAACATTGAGCCGCTGATTTCATTGCGCACTGAAAAGCCGCTGTCTGCCATGAGCGTCTGCTCGCCGTCAAATCCCCGGACGGTATAGCGGCTGCCGATGGAAAACCGGTCTTGCGGGGTTAAGGGCTTTTTACTGTATTGGGCGCGCCATTCAGCCGCATATTGCAGCCGCTGCTGACCCGCGTTAAACGGCACCTGCAGGCTGGCATTCGCCTGCAGTATGCCGGTACGGCTGTAAGCTTCGCCGAAATCCTCTTCCGGTGCGCGCAGGGCGGAAAATGCGCCTGTGCCGCGCCTGTATGTCACGCCGCCGCTTAAAGTCGCGTTAGATAAATATTCGGTATGCGCAAGGCCCGCCGTCCAGCCTGCTGGTTTTACGGCGCTGCACTTCCACTTCTACATCTTCAATGAAGTTCTGCGACTCCCGAATCCAGCCGCCGGCAGATGCCGTTGTTTTCCGGCGCGCATCGCGGTAAATCACGCGGGACAGCTCAGCATTGATCAGCCTGCTGTCGCCGCTGTATTCATAGCTTTGGCTTGCGCCAGCAACCGTCTGATAGTAGCTGGACCGGCTGAAGCTGCTGCTGAACAGCCAGTAATGCAGCGGAATGCTGTAGCTGAGGTAATAGCCGTCTGCCCCGCGCCGGCCTGAATCGCCGCCGCCCAAATCATGATTGTAGCTTCCGTAAAACAGATCATTGGCGGTTAACAAATTGTCGAGTGATAGTGTCGCAGTCCCTTGATATTTCCCAGTCGAATCTGAACCTGCATCATCCACCCCTAAGTGGATGCGGTAAGGCTTGGACTGCCGCCAGGCCAATTCCAGATCACTGTAGCCGGGTTCAGTCCGCTGCTCTGAAGGCTGAATTTTAAAGTCAGCCTCAACGGTCGGCACGCGCTTGAAATTTTCCAGCCCCTGCTCAATACCGCGGATGTTCAGAATGTCG
This sequence comes from Acinetobacter sp., assembly GCF_036659555.1. GTDB lineage: Bacteria > Pseudomonadota > Gammaproteobacteria > Pseudomonadales > Moraxellaceae > Acinetobacter. Next base: position 3,236 of record NZ_JAVXCI010000143.1, read on the forward strand.
CCAGGCTTCACAGGCAAAGCATTGAATTTATGCGCGCGCTTTGACGCGCCTTCCGCAAACTTAACCTGCCCCACTTTGCCTGCAATCACCTGCAGCTGAATAATGCCGGATGCAATATTCTGCTGTGGCAGAAGCATCCGTGTCGTGACATAGCCATGGCTGATGATGTCATTCTGGATCAGGCCCAGCGCCTGATTCAATCCCTGCACGCCAATGCACCGGCCGATCAGATTATGCTCACCCTGAGTCACTGAGCGCATTGCAAAAGTAAACTGGCGCGCATCATCGCCAGTCAGTACGAATTTTTTAATGTCAAAGCAGATCTTTTCACTGTGCGAGGTTAAATACTGGAATTGCGGCGCAGCCTGCAGCTTCTGCTCTAAACCCAGATGCACTGCTGACTCAGGCTGAAGTGTTTTTTCAAGCGCTTCAGCGCGCTGCTGCTGCCGAATCTGCTGGTCGGCGCTGATGGCTGCGCTTTGCTGCGCGGCATCCGCTGCGTAAGCTGACGCCCCCAAAAGTGTGAAAAAAATGGCTAGAGAGATTTTATTTGGTTTTAGAATCGGCATGATAATTATAAGCAGCAACAGCATTAATTATATTTAATTGTTGCAAAATCATTACATATTGTAAATGACTTAAACTGCCTTCATGATAAATTGCAGGACTGCAGCAGATTAGCATTGTGATAATGCTACTGCAGCCCCGAAATGTTTTTATTCGCATATCAAAAAAACGGATTTACCAATCAAAAGGTAAAATCTCTTTAGAACATGGAAATTTTATCATTCAAGGTACTGAATACCCAAAAAAGACAAAAAATATTAAAATTCAATTATTTTTTTGCATTTCAAAAACAAATAAAAACTCTCCGCAAGCTCATAAGAGAGTGCTTAATCAACTACATGAACTTGCAACTATTGCCACCAATGTCAGCCGGTACACTTTTGGAAAGCAGGCACAAGATACCGATAAAAACTTCTTTTTAAATATTAATAACTTTATCATATTTATGTTAAAAAACAATATGATAAAAAACTTCTCTATAGGCCATCTAAACAAATAAGTTTAGATGGCCTATTATTCAATTCTCCGCCCTCACACTTCTCTGCAATCCTTGCTGAATATCCTGAATAAATCCATCGGCTTGCTTGACTCCCACAGCTTTCTGCTCCTCAACTGATTCAGAACCTGAATAAAACTCCTCAACAATCTCCACTTCCTCCTCTCCATCCACATCAAACTGTGCATTATCATAACTCTGCCTTGCCATCTGATCTAAAGCATCCTGATTAAAGCCTGCGTCTTTACTTTGCTGATCAATCTCCTTCGCTGAAATAATTGCGTTCTGCAGGCTAATGCCGTCACGCAGCGTCAAGTCTACGTAATACACCGGAGTCCGATAGCTTTGCACGGTGGACTTGCCTCTTAAAATCAATTGCAGCGGCAGACAGGACAGCAGCCCATCCGACGCCGCATGGTAATAGCTGAGGCGCGCAGCCAGAGTGC
>NZ_JAVXCI010000144.1:0-4689 GCF_036659555.1 Acinetobacter sp.
ACCTGTTCGGAACGTCTGCACCATTGCAAAAACGACCTGCAGGTAAGGGAGCCGGTATTCTAATCCATCTCCGGTTAAAACAAAAGCATCATCGGAAATTAAAATCCAGCCGCGGCCGCCTCTGCCCTGTTTCCCATAACCGCCACATAATGATCTGACCCGCTGCAGGAATGCCGGCGCCGATTCAAAGCATTAACTGCAGGCCATATCCGTTTCCAGCCAGCACAGCGCATTTGCCTCAGGCAGCGCCAAAGCTGCAGAAAAATAAGCATTATTTAAGATTTAGACTTGCCAGCATTTCCAATTCAGGAAATACTGCGCTTCAATATTGGCCAATGCTCCTCTTCGAGTGGTTGAAGATCCTGCCCTATGAAAAAAATTCTGTGCTTATCTGTTCTGCTCGGCTTTCCGCTGAGCGCGGCCTACAGCGCACCGCCTAAAAAAGTCCATCAGCTGCCGGCGCAAAGCATCGATGTGCTGCCCGCGCATTTAACCACCCGCATTCAATGGGCCAAGTTTCCGCAGCCGAACTACAGCAATGAAGACTTGAATCAAAAGAGCCGGGCGGCCATTATCCGCGTATTTGCCGACGAAAACGGCAATGTGCAGGAAGCAACGGTCGAAGAAAGCACCGGCATTCAAGGGCTGGATCAGATTTTAGTGCGCGCGGTGGAAAAAGCCGAAGTGAAGCCACATATTGAAGGCGGCAAGCCTGCGCCGCAGATCGGCTATCAGGCATTCAACCTGAAATTGACGGATAAAAATGCCGGAAACTGCGCCTATGAATTCAATTCGAAGGTTTGGCAGGCGCAGCGGAATGAAAAGCGGACAGCATTTCAGTATCTGCAGCAGCCACAGCTTGAGCTTGATGCTGAACAGTTAAATGGCCACGACCGCACGGTGAAATTCAGCTTTAAGGCGGACAAGCATGGCAGCGTCAGGAAAGTGAAGATCCGGCAGGGTTCAGGCATCTATGCCCTGGACCAGCAAGTTGCGCAAGCGCTGTCCGGCAGCCAAATTTCGGTAAAGCGCACCGCCCGCACCTTGTGGCTGTATAAACAGTCCAGCTTTAAGGATGAAGTTCAGTTCAAGCTGAACAATTGCCAATAGCCTTAAAATCCGCAAGATTGGCGCTGGGGATTTGAACCTTTCAGCGCTCAAAACGCCCCTCTTAAAAGAATAAGCATGATGATGAATTTTATAAAAAAGCAGCTGCTGGCAGCATTGATCTTAGGCGCCGGCGCGCAGCTGCAGGCAGCTTCAGATCAGGCTGCGGCCGCCCAGCCCCAGCCTAAGCAGGTCAATATAGGCACTTCGGCGGGCCTCAGCTGGAGCCGGCCGCCCCGCGTGCGCATTATGCCGGGTGATCTGGAAGGCAAGCCAAGAAATGTAGTTGCCGCAATTGAAGCCGATACTGCAGGCCAAATCACCGCTGTGCGCATCCAGCAAAGTTCCGGCTTGCCGGACTTGGATGAAAAGGTCATCAGGGCCATAAAGCTGGCCCGCTTTAGGCCTTATGCTGAAAACGGCGTGCGCTATCCGGTTAAAGCATCCCAGCCTTTCTTATTTGAAGCGAATGATTATTCCAGTACGCAAAAATCCAGAAAGCCTCAGCCTTATGTCTGCCGCTACATATTTAAATCGGAAAATATCCGGAAGCAGCTGGCCAATCAGCCTGTTCCGTTCCAATATCTGCAGCTGCCGAAGCTGGCCTTGGCCATGCCCCTGCTGGAGGGTGCAGACCGTGAAGTGCGCTTTGCATTTAAAGTAGCCAGAAATGCGCAGATTTCCGGCATCCGGATCAGCCAAAGCTCCGGCATTGCCGAGATAGATCAAATGGTCATCGGCGCCCTGCAGGATGCGCGGATTGATGCGCCCCGGCATTTCCTGCAGTGGGGGAAATTAAGCTTTGAAGACCGCATTATTTTTAAATTATCGGATTGCCCGCAATGAATGCCTGCAGAGCGCTCGTCCCAGACAGCGCTTCAGCAGGAAACCGCCGCGCCGGCAGGAACTTTCATAAGGCAATTATTTTGACGGCGTGAAGCGTTAAATCAGCCCAAGAAACAGCAGGTAAATGCAAAGATAGCGCCCGATTTTCGCAATGCTCACCATTAGCAGAAAGCGCGGGAAATTTTCTTTCAGCAGGCCGGCAATCAGGGTAATGGGGTCGCCGATGACCGGCACCCAGCTCAGCAGCAGTGACCAAAAGCCGTATTTCTGATAAATCCCCTGCGCCTGCTGCATTTTGCCTGCCGAAACAGGAAACCACTTTTTATCCTTATAATGCTCTATTTTCAGGCCCAGCCACCAGTTCACGCAGGAGCCGAGAATATTGCCCAAACTGGCAGCTGCAATCAGCATCCCCGCCGGATGGCTGCCCTGCATCAGCAGGCCCAGCAATACCGCTTCCGACTGCAAAGGCAGCAGAGTGGCCGCGCCGAATGCGGACAGAAACAGCAGCAAAAGCGCCGTCATTTAAAAGTCACAGCCCCAGCTGCTTTTTGGTCTTGCGGTATTCCGCACTCGACCAGAAAAGCATCACGGCAAGGGCTAAAATGCGTGACCACGCATAGCGCGAGGCAACCGGCTGCAGGATTTCCCGCAGCGCAGCCTGATCCTGAGTCTGGGCTGCTTCCGCAAGCTTTTGAATATGCGCCGCCTCTGCAATAAACAGCATCAGGCATACAGCGATGCCGGCAATCACCGCAAAATAGACGCGCGGGTTATTTTCGACAATCTTGGTTAAATTTAAAAAAAATGCTTTCATCCATCCCATCCAATAAAAAACCACCGCATCATTGGGTGGTTTTCATTCATTCTTGCCCGCATCTTAGCATAACTGGGCGGCGGAGCAATTCATCAGACCTTTATCGCTAAAGCTTTCTGCACGGCTGGGCGCGCAGTCAGGCGCTCCACATACTCTTTGACATAGGGATAATCCTCCAGCTGAATCTGCTGCCATTCGCTTCGCAGAATCCACGGCAGAATCGCCATATCGGCAATTGAGTACGCGCCGGCCACATATTTTTGCCCAATCAGCTGATTGTTCAGCACTTTATACAGGCGCTTGGTTTCATTTACATAGCGTTCGGTGGCATAGGGAATGCGTTCAGGCGCAAAACGGCTGAAATGATGATTCTGCCCCAGCATTGGCCCTAAGCCGCCGACCTGCCACATCAGCCACTGTTCCACCTCAACCCGCGCAAACTCATCTTCAGGATAATACAGGCCGGTTTTGCGGCCCAGATACTGCAGGATGGCGCCCGACTCAAACACTGAAATCGGCTCGCCGCGCGGGCCGTCCTGATCCACAATGGCGGGAATTTTATTGTTCGGCGATATTTTTAAAAAATCCGGCTGAAACTGATCATTTTCTAAAATATTGACCGGAAAAATCTGGTAATCCAAGCCCATTTCTTCCAGGGCAATGGTAATTTTATGTCCGTTGGGCGTGCCCCAATAGTACAAATCAATCATGTGGAGATCCTGCCGCTTTTCTCTTTTTAGTGCGCATTGTCGCGTTCTCATCGCTTTTATAGCATGATTTCAGTGAAGAAACATTAAGTTAAACTGAAATTGGAATCTGAAAATATGAATATCAAACTTTGTATTTACAGCAGAATTATCAGCATAGGATAATTTTTCAAATATTGATTTTATCTCTTGAAATTTTTCAGGGCATACCGATATTAAAAGTACAGCAATGATCAGCCGATATTGCTGAAGCTGCCGCCACTGCAAATACGGCAGTATAAGTTTCTTATTTATATAACTTTGCTAAACGCAGGAGGTTCTATCAATGAGTAATTTAAGCCTAAGCCCCCTCTTCCGCCGCAGCATCGGCTTTGACCGTTTAAACGATCTGTTTGACTACGCTATGCAAAGCGAAACGCCGAACTATCCGGCATACAATATTGAAAAAACCGGCGGCAATGAATACCGCATTGTCATTTCCGCCGCCGGCTTTGCAGAAAATGAGCTTGCCATTCATTTGGAAAACCAGCTGCTGACGATTTCCGGCAAACACTCCGAGCAGGCCGATGACAGTACCGCAGAATATCTGCATAAAGGCATTGCGCGCCGTTCATTTAAACTGTCGCTGCGCCTGGATGAGCATATTGAAGTGCAGCGCGCCGACTATACCAACGGCTTATTGAAAATTGACCTGCAGCGGATTGTTCCTGAAGAAAAGCTGCCGCGCCAAATTCCGATTGGCCGCCAGACCGAACAGGCTGCATCTCCGCAGGCTGAATAAGCAGCCGCAGCATGAAGCCCCGCACGCGGGGCTTTATTGCGCCTTGCCCTGCCGGCAAAACGTGCAGGCATAAAAAAAGCGCTGCCAATGCAGCGCTTTTCTCATCAAGGGATGATGCTTACTTGCGTTTTTTAGGACCAAGCAGCATGCCCATTTGACGGCCTTCCATTTTCGGCATCTGTTCAACTACACCGCACTCAGCCACATCTGCTTCAATTTTCTGCAATTGAGCCAGACCCAGCTGCTGGTGAGCCATTTCACGGCCGCGGAAACGCAAGGTGATTTTCACCTTGTTGCCTTCTTCAAGGAACTTGATGATGGCGCGCAGTTTCACGTTGTAATCACCGACATCTGTACCCGGGCGCAGCTTGATTTCCTTCACCTGTACTTGATGCTGTTTTTTCTTCGCTTCTTTCTGCTTTTGCTTTAGA
>NZ_JAVXCI010000145.1:0-4532 GCF_036659555.1 Acinetobacter sp.
CTTCTCCCTGAGCCATATATGGCGCAAGAGAAGGAACTTTCAATATTAATTTCATTGCCAATTAATGATCATTTTTTGATTTATGCAAGAAATTTAATAGAGTATTTTATTCCAAATAATCGGTCTGGAATAATGCAATTTTCTTTGAAGCTGCAAGACGGCTCACCGCCTGCTCCATTTTCGCCGCAGCCAGCGCAGCATGAGATGACGCCTGAACCGGCGCTTTTGCTTTTAAAGTTGAAATTAGTTTATTAAACATTGTTTTAACCCTCGTTTTTTGTCATTCATTGACTCAGCATAATGCGCATATATTTCCGTATAATTAAAACTAAGCATTTATGCCTGATAAAACATTCTTAGCTTCAATACTTTAGAAAGTATCAAACAATGTTTAATTTTCAAACACTTTTTTCATTTTCTTTCTCACTATTTTTCATAAGCATTTCATCAGGCGCTGTTTCGGCGCGTTTTTTCATTGCAAAAATGAATTTACAGGCGCTGGCGAGAAAGCCGGCGGTGATTCCGGCAATAATAATGGGCGCCAAAAACTTATGGGGCGCTTTTTTCGGCATGATTCACCTCACGTAAAAATAGGAAGGGCCACCCTAGAGTGGCCGATCCATTAAGCATTGAACAGGTTATTTGGGGTCATCTTTATTCGTGCGCGCATCAACACCTTTTTCATCTTCTCCCGTAGAGCCATAGGGATTGTTGATTGGCGCCTGAGCCGGATTGACATCCAGCTGATCGGGCGTTGCCGTTTCCTTCTCCGCCACGCCCGGCGCTTTTGTCTGGCGCACCGGATAGCCGTCATCCGCCGGAACCTGAGCCGATGCTGCCGGCATGCCGAAACCGCAGGCGCGCGCCTGATCTTTGACCGGATTCGGCTGGCAGCCCTCTTTCTTGGCTTTATCAATTAAATCCGTCAGCACACGCTCCGCAGGCTGGCGCCCGCCTAAACCGAAGGCCAGCGCAAATGCAACCGCAACCGCGCCAAGCGTCAGGCCAAAGGCCAGATTGACAATCGAATCGGCTATGCCCATTGCGCGCAGCCCCATGGCCACCACCAGCCCCATGATCAGCACACGCACTAAACTGCCCAGCCAGCGTGAACTGTTGTATTCGCCGCGCTGCACCACATTCGCTACGATATTGGCCAGCCAGAAGCCAATCACCAGAATCACCGCGCCGAGCAGGATATTTGCGCCAAACTGAATAAACATGGCGATTAAAGCGCTGATCTGATCGAAGCCCAAGCGGCTGGCCGCTTCAGACACCGCAAACAGCATGGTAAAGAACACAATTAAATAGCCAACAACATCAGACAGCTTGGTTGCGCCCAAGAAGCGCTGCGCGTCCAGTTTTCCCGGCAGGCTGTCAACGCCAGTGCCTGCAATGACTTCCGCCGCCAGCTTGGCCACAAAGCGCGAAACAATATACGCCAGAATCAGGATCAGGCCGGCAGCGATGATATTGGGAATCGCAAACATGATTTCATGCAGCATGGCGGTTGCCGGCTGAGAAATCGCTTCAATGCCCAGCGCTTCAAATGCAATGATCAGCGCGGTGATAATGACCACAGCATACACAAATGAACCCAGCAGATGGGGCAGATTGGAGTTTTTAAATAAGCCGATTTTTTCAGCCTGCTGCTGCAGGTTTAAGCTGCCGGCCAGGCCTTCAATAATGCCGCGGACAATTTTCGCCAAAATGCAGCCGGCAAAAACAATCACGCCCGCTATAAAGATATTCGGCAAGTACAGCACCGCCTCATTCACCATGTTTTGAATTGGAAGCAGCAGGCCGGTTAAGCCTAAAATGGACAGAACAATCGGCAGAAACAGCAGCAGAATCAGCCAGTAAGCGATTTCACTGATGTTTTCACTGACCGGACTGACGCCGACTTCCGCACTGAGCTTTTCATCCAGCCGGGTTTTATTCAGCAGCTTTTGCGAACCGGCTTTCACCAAATTCGCCGCAATCCAGCCGATAAAGCCCACTGCGGCTGCAGCCAGCAATTGCGGAATAAACAGCAGGAACTGCTGGATCATACTGCTGAATGGCCCGCTGACGCTGGTTAAGTTCAGCACATTCAAGGCGCCAATGACCGCAATAATTAAAATAATCCAGAACACAACACGGGAAATAATGCTCTCAATATTAGAACGGTGCCCCGTTGCGCTTGAAAGCTTTTGATCGGCGCCTAATTTCTGCAGCGCTTTCTTGATGCCGGCTGCCACCAGCAGGGCCACAATCCAGCCAATAAAAAGAATCGCCACAGCGCTCAGTATGGGGTGGAATTGATCCCAGTAGTATATGGCATCAAAACGCCCGCCTGGGCTTCCAGAATAATCATTCATTTTTACGCCCTCTTTGTTATAGCTTTGCCTATTTTTCTGCGGATATCCTGTGTCCGGTCAAACCTTATGCGCTTTCCAATCAACCTTAGGTTTTGACTGTTTTTTAATCAACCTTAGACTGCAGAACTACAACAAAAGAGCACAAGCGCTTGCAAAAAAGCCTCAGCTGAGCGCTAAGGCTTTTAATTTAGACAACCGCGTTACAGCTGCGCAGCTAATAATTCGCTCCGCCCGAAGCATTGCCGCTTTTGACAGCGCTTTCACCGCCTGCAGGCGCATGACTTGGCGCGGCCTGCTGCGCTTGCGGATTAGGATGCCCCGGAGGCGCATCATTCGCATCCGGCTTAATGTCTGCAAACATATAAACCAGCAGCGCTACAAAAAATATGCCCACTAAAGCTAAAATATAAACAGGGATGCGTTTCTTCTGAGTTGTTTCTTCTGAACTCGAAGTATGGGGCGGTTTATTAAAATCATGCGTCATAATTCCCCTCACTTTTATGATCCAATTGCTGTTTTTTTATACTAGCAAGCCCTTATGCCAGCATGTGTGAAGAACCATTGCAGGATAGTGAAGTCTTGTAAATTCAATCAGCCGCCGCGCGCGCAGGCCGGCAGGAAATTGCAGCCCGATCCTGAGCAATGCGGCGCCGGCATTTTCCGGACGGATTGCCCGCAGCTGCCCATTGCGCCAAAATACTGCCCTCTTGGCGGGAAATGGGCTATAATTGTCCACCTTATTTTTGATGTCCTGAGTATTTATGGCGTACCGTCAGCAAAGTGCGACGCTTGATCTTGACACTGACGTCACTTATCAATGCGCTTTGCACTACACCCGTGATCAGCATCTGATTGGAATCATTGAATTCAATAAGCCAAGCTATGTCCTGAAATGGGGAGATCTGGAATTTTTCCGGCGCCGCACAGAAGAGTTTTCTGTCATGCCTTTTCCAGACTGCATTAATGCGATGATTATTGACATACGCAATGTGACGGCTTTTCTGGACAATGAAGTGCCGATTATTCCCTGGCGCCTGCTGGAAGAAGAATGCCCGGTGCGCCTGGTGGTGCCTCAAGAGCGTCTGGATCATTATGCCGGCCTTTTTGAGCCGACTTGGCTCACGGCGGATGTTGACTCCGCCATTCAGGAAATCCGCGATTATATGGATATGTTTGTGCATTAAATGATGCAGCTGCGCAAAAAAACCTCTGAAACGGAGGTTTTTTTGTGCCTATGAAATTCCCTTTGGCTTTATACAGACTTTAGAATTCAGCGATATGTCCGCTGCCGTCAGGAAGATGGATTTCAGCCTACCAGTAGTTCTCCACCGCAATATTGCCTTCGCCGCGCCGGTTCATGGTCAGCCCGCGTGCTTTTAACGCCTCTTTCGTGTCTTCCACCATCTGCGGGTTGCCGCACAGCATGACATGGCTGCTTGCAGGGTTCAGCGCCAAGCCGGCCGCCTGTTCCAGCGCGCCATTGCCAATCAGCGCCGGCAGGCGCTCATGCAGCGGCGCATGCGGGTCACGGGTGATCACCGGAATAAAGCGGAAACCCTGATGCCCTTCGCCAAAAACCGCAGCGATTTCTTCAATCCGCTCCGCATAGGCCAATTCAGCTTCAGTGCGCACGCTGTAAACCAGATTGATCTGCTGATATTTATGCCAGGTTTCAAAGTCCTGCAGCATGGATAAAAACGGCGCCAAGCCTGTGCCTGTTCCCAGAAGCCAGAGATCCTGCGGCAGCGGCAGCTGGTAGCGCGCCAAGGTTAAAAAGCCGTAAGGGATTTTTTCCAAATACAGCTCATCGCCAACCTGCAGATGCTGCAGATTGGAAGTAAATGCGCCGTCCGGCACCACAATTGAGAAAAATTCCAAAGTTTCATCAAATGGCGAGGACACTATAGAGTAAGCCCGCACCACTAAATCATCTCCCGCTTTTAAGCCGATGCGGGCAAACTGCCCTGCCGTGAACTTAAAATGCGCCGGCCGCGTCATGGTAAAGCTGAATAAAGTGCTGGTCCAACGGTGTACAGATAAGACTTTTTCTAAGCTAAATTTCTCAATTGACATGATTTCAACGTGGCATGAAAGACTGCGCTCATGTTAGCATGACGGCATAATTTATTAATATTTTTTAAATGTTAAGGCTCTATTCATGCGCATGACTTT
>NZ_JAVXCI010000146.1:0-4475 GCF_036659555.1 Acinetobacter sp.
CAGAGATTCCAACACAAGGTTGCGCAAGTGTCGACAAAAATCTTCCATAAATAACGCGGCCTGCTGCGGCTTGCGGATTAAAACCGCATCCGTCACCAGCTTGAACAGCTCGGAAGATTCCTGCAGCTCGCGGCGCGAGATATTCAGCGTCAGAAAGTAGCTGCGGCGCAGCGAAGGCAGCAACTCCTGATAATAGCGCATCAAGTAAGGATTGCCGACCATCTCATGCTGGCGCGCCATGCTTTGAAAGATCAGATCATAAAACTTTTCGGTATGGCCTTGGCGGGTTTCCGCATCCAGCTGCTCCAACAGCAGCTGAATGCGCTCAGCTTCATGGCTGCGCCAGGTTTCCGCCATGCGGTGCACAATCTGCCCCAGCAGCAGCGAGGCCATGTCAAACAGCGAGCGCACCTGCAGCGCGGACATTTCCGCAACCACGGCGCCGCGGCGCGGGAAAATCTCAATCAGCTGGGTGCGCTCTAAAATCAGCAGCGCTTCACGCACCGAGCCGCGGCTGACATCCAGCTCCGCGGCGATGCGCAATTCCTGAATGCGCTCACCCTCCACCAGCTCACCGCGGATAATCTGCTCGCTGATGTGCTTGGCGATCTGTTCTGACAAACTGTCCGCTTCGTGCTGCATGCTGTTCCCGTTTTGTTCTTATTCATATAATGCAAGATTTAGATTTCTGCGAATCTAAAGCTATTTAAGCGGTTTTCAGCACAATTGAATATGACATTGTCAGACAATCTTGCGTCTGCAAAGCCAATCGTCCGGCGCAGCTGCAGTTTCAGCCGAATAAAAGCTGGCTGACGCCCTGATAAATAAAATAGCTGCCAACCGCTGTCAGCAGGCCGGCGAAGCATTTTTTCAGCATGGCCGGCGACAGCAGATGCGCCACTTTTGCGCCCAGTTTTGCCGTAATGAAGCTCATCACGCTGATGCCGATAAAGGCATAAATGTGAATGTAGCCGATGGTATTCGGCACATTCACCGACGCCTGCTTGCCGAACCACATAAAGCCCAAAGCGCCGGCTGCTGCAATCGGCAGGCCGCAAGCCGCCGAAGTCGCCACCGCTTTCTGCATCACCACGCCATTGCGGTTCAGGTAAGGCACGGTCAGGCTGCCGCCGCCGATGCCGAAAATCGCCGAGGCAATGCCGATGCCGCCGCCGGCCGCCAGCTGCATTGGCGCAGAAGGCAAGTGCCTGTTCGAATCGGCGGGAATGCCCGCGCCCCGGAACATTTTAAACGCCACCCACACCGCAAAGCAGCCGATCAGCAGCTGCAGGCCCTGCCCCGAAATCAAGCCTGCAATGCCTGCGCCAATGAATGAGCCGGCTGCCAGGCCGGGCGCCAAGTTTTTGAAAACATGCCACAGCACGGCGCCTTTTTTATGATGCGCGCTGACCGAACTGATGGAGGTGACAATAATTGTGGCCAAAGAAGTGCCCACCGCCATATGCATGATCACCGACGGATCATAGTTCAGCTGGCTGAAAACAACATACAGAATGGGCACAATGATTAAGCCGCCGCCGACACCAAACAGCCCTGCAGTAAAACCAGCGATTGCGCCGATCAGCAAATATATGATTAACTCCATCAATATTCTTCCACACTCAGATTCAAATGGATTTAGAAGAGACACGCTTACTGCAGCAGATCCTCAGCCAGGCCCATCAGCTTCCTGAAGTGCTGCTTTTAAAACCGGTTACCGCATCAACCAATGATGATGTGCGTGAAATTGCGCTCAAGGGCGTGCAGCAGGTGCTCGTGGCCAGCGTACGGCAAACGCAGGGCCGCGGGCAGCGCCAGCGCCAATGGGTTTCGCCTGAAGGCAATATCTATTTAAGCACATTGCTGAATCTGCGGACACCCATAGACGGGCGCCTGGCGCTGGAAATTGCGTTAAATATCCTGCAAATGCCAAGCCTGCGCCAGCTGGAGCTGCAAGTCAAATGGCCAAATGACCTGTACAGCAGGCAAGGCAAATGGGGCGGGATTCTGATTGAACCGCTGGATGCGCACCGCGCTGTAGTCGGGGTTGGCCTGAACGCGCTGCCCGTGCCTCAGGGCGGCATCGATCAGGCGGCGACCTCTTTAACCGAGCTGGGCCTGGCGCAGTTTGACCGCATTCAGCTGACCGCTGAACTGTATCTGGCGATTCAGCAGGCCGGCGAATGGTTCAGCCATGACAGCTGCAATTTAGCTGCCCGCTTCAACCACTGCGCGGCGTTCAAAAATGAAGCCGTGGAGATTGAGCACCTTCAAGGCCTCAGCCAAGGCACTTTCATCGGCATCCGCAATGACGGCGCGATTGAAATTGCCTCTGAACGCGGAACTGAACACTTCTTTCAGGGACGCCTGCGCCGCGCCAGCGCATCCGGCGGGCAGTAAGTTCAAGAGTAACGCGATGAAAAATTTATGGCTCGATATCGGCAATACCCGCCTGAAATACTGGATTACTGAAAATGGCCAAGTCATTGAACAGGCGGCCGAGCTGCACCTGCAGTCACCGGCTGACCTGCTGCTGGGCCTGATCCAGCATTTTAAAGCGCTGAAGCTGCAGAAAGCCGGTGTGTCTTCGGTGCAGGATGCCAAAAGCAATGAGCGCATTCAGAAAATCCTCAAGCGCCTGAACATTCCTGTGGTTTTCGCCAAGGTGCATGCCGAATATGCCGGCCTGAAATGCGGCTATGATGCGCCCGCGCAGCTGGGCATTGACCGCTGGCTGCAGGTGCTGGCCGCAGCCCGGAACCCTGCGCAGAAGTACTGCATCATCAGCTGCGGGACGGCTTTGACCATTGATTTGGCGGATGGCCTGCAGCATTTAGGCGGCTATATTCTGCCGAACCTATACCTGCAGCGCGACTCGCTGATTCAGAATACCAAAGGCATTAAAATTCCGGATGCGGCCTTTGATGACTTAAGCCCCGGGCGCAACACCATTGATGCGGTACATCACGGCATCCTGCTGGGCCTGGCCAGCACCATTGAAAAAGTGCTGCAGCAGTCGCCGCGCCAGCTGATTCTGACCGGAGGCGATGCACCGCTGTTCGCCCGGCATCTGCAGGCCTATGCGCCCGCCATCGAGCCGGATCTGCTGCTGCTGGGCCTGCAGCATTATTCTGCTCATGCCAATGCGGCGGTAAAAGTTTAACAGCCGGATTTTGAGCGGTTAATTTTCAGACCCGAAAGCGCCCGGCCCCGCTGCGCGCTTTTTTCATCCGTCCAATAAAGGCTTGATCAATTCCCACACCTCATGAAACTCGGCATAGCCGTCCTCCCGCATAAAATGCCCGGCCTGCTTCACTTCATAGGTTTGCGCGTTTAAAAAATGCCCCAGCTGCAGGGTCAGCGGCGGCGGCACAAGCGGGTCATTGGAGGACAGCAGGCTGAATGCAAGCGGCATGTGGTGCTGCAGCACGGCGCTGTCCAGCCGCGCCTGATGAATAAAGGCGTTCAGCTCCGGCGCGCCGGGCAGCGGCGCTTTAAAGCCGGCAACGAAAATTCCGGCCTTAATGCTTTTGCCAGTAGACTGAAAACGCTGATTTAAATAATGCAGCGCGGCCAGGCAGCCTAGGCTGTGTGCAACAATAATCGTGTCCTCATCCAGCTCCGGAATCTGCAGCGCAAGGAATTTCTGCCATGCCTCAAAGTCCGGCTGGCTGGACTGCGCCAGCATGACGCGCTTGGAAAAATGCCCCGCCAGCTGCAGCTTGCGGCTGAGCCACGGGAACCAGTGGTCATTCGGCGAGGCTTTATAGCCATGCACGATGTAAATTTTTTTAGCGTCTGGACTATTCATTGCGCTGTTGTTCTTATCATTGCTGTTTTCAACATTCGCTGCGCTGCGCCAAAAGCGGTGCCCGGCCTGCGCGGCGGCCCGGATTATTTTAAGCCTTCAATTTCCGCATTCAACAGCAGCACCGCCTGCAATTGCGCAAGCATAGCGCCATTGAATAGCTTCATGCTGCTCTCCCCCCGCCGGCCTGTAAAGCATTTGCAGCCTTTAGGCGTAAAAAAAGCGCTGAACGCGCTTTTTTTACCGATGAAACCTTATTTCGGGTCTTTATTGCCGAACAGCGGGCCCATGCCTCCGCCGCCGCCAAACTGCTTCTGCATGCCGCTCAATGATTTCATCATTTTTGCCATGCCGGAAGGATTGGCAAATTTCTTCATCATTTTCGCCATTTGCGCATGCTGCTTGATCAGCTTATTGACTTCCACAACGTCCATGCCGCAGCCGGCTGCAATGCGCTTCTTGCGGCTAGGGTTCATCAGGTCTGGGTTGCGGCGCTCTTTGACGGTCATCGACTGGATAATCGCCTGCATCTTTTTGACCTGCTTTTCAGGATTAGCTTGCGCAATCGCATCCTGAATGCCGGCATTGCTCATGCCCGGCAGCTTGTCCAGAAAGCCCATCATGCCGCCCATTTTGTTCATCTGCTCAAACTGCATCAGCATGTCTT
>NZ_JAVXCI010000147.1:0-4456 GCF_036659555.1 Acinetobacter sp.
AAAGCCAAAACCTTTGTCAGCGTTATATTGCTTAACTTTTCCTTGATATTGCTCAGCCTTCATAAACAGATCCTAATATGTACACGCTTTGTTGCAGTATATAAAAAAGAGGCTGTTAAAGCCTCCTTTCTGCTTCAATTCAAAAATTAATCTTTCTGCACTGAACCGAAAATTTTATCGCCGGCATCGCCCAGGCCCGGCACGATATAGCCATTGGCATTTAAGCCTTGGTCAATTGATGCGGTGAAAATAGTCACGTCCGGATGCGCAGCTTCAACACGCTTAATGCCTTCAGGCGCAGCCACCAGCACCATCACGCGGATGTCTTTGCAGCCGCTGGCTTTCAACACATCAATCGCCGCCACCAGCGATGAACCCGTTGCCAGCATTGGATCAATAATCATCGCCAGGCGGTTCTGCACATCCGGCACTAATTTTTTATAGTAAGTGCGCGCTTCCAGCGTTTCTTCATCGCGCTCAAGGCCCAGTACAGAAACTTTTGCGCTTGGAATCAAGTTTAAAAAACCGTCCAGCATGCCAATGCCCGCGCGCAGAATCGGCACAACGGTAATTTTTTTGCCGGCAATGCGGTCTACGGTAACTTTGCCGTTCCAGCCGTCAATCTCATGATCGCATACCGGCAAATCTTTAGTTGCTTCATAAGTCAGAAGCATCGTCACTTCCTGCGCCAGTTCACGGAAGTTTTTCGTGCTGATCTCAGCACGGCGCAGCAGGCCTAATTTATGGCGGATAAGCGGATGACGGATTTCATGGATGGCCACGGGAGAACACCTAAAAGGTTAAGATAAAATTTCTTCCATTATAAATGCATTTATCAAATGATAAAAATAAAAAAGCCCCCGAAGTCGGAGGCTTTTTTGTAATAACTGAATTAATCAGTCAATTAATCAGTTGAAACCGCTTTGCACCAAAGCCAGGATGAACTGCTGCAATTCAGGCGAAATGGCAAAGAATGCCACTTTAGACACGGCAATAACCGGGTCCGGATAAACACCGATCAGCAGCACCAAAGCCGCCGCGCCAAGCACCATAATGCCGCCGACTTTTTGGCCCCAATGATCAACAGCGTCAATGCGCGGATGGTCTGGAGGCGTCATGTACATCACGATCATCACGCGCAGGTAGTAGTACAGGCCGATACCCGAACCTAAGATCACCATCGCCACCAGGAACCAGGACTGGCCGGCAACTGCAGTTTTGATCACAAGGAACTTACCGATGAAGCCTGCAGTTAATGGAATGCCTGCAAGAGACAGCATCATCACGGTTAAAGCCGCAGTCAATACCGGACGGCGCCAGAACAGGCCGCGGTACTCCGCCAGGCTGCCGGCTTCGTCTGTGTTGTTGTACGGGCTGGACATTAATGTCACTACGCCGAACGCGCCGATGGTTGTCAGCACATAGGTGATCACATACACGTTCACGCTTTCAAATGTTGCAAAGCCTTGAACCTGCAGGAAGTCGGTATTGCGCGCGCTGATTACAGCCACCAGCAGGTAGCCGAAGTGAGCGATTGAAGAATACGCAAGGATGCGCTTCAGGTTCACTTGGCGCACTGCCAGCAAGTTGCCTGCAAGGATAGAAAGCACGGCAATAACGGTCAGAATGATTGCGAAGCTGTCAGCCAAAATCAGGCCTGAAGACAGCAGATAGCGCACAAACAGGCCAATCATGGCAACTTTAGCGACAGTCGCCAAGAAAGTCGCGATTGGCGCAGGCGCGCCCGCATACACATCCGGCGTCCATTTATGGAATGGCGCAAGAGACAGTTTAAACGCAACCGCAAAGACGATCAGCGCTAAGCCCAGCACTACAGCCGGCTGGCTGAAGTTAGTGAACAGCTTGCCCGGTTCCGCAACAAAGCTTAAAGAACCGGTGTAGGCATAGATATACGCCATGCCCATCAGCAGCATTGCGGAAGCTGTTGCGGAAAGCACAAGGTACTTTACGCCCGCTTCCAGCGACTGCGAACGCTGATGCGTATAGGCCAGCAGGCCGTACACTGGAATCGACATCAGCTCAAGGCTGATGAAGAAAGAAGCATAGTGCGTGCTTGCCACCATCAGCATTGCGCCTGTTACGGACGCAAGCATGAGGATGTAAAGCTCTTCACGGTTGTCTTTATAGGTTTCAATATAAGCGTGCGATAGAGTGCAGCACGCAAGCGCTGCAATAAGAATCACAAACTGATACAGCATCGTAAACGGATCGACGATGAACAGGTTCATTACGTTCGCAGGCGCGTACTGCCCTGCAAACACAACGAAGATAATGTAAAGCGCAGCAAGGTTCAAGCCGATAACGGATGTGGTTGCGGCTAAATTATGATTGCGCTTAACCGCCACCAGCAGCATCACCACAATTGCTGTTAAGGCAACAATCATGGCTGGCGCTAAAGGCATAAGCTCTGAAAATGACATTGTGAAGTTCATGGCTTATTGGATCTCCACATTTTCAGCTGAAACAACAGCTTGCTGCACTGTATCAACTGTTTCTTGAACAGGAATGTAGCTATTCGCTAACCACGCCATGCTTGAGTTGGAAACATCAAGGAAGCTTTGCGGGTATAGACCAAGCCATAACAGGCCGAAAGCACAGATCAGCAAAATCACTACTTCACGCGCATTTAAGTCTTTCAATGGGCTGCTGTAATGCGACTGCTGCTCTTCGCTCGGCGTACCGAATAATGCTTTGTGGATCAGAATCAAGCCGTAAAGGCCTGCAAAGACCAAGCTGACTGCAGCAAGAATAGTAAACACTGGGAATTTTGCATAAGAACCCATCAGAATCAGGAACTCGCCAATGAAGTTGCCTAGACCCGGAATGCCGACAAGCGCCGCCACGAAGAACATGAGGAAGAATGCAAGATACGGGAACTGGCCGCGCATGCCGCCCATCAGGCGCATATCACGCGTATGAACACGCTCGTACACCTGACCGCACATAATGAACAATGCAGCAGATGACAGGCCATGCGCCAGCATCATGATCATCAGGCCCTGGAAGGTTAAGATGTTGCCTGCGTAAATCGCAAGCAAGACAAAGCCCATGTGCGAAATAGACGTGTACGCCAGCAAGCGTTTCATATCGGTTTGCTGGAAAGCGCACCAAGCGCCGTAGAAAATGCCGATTAAACCGAAGATGATCGCGATGTCTGCAAACTGTGCAGAAGCCGCCGGGAAGAACGGAATTACGAAACGCAATAAACCGTAAGCAGCCGTCTTAATCAAGATACCTGCAAGGTCAACCGAACCCGCTGTAGGCGCTTGCGCATGCGCGTCTGGAAGCCAGCCGTGCAATGGGAAAACCGGAAGCTTGACCGCAAAGCCGATGAACAGGCAGATCATGAAGGCATAAGCCAGCGCAGGCGCCTGCGCTTCAATGGTATGCGCCACAGCCATTAAGTAGCTGTAGTCAAAGCGGATCACGCCGTTCATTGAATAGCCGACAGCCACAAGGCCAAGAATGCCGATCAGCATCACCAGGCCGGCAACCTGCGTATAAATGAAGAACTTAGTCGCTGCGTAAACGCGCGATTTGCCCTCTGCGCCTTTATGGCCCCAAAGCGCAATCAGGAAGTAGATTGGAACCAGCATCATCTCCCAGAAGAAGAAGAACAGGAACATGTCAATCGCTAAGAATACGCCGATCACGCCGCCTAAAGACCATAACAGGTTCAGGTGGAAGAAACCGACGTTCTTCTGAATCTCGCCCCATGAACAGCCGACAGCCAGCACACCTAAAAGTGCAGTCAAACCGACCATAAGAAGCGACAATCCATCCACAGCCAAGTGGATGTTGATGCCCAGGGTTTGAATCCAAGGCAGTTTAAACTCAGCAGCCCAAGTTGGCGCTGCCCCGCCTAATTCATAGTTATATGTGCCGGTCTGCCAGAGCACAATGGTCAGGACCAAAGTCACCAGCATGCCGATCAGCGCGATATAGCGCGGCAAGTGCTTGTCGAGCTTGTCGACCAGCCAGCATGCGAAACCGGCAATGAACGGAATAAGGATCAGAGCGGGTAAAATTAAATTGTTAGGAGCTTCCATTTTATTTCCCCACGACCTGAATCACGACCAAGATCATCAGTAAGACAACCGTACCGAATGCCATGCTTGAAGCGTATTCACGCAATGAACCGGTTTGACGCGAGCTGGTGAAGCTGTTGCCGGCTTTTACCAGCGCAGGCAGTACCAGCCATAAGCCGTCAATCGGGTCACGGCCCAAGATTTTCGCAATCAGCAGATACGGCTTCACAAATACGATGTTGTACAGCGCATCGAAACCCAGCGCATTGCGGCAGATGTTGGCCAAGCCAGCGCCCAATGAAGTTTTAGCAAAGCTTTTCACCGCGCCGTAAGCAAACGCGAATAAGACCACGCCAATCACTAAACCAACCGACGCAATACCCACAGCAGTCCATTCAGCGCTATGC
>NZ_JAVXCI010000148.1:0-4355 GCF_036659555.1 Acinetobacter sp.
TTTCATTGCGCCAGCTCTTGGATCACGCCGGCGAACATGCTTACGGCGTACCAGCGTTTAACGTAAACAACTTAGAACAAATGCGCGCAATTATGCTTGCAGCAGATGCAACAAACTCACCTGTTATTGTGCAAGCCTCTGCAGGCGCGCGCAAATATGCAGGCGCACCTTTCTTGCGTCACCTTATTTTAGCTGCGATTGAAGAATGGCCACATATTCCTGTGGTAATGCATCAAGATCACGGTACAGATCCTGATGTATGCCAGCGCTCTATCCAACTGGGCTTTTCATCTGTAATGATGGACGGTTCATTAGGCGCAGACGGCAAAACGCCGACAACTTATGAGTATAACGTTGACGTGACCCGCCGCACTGTGCAAATGGCGCATGCATGCGGCGTTTCTGTAGAAGGCGAGATCGGCTGCCTGGGCAGCCTTGAAACCGGCATGGCGGGCGAAGAAGATGGCGTAGGCGCAGAAGGCGTGCTGGACCATTCTCAGCTTTTGACTTCTGTTGAAGAAGCGCGCCAATTTGTTGCAGACACCAATGTCGATGCTTTGGCGATTGCTGTAGGCACTTCACACGGCGCGTACAAGTTCACCCGTCCGCCCACAGGCGATATTCTGGCCATTGACCGCATCAAAGAAATTCATGCTGCCTTGCCGAATACGCACCTTGTAATGCACGGTTCAAGCTCTGTTCCTCAGGAATGGCTTGCAATCATCAACCAGTATGGCGGCGACATCAAAGAAACTTATGGTGTGCCTGTAGAGCAGCTGGTTGAAGCGATCAAGCACGGCGTGCGTAAAATCAACATCGATACAGACTTGCGCTTAGCGTCTACTGGCGCAATGCGCCGTATGATGGCTGAGAAGCCAAGTGAATTTGATCCGCGCAAATTCTTCTCTCAAACTGTTGATGCAATGAAGCAGATCTGTATTGACCGTTATGAAGCATTTGGCACTGCGGGCAATGCCGACAAGATTCGTCCAATTTCTTTAGAGAAAATGGTTGAGCGCTATAAATAATCTGCTATAGATTATTTGCATAGAAAAGCCCACACTGCGTGGGCTTTTCTTTTATGGATAAAGCACTGTTTAACTGATGAATAAGAGCATGTGATGGAACTGATTTTTGCCGCAGCGCTGTGCAGCGTTGCTGTTTCTGTGCTGCTGAAAATCTGCAAAGAAAAAGGCTTCAGCCCGCTGCAGATGATTGCGTGGAATTACGCAGCCGCCAGCATCTTATGCTATTTCTGGTTTAAACCCGATTTGCAGCATATTTCGGCGCAGCATACGCCGTGGTGGCTCATTTTGGCCTTAGGGCTTTTATTGCCCGCTATTTTCCTCTGCTTGGCCAAGTCGCTGCAGACGGCAGGCATTTTAAAAACTGAAATTGCGCAGCGCTTATCTGTGGTGCTGTCATTGACGGCAGCCTATTTTATTTTTCAGGAACAGTTTAATCAGCTGAAAATTATCGGCATTGCGCTGGGAATGGGCAGCGTGTTGTGCATTCTGCTGTCTAACCGCTCAGAGCAGGGCGCTGCTGCAAAGCCGCAGGCCGGGCTGTATCTGGCCTGCGTTTGGGTCGGCTATGCCTTGGTTGATATTCTGCTGAAATACACCACCGGGCTGGGGCTGCAGTTTTCGGTAGCGCTGAATCTGATGTTCATTTGCGCATTTGCGCTGTCTTTGGCTTATATCGTCATAAAAGAGCAAACCATTGGCGCAGGCCACAATATCATTGCCGGGCTGGGCTTAGGGGTATTGAATTTCGCCAATATTGCGCTGTATGTCAAAGCGCATTTGCTGCTGAAAGATACGCCGGCCATTGTATTTGCCGGCATGAATATTTTAGTGGTGCTGTTTGGCGTGCTGGGCGGATTGGTTATTTTTAAAGAGAAGCTGAAAGCCGCTTCCGCCGCCGGCTTGGCTTTAGGCTTGCTCAGCGTAATGTGCCTGGCTTATGCCATGCAGTAGGCCAAAACAGCCAAATGAATGGATTTTCAGGCGCTTAACATGAAAAAGCAGCTTAAATACTTGAGCTATTTAAGCTGCCTGTGCAGGATGGAATTTTTAAGAAAATTAGCGGGAAAAACGCTGCAGTGTGCCTTGCAAATAGCTTCTTGCGACTTCTACAGGATATTTAAACAGGTCATAAGTTTCGATGGTGCCCTGCAATTGCCCCAAATGCTGGCAGTGCGGGCAAGCTGGATAATTTAAAAAAGCATCAGAATTGTACTTGTGCATATACACTGTTTTGCAGGCAGTGCATTCAAATTTCATAGGTAATTTAGGCGCGGCAGGCATGGCAGTAGACCAATGATGTTTTGCACAAAATATACGCGATTATTGTTTAAAAAATAAGTCCTGAAATGACAAAAAAGGGGAATATTTTCCCCTTTCATCGCTTTTTTAAAATATTAGAGCCTGGTGAAAACGTCTTCTTTGACTAAGCGTGATTTTGGCAGCTTGGCATTGAAGTCGCTTTCGCTGCGGTAGCCTAGAGTTAAAAGCACGGAAGGAATCAGCCCTTTTTCAGCTAAGCCTAATTCTTCAGTAATGATGCCTTCATCAAAGCCGCCAATCGGCGTGGCGTCTACGCCTTCAATGCCGGCCGCCAGCAGGATTTGGCCGAGCGCAATAAAGGTCTGATTTTCCGCCCAGCGCTGAATGTCGCCTTTTTCATTGCGGTAATAATCCACATAGCCGCTGCGGCTGTCTTTCTGGCCCTGTTTGGCTTGAGCATCTTTAAAGCGGCCGCTGGCTTCATCACGGCTGAGCAGGTTTTCAAGATGCTGCTCATTAATATCCGCTTGGGTGCAGAGCAGAATTGTATGCGAAGAATCTAAGACCTTAGGGGCATTGTAGGCATATTTGCCCACCAGCGCTTTGGCAATGCGCTTTTTGGCCGCTGCATGCTCTGCAATAAAGAAATGCCACGGCTGAATATTGATGGAGGATGGCGTAAGGCGCAGGATTTCAAGCAAACGTTCAAACTGTTCCTGAGGAATCTTTTTGCTGGGGTCATAAGCTTTAGTGGTGTAGCGGGTTTTAGAAACGTTGAGCAAATCCATGAATGCAGCCTCCGCGGTTAATTTAGGCCTATTTTACCCGATTCAGGGCATGAATGGATGAGAATAATTTTCATCTCACTTAGCATGCTGCATGCGGCCTTAGGACGGAATGCCGGATAAACTTTAAATAAAATTAAGCACTGATAGCTGAATTGAATGATGCAAGATGAAATCAATATTGGTGCTTTTTGCTGAAAGGCGTTTAATCGGGGGCAATATTCATCCTGCACCGAGCAAGCATATGACCGATTACCGCAATCACTTTAAACGCAGATTGAAAACCCGGCAGCAGATTGGCTTATGGGTTGGCCTTGCAGATGCCTACGGCACTGAAATTGCGGCCAATGCAGGCTATGACTGGCTGCTGATTGACGGCGAGCATGCGCCCAGCGACCTCAGAACCACATTGTCGCAGCTGCAAAGCATTGCTGCTTATCCATCGCAGGCGGTGGTGCGCCCGCCGATTGGCAGCGTGCAGCTGATTAAGCAGCTGCTGGACATCGGCGCGCAGACGCTGCTGATTCCGATGGTGGAAACAGTTGAACAGGCGGAGCTGATGGTGAAAGCGGTGCGCTATCCGCCTGAAGGCATCCGCGGGGTGGGCGCTGCGCTGGCCCGCGCAACGCGCTGGAACAGCATTCCAGACTATTATGCATCGGCGCATGAAAATATCTGCCTGCTGATTCAGATTGAATCGGTTGAAGGCTTGAAAAACTTGGATCAGATTTTAAAAGTGGAGGGGATTGACGGCATCTTTATTGGCGCTGTGGATTTGTCCGCAACCATGGGCTATGAAGGCAATCCCAATCATCCTGAAGTGCAGAAAGCGGTGATCAATGCCATTCAGCGTATTCGCGCAGCCGGCAAGGCGGCGGGAATTCTGGCGGCTCAGCATGAGGCTGCGCAAATGTATTTGCAGCTGGGTACTGAATTTGTTGCGGTGGGCGTGGACACCAGCGTGCTGATGAACTCGCTGCGTGAGCTGCTGGCGAAATATAAAAGCGATGCGGAAGCAGTGCCTAAAACAGCAGGCTACTGATTCAATAGCGCGTTCAGCATTATTCCGCATAGCGGGTCAATTCACTACGATGCGGAATAATGCCTTAGCCTGCATCTTTAAATCAGCACCTCTTTTTCAATCATTGCTTTCCCGCCAAATTAAGAAAATAAAAAGAACATTCAAATTCCTGTCATATTTTTCCTATATAGCTAATTGCCTAAATCGCTATTACATACAAAACCTAATGAAAGCATATTTTATGGGAGATTATGTGTGATA
>NZ_JAVXCI010000149.1:0-4318 GCF_036659555.1 Acinetobacter sp.
CAGCTTCTGAAAGCTTTACCCGGAAAAACATCAACTGCTCGATTGATGAAAGCTTTGAAAAATTTGCAGATGTGCTGGCGGCGGCCAAAGCCGGCGGCATTAAAGTCCGCGGCTATGTGTCCTGCATGGCCGACTGCCCTTATGAAGGCGCAATTGCCCCTGCGCAGGTGGCCAAAGTCAGCAAGCGCTTGCTGGATATGGGCTGCTATGAAGTGTCGCTGGGCGAAACCATTGGCACGGCGACGCCAGACCGGGTCAAGAAAGTTTGGGAAGCCTGCCTGGCGGAAATAGACAGCAGCGTTTTAGCCGGCCATTTTCACAACACCTACGGCATGGCGATTGCCAACGTCTATCAGTCTTTGCTGCAAGGCATACGGGTCTTTGATTCATCGATTGCCGGTCTGGGCGGCTGCCCTTATGCCAAAGGCGCATCGGGCAATGTTTCCACCGAAGATTTGTATTACCTGCTGTCCGGCATGGGCTTTGCAACGGGTATTAACTTAGATGCCTTAATGCATGCCAGCCAGAATATCAGCCAAGTGCTGAACCGCGCCAATCCATCCAACTATGCCAATGCCTATTGGCAAACCCGCTGCGCTTAAAGCCCAGCCGGCAGGATTTGGCAATAAATAAAGGCCTGAAAAATTCATCAAATAAGCGTCATTAGAGACCAATGACAGCGCAAACAGAAAAGAGGTATCGGATGCCGAATAAAGTCTATGAAAATGCAGACGCTGCATTGCGGGATATTGTAAAGGACGGCCAAACCTTGGCCGTCGGCGGTTTTGGCCTGTGCGGCATTCCTGAAGCGCTGATCGCCGCGCTGAAGCAGACCGGAGCTAAAGAGCTGACTTGCATTTCCAACAATGCCGGGGTTGACGGCTTTGGCCTGGGCGTTCTGCTGGAAACCAAGCAGATTAAAAAAATGATTTCATCCTATGTCGGTGAAAACAAGGAATTTGAGCGCCAGTATTTAAACGGCGAACTGGAAGTTGAGCTGACCCCGCAAGGCACGCTGGCGGAGAAGCTCCGCGCGGGCGGCGCAGGCATTCCGGCCTTCTTTACCCAGACCGGCGTCGGCACCTTGATTGCGGAAGGCAAGGAAGTCCGCGAGTTTGACGGCAAAGACTACATTCTGGAAAACTCGCTCACCGCCGATATTGCGCTGGTGAAAGCCTATAAGGCAGACAAGGCCGGAAATTTGATTTTCCGCAAGACGGCGCAGAACTTCAATCCGGTTTGCGCCATGGCCGGAAAAATCAGCATTGCCGAAGTGGAAGAAATTGTTGAAATCGGCGATTTGGACCCGGATGAAATTCATTTGCCGGGCATCTACATCAACCGCATTGTGCTGAATGCGCAGCCTGAAAAACGCATTGAACAGATGACATTGAAAACGGAGGCTGCATAGCATGGCTTGGACACGCAATGAAATGGCGCAGCGCGCGGCGCTGGAGCTGGAAGACGGCTTTTATGTCAATTTAGGCATTGGCTTGCCTACGCTGGTCGCCAACTACATTCCTGAACATATCAACGTCTGGCTGCAGTCTGAAAATGGCCTGCTGGGCATCGGTGAATTTCCAACGTCCGATACGGTAGATGCCGACCTGATCAATGCTGGCAAGCAGACCGTCACGGCGCGCAAAGGCGCAGCGTTTTTTTCCAGCGCGGAATCCTTCGCGATGATCCGCGGCGGGCATGTCAATATTGCGATTTTGGGCGCAATGGAAGTGTCTGAAACGGGCGACCTTGCCAATTGGATGATTCCCGGCAAAAAAGTCAAAGGCATGGGCGGCGCCATGGATCTGGTGGCCGGCGTGCAGAAAGTGGTGGTACTGATGGAGCACTGCGCCAAAGACGGAACGCCGAAAATTGTCGGGCAATGCAGCCTGCCTCTAACCGGCAAAGGCGTGGTGCACCGCGTCATTACCGACTTGGCGGTAATGGACATTACCGAGCACGGCGTCAAGCTGGTGGAGCTTGCCCAGGATGTCAGTTTTGATGATATTCAGAAAGTCACCGGGGTCAGCCTGATTCAGTAAGAACTGAACGCTGCCCACCGGCACACCCCTCTGAAGCTGCAAACAGCTTCAGATGGATTTTTTGTCCAGCCTTAGACGGCTAAAGCCGCTGCTTTGGCTTTGGCGCGCGCCGCATGCAGTTTTTTGCAGCTGTCGATTAAGCGCAAATGGCGGTCAAGCCCTTCCAGCTTCATGCTGGTCGGCGTTAAGCCGTAGAAGCGCACGCTGCCTTCCAGCGATCCCGTCACTGCGTCCATGCGTTCATCACCGAACATGCGGCGGAAGTTGGCTGCATAATCATCCAGTTCCATCTCATCATCCAGCTCTACTTCCAGAACCACATTCATGCACTGATAGAACAAGCCGCGCTCAACGGTGTTGGTATTGTACTGCAGGAACTGCTCGACCAGATCTTTCGCTTCTTCAAACTGCTGCAGGGCAAGATAAATCAGCAGCTTCAGTTCCAGAATTGTGAGCTGGCCCCATACGGTATTGTCATCAAACTCAATGCCGATCAATGTGGTGATTTCGGTGTAATCATCCGCTTCAATATCTTCCAGCCGTTCAGCCAGCGCTTCCAGCTGCTCATCGTCCAAGCGGTGCAGGTTCAAAATATCTTCGCGGAACAGCAGCGCCTTATTGGTGTTGTCCCAAACCAGATCTTCCACCAGATAAATTTCCGAATAGCCCGGCACCAAAATGCGGCAGGCGGTTGCGCCTAAATGCTGATACACTGCCATATAGGCGTCTTTGCCCATGTCTTCAAGAATGCCAAACAGCGCCGCCGCTTCATCCGCATTGGAATTTTCACCTTGGCCGGAAAAATCCCATTCAACAAAATCGAAGTCCGATTTCGCGCTGAAAAAGCGCCATGACACAACGCCGCTGGAGTCAATAAAGTGTTCCACAAAGTTGTTTGGCTCAGTGACGGCATTGCTGCTGAAAGTCGGGCGCGGCAAGTCGTTCAGGCCTTCAAAGCTGCGGCCCTGCAGCAGCTCGGTCAGGCTGCGCTCCAGCGCCACTTCAAAGCTTGGGTGCGCGCCGAAAGATGCAAACACGCCGCCGGTGCGCGGGTTCATCAAGGTCACGCACATCACCGGGAACTGACCGCCCAGCGAAGCGTCTTTCACCAGCACCGGAAAGCCCTGCTCCTCCAAGCCTTTAATGCCCGCCACAATGCCGGGATATTTCGCCAGCACATCTTCCGGCACGTCCGGCAACGCAATTTCGCCTTCCAGAATCTCGCGCTTCACCGCGCGCTCAAAAATTTCCGACAGGCACTGCACCTGCGCTTCGGCCAAGGTATTGCCCGCGCTCATGCCGTTGCTTAAGTACAGGTTTTCAATCAGGTTGGATGGGAAATAAACCGTTTCTCCATCAGACTGGCGCACAAAGGGCAGCGAGCAGATGCCGCGCGCGGTATTGCCCGAATTAGTGTCATACAGATGCGTGCCCAGCAGCTCATCATCCGGATTGTAAATTTCCAGGCAGTATTCATCCAGAATGCCTTCCGGCAGTTCGCCATTCGGCCCCGGCTGGAACCATTGCTCATCCGGATAATGCACAAATTCAGCATTGGCGATTTCCTCGCCCCAGAACTGGTCGTTGTAGAAGAAGTTGCAGTTCAGGCGCTCAATGAATTCACCCAGCGCTGAAGCCAGAGCGCTTTCCTTGGTTGAACCTTTGCCGTTGGTAAAGCACATTGGCGACTGCGCGTCGCGGATATGCAAAGACCAGACATTCGGCACAATATTGCGCCATGAAGCGATTTCAATCTTCATGCCTAAATTGGCCAAAATGCCGGACATATTGGCGATAGTTTCTTCCAGCGGCAGGTCTTTGCCGGCAATATAGGTGCTGCTTTCTGAAGCCAGGCTCGGCATCAGCAGCGCCTGCGCGTCAGCATCAATGCTTTCCACTTCTTCAATGACAAATTCCGGGCCGGTTTGAATCACTTTTTTGACTGTGCAGCGGTCAATCGAGCGCAGAATGCCTTGGCGGTCTTTTTCTGAAATATCGGCCGGCAGCTCAACCTGAATTTTAAAAATCTGCTTGTAGCGGTTTTCCGGGTCTACAATGTTGTTCTGCGACAGGCGGATATTGTCGGTCGGAATATCGCGGGCAGCGCAGTACACTTTGACAAAATACGCTGCGCACAGCGCTGACGATGCCAGAAAATAGTCGAACGGCCCCGGCGCTGAACCGTCGCCTTTGTAGCGGATCGGCTGGTCGGCAATCACCGTGAAGTCATCGAACTTGGCTTCTTGTCGAAGGTTGTCGAGATAATTAACCTTGAT
>NZ_JAVXCI010000150.1:0-3894 GCF_036659555.1 Acinetobacter sp.
AAAGTCTAGAATTTAAAAAGAAAATGCCAGTCAATTTCTTAACTGACTGGCATTATGCATTTACGCGGGGCTTTTTATCATTTCAGCATTAAGCTTCAATAGTTTGCACGGCAATTTTTTTGGCCGGATCAGTTTTGCGGCGCACCATTGGCACAGGCTCGCCGTAATACTGGCGGTCAGCAAAGTAGCTTGAACGCACCATCGGCGCCGCCCAAATATTTTTAAAGCCCAGCTTCTGGCCGTGCGCAGTGTAGCGCTCAAACTCTTCCGGCGTTACAAAGCGGTCAATCGGCGCATGCTCTTTAGACGGCTGCAGGTACTGGCCAATGGTCACATAATCGACATCATGCGCTTTCAGGTCGTCCAGCAGCGCAAGCACCTCTTCTTCCGTTTCACCAATGCCGACCATTAAGCCGCATTTGGTTGGAACATCCGGGCAGTATTCTTTGAACATTTTCAGCAGGTTTAAAGAATGCTGATAGTCAGAACCTGGACGCATGGCTTTATACAGGCGCGGCACGGTTTCAATATTATGGTTGAACACATCCGGCGGGCACTCGGTCATAATGCGCAGCGCAATGTCCATGCGGCCGCGGAAATCCGGCACCAGAATTTCCAGCAAGGTTTTAGGGCTGAGTCCGCGCGCTTCCTTAATGCAGTCAACAAAGTGCTGCGCGCCGCCGTCCAGCAGGTCGTCACGGTCTACCGATGTAATGACCGCATATTTCAAGCCTAAATTGGCAATGGTTTCCGCCATGTGGCGCGGCTCATCCGGATCGAGCGCGTTTGGACGGCCGTGGGCCACGTCGCAGAACGGGCAGCGCCGGGTGCAGATATCACCCATGATCATAAATGTTGCCGTGCCGCCGCCGAAGCATTCCGGCAAGTTCGGGCAGGCTGCTTCTTCACAGACCGTATGCAGCTTTTGCGCGCGCAAGGTGGTTTTAATGCGCTGCACTTCATCCGGCGCCGCCATTTTCACCCGAATCCAGTCCGGCTTGCGCGGCGCTTCAACCGTAGGGATAACTTTTACAGGAATACGGGCGACTTTTTCTGCGCCGCGCAGTTTGACACCCTGTTCTGGTTTACGGTTTTCAGACATATTCAACTTTTCCACTGTTTTGACGGGGAGATATTCTAAAAAATAGCATCTTTATTATAGCGGAAATGCAAAATGATGGGGCAAAAATACTATTCATTTACTAAATGGAGCCATCACTTAATATATGTGAGCTAAATACAGCAAATTGCGCTTAATTGAGTCATAATACCCGCAAGATAAATGAAAAATTATTTTGAAGGAGCGTTGAATGCCACGTAAGAAAGAGGTCGTTAGTGGGACTTTCGTTAAGTACGATGCGGTAGTTCTCGGTTCAGGCCCTGCGGGTGAAGGCGCGGCGATGAAACTTGCTAAATCCGGAAAACGTGTTGCGATTGTGGATATGCGCGATCAGCTGGGCGGCAACTGTACGCACGTCGGCACCATCCCAAGCAAGGCGCTGCGTCAGACAGTATCCAGCATCATCCGCTATCAGCGTGATCCAATGTTCCAGAAAGTCGGTGAATGGAAACAGTTCACCATGAAGCAAGTGCTGCGCAATGCGCATAAAGTGATTCAGCTGCAAGTCGACACGCATTCACGCTTTTATGACCGCAATAAAATTGATATTTACCATGGCCGCGCCTATGTGCAGGACAAAAACACCATCCTCGTGTTCAGTGAAGACGGCTTCACAGAAACAATTGTGTTCAAGCAGCTGGTGATTGCGACCGGTTCGCGACCGTACCGTCCGGAAATTTTAGACTTCAACCATCCGCGGGTTTTTGATTCAGACAAAATTCTGGATCTGGACTTTTCAATTAAAAAAATCATCATTTACGGCGCAGGCGTCATCGGCTGCGAATATGCCTCTATTTTTATCGGCCTGGATCATAAAGTTGATTTGATCAACACCCAGCCTAAGCTGCTCAGCTATCTGGATGATGAAATTTCAGATGCCCTGTCTTACCACTTGCGCGAGCAAGGCGTCTTGATCCGCCACAATGAGCAGATTGACCATTTGGAAACGCACGATGATCATGTGGTCATGCATTTACAAAGCGGCAAGAAAATCAAAGCTGATGCGATCCTGTGGTGCAACGGCCGTTCAGGCAATACCGATGGACTGGGCCTTGAGAATATCGGCCTGAAGCCGAACAGCCGCGGCCAGCTGGCTGTCAATGACCAGTACCAGACTGACGTCGAAAACATCTATGCCGCCGGCGATGTCATCGGCTGGCCGTCACTGGCCTCGGCTGCCTATGACCAGGGGCGCTGCGCGGGCGCCAACATGAGCGGCGAACAGGACGTTGCGCCAGTGACGGATATTCCGACAGGCATTTACACCATTCCGGAAATTTCCTCTATCGGCAAAACTGAACAGCAGCTGACCGAGGAAAAAATTCCTTATGAAGTCGGCCAAGCGTCCTTCCGCCACTTAGCGCGCGCGCAGATTACCGGCGACACTGTTGGCGAACTGAAGATTCTTTTCCACCGCGACACTTTGGAAATTTTGGGCGTGCACTGCTTCGGCAATAACGCAGCTGAAATTATCCACATTGGCCAAGCGGTCATGAACAGCCCTAAAAATACCATTAAGTATTTTGTGGAAACCACCTTCAACTATCCGACCATGGCGGAAGCCTACCGCGTTGCGACATTGAACGGCATGAACCGCCTGTTCTAAGCGGTTTTTCAGCATAAGCCAAATGAAAGCCTGCAAGCCTACGCTTGCAGGCTTTTTTCTGATGCGGTAAAAATAAGCAGCAGCCCGCCAAAACCAAAACGCGCAGCCGCCTGAGAGGAAATTATGGCCATCCGTTCCGTTTCAATCCAAGGCTTCCGCTCGGTCAGGAATATCAGCCTTCCTTTATCGCAGCTGAATATCATCAGCGGGCCAAACGGCTCCGGCAAGTCAAATCTGTACAAGGCTGTGCGCTTATTGCATGAAGCAGCCAGCGGGCGCCTGTCCGCAGCCATTGCGGAAGAAGGCGGCATGCAGAAAGTCATGTGGGCCGGCGGGCAGCGCTATGGCGACCAGAAGAAAGCGCCTAAGCGGATGATCCTGTCGGCAGAAATGGAGCATTATGAATATCAGCTGGAGATCGGCTTTCCTGAGCCGCTGATCAGCCTGTTTGCGCTCGACCCTTTAGTGAAGAAAGAAGCGCTGTGGCTGAGCGGCTATCAGCGCCGGCCGGCCAGCATGCTGATGGAGCGCTTGAATCAGGCGGCCTTCCTGAAAAATGCAGATGGCGGACGGATCGCTTACCCGGCGTCATTGACGCAGGAAGACTCGCTGTTTGGGCAGCTGTCTGATCCGCATTTATATCCGGAAGTTTCTCAGGTGCGCGAAGCCATGCAAGGCTGGCGCTTTTATCATGAATTTTCGGTCAGCGCCCGCTCCACCATGCGGACGCCGCAAGCCGGCATACGCTCGCCGGTGCTGGCGCATGACGGGGCCAATCTGGCTGCGGCCTTTGAAACCCTGCGTGAACGCGGGCAAACAGAAACTTTATTTGCCGTGCTGGAAAAGGCTTTTCCCCATAGCCATTTTTATGTGGAAGCGCTGGGCGGGCGCTTTCAGATGATGATGAAGCGTGAAGGCATTTTGCGCGCGCTGGAAAGCGCGGAGTTTTCCGACGGCACACTGCGTTTCCTGTGCCTGGCGGTGGCGCTGCTGAGTCCAAGGCCGCCGAAATTCATGGCGCTGAATGAGCCGAAAAACAGCCTGCATCCCGACTTGCTGCCCGCCTTGGCAATGCTGATTGCGGAAGCCAGCTGCTATAGCTAAATACCAAAAAACTTATCACAGTATTTTTTGAACAGTTCATCAATGTCTTTTATTCGGAATTTAT
>NZ_JAVXCI010000151.1:0-3817 GCF_036659555.1 Acinetobacter sp.
TGATTGATGCTGATATCGGAGATGATGATGTCACATTACCGAGCTTACCTGCGGTAAATGTGCCAATAGTGGAAACTCCAAAAGAGCAAACCGCGGTTTCTGAGCCTGTAGCATCAGAAGCGCAGCCGGAAGAAAGCCCGGCTAAAGGCGGTTTCTTCGGGCGTATGAAAGACGGGCTGACCAAGACCCGCAGAAACTTTACTGACGGCATGGTGAATATCCTCATCGGCGGCAAAGAAATTGATGATGAGCTGCTGGAAGAGGTTGAAGAGCAGCTTTTGGTTGCGGATATCGGTGTAGAAGCGACTAAAACCATTATTGCGAATTTGACGGAGCGCACTGCGCGCGGCGACTTAATTTACTCGCATTCGCTGTATAAGGCGCTTCAGGAAGAACTGGTTGCGCTGCTGGCGCCGCGGGTTAAACCCCTGCATATCGATCCGAACAAAAATCCTTATGTGATTTTGGTGGTGGGCGTGAACGGCGTGGGCAAAACCACAACCATCGGCAAGCTGGCCAAACGCCTGCAGGGCGAAGGCAAAAAAGTCATGCTGGCTGCCGGCGATACCTTCCGCGCAGCGGCCACAGAGCAGCTGCAGATTTGGGGTGAGCGCAATAATATTGCGGTGGTTGCGCAGGGCCATGGCGCAGACAGCGCATCGGTTATTTTTGATGCTTTTGAAAGCGCGCGAGCCAAAGGCGTAGATGTCTTAATTGCGGATACGGCAGGCCGCCTGCACAATAAGAGCAACTTGATGCAGGAATTGACCAAAGTGAAGCGCGTGATGCAGAAAATTGATGCAACCGCGCCGCATGAAGTGATGCTGGTGGTTGATGCGGGCACAGGCCAAAATGCAATCAATCAGGTTGAGGTGTTTGATGAGGCGGTTGGCTTGACTGGCATCACCATTACCAAGCTGGACGGCACAGCCAAAGGCGGCGTGCTGTTTAATATTGCCAGCCGCACCCATGTGCCGATCCGCTTTATCGGCGTGGGTGAAAAAATTGATGACCTGCGCCCATTCTCTGCGAAGTCATTTGTTGCAGCGCTGTTTGAGACTGAAAAACAATAGTGCGGGACAACTCACACAAACTCCGCCAAGTGCGGAGTTTGTTGTTTTTAGGCGCATTGGTTGATTTAAAAACCGTCATGTAAAAACTTAACAGTTCAGACTCCCTGCTTTAAGTTTATTAGAATAAGGAAAATTATTTGCTGTTTTAGCCAGTGTTGGCTTTAGGGAATCTGTTGTGGCGTTATTAAATAAGATTGGTCATGTTTTGACTGCGGATTTGACCAAAGATTTCAAATTTAAAAAAAAGCAGGCGGATGCGCCGTTTGAAATCACTTTTGTCGACCAGCTGAAGAAGCGCCGCAGCATTTATGAATTGGGGAAAAAAGTTCATTACAGCCAGGCCTATATTGCCGAGCTGATTCAGGAGTCTGTGCGGAGCTGCCCATCTGCCTACAATTCGCAAAGTACGCGTATTGTAGTGCTGTTCGGTGAATCGCATCAGCAGTTTTGGAACATTGTCAAAGGCATTCAGAAAAGGAATGTGCCCAGCGCGGTTTTTGAAGGCGTGGAGATGAAAGTGGATCAATGCGCCCATGCTTTTGGCACGGTACTGTTTTATGAAGATCAGGACATCATCCATAAGCTTCAGAAACAGGTGCCGTTCAGCGCAGCGGATTTCCCGGTATGGTCTGAACAGACTTCCGGCATGGCGCAGTTTGCGGTTTGGACTTCGCTGGCGGATTCCGGCTTAGGCGCTTCCCTGCAGCATTATAACCCTGCGGTTGACACTGCGGTCGCAGACTATTTCGGCATTGATAAAAGCTGGCTGATGAGGGCGCAGCTGGTCTTTGGCTCTATTGAAGGGCCTGTGCAGGAAAAAGAAGAGCCTGAAGATCAGGACAGATTCAGAATATATGCTTAAGCAGCAATGAAGAACGGCATTAAAATGCCGTTCTTTCATAATGATCGGTAGCAAAATGACTGTTCTATAAATAAAACGCAATGTCATGCTTTTGCCCGTGTGGGCGCCGGGAAAATAGCATATGATGATTTCATCGCATTCATCTGGCTGAAAACAAAAAGAGGTTCTAATATGTCATTTTTAGATCAAATTAAGCAACGCCGTACCATTTATGCCATTGGCAGAAACGTAGAGCTTGACCAAAGTTCAATCGATCAAACCATTCAGGAAGCGGTCCGCTTTAGTCCTTCAGCGTTCAACTCGCAAACTTCACGCGTGGTTACTTTGTATGGCGCATCACATGTCAAGTTTTGGAATATGGTCCGTGAAGCTTTGCGCAAGCTGGTTCCAGCAGAAGCTTTTGCCAATACAGACGCGAAAATCAGCAGCTTTGAAGCCGGCTACGGCACCGCTTTATTTTATGAAGATCAGGATGTGGTCAAAGCGCTGCAGGAGCAATTCGCCTTGTATGCAGATCACTTTCCGGCTTGGTCTGAGCATTCAACAGGCATAGCGCAGTTCGCAGCATGGACAGCGCTGGCTGAAAAAAATATTGGCGCATCTTTGCAGCACTACAATCCAGTTATTGACGCGGCAGCTGCGCAGGCTTTTGATATCCCTGCACACTGGAAACTGCGCGCGCAGCTGGTGTTTGGCTCTATCGAGGCGCAGGCTGGAGAGAAAACATTTATGGCGGATTCCGAGCGCTTCAAAAGCTTCAATTAGTTGCTCATCGGTTTTACAGTGGATGTGAAGAGGGCGCCATAATGCGCCCTCTTTTGTATAAGGCGTAAAATCGCTATGCGGATAGCGGATGCGCTGAATAAAAGCTATTCAAAATCAGCCTGTCATAAAATTGTCATTAATGCATTGCATAGTGCAATGAAACTTTAACAATCGATAAGAGTGATATAAATGGCTTTAAGATTAACTGCAGCAATTGCGGCAATGATGGTCAGCAGTGCTGCTTTTTCGGCAGTTACGGTAACTGCTCCGGAAGAAATCAAAATTGTCGCTGTCAATGATCAGGAAGTCAGTGCAGGGCTATTGCGCTCAAATCAGCAATACAAGCTTGATGCCGGCGAGAATGCAATCAGCGTCCGCTATACGGAATTCTTTCAGCATGCCGATAATTCACATGATATTTTAAGATCGGGCATTGTGACTGTAAAAACACCGGTATTGAAAGATGGCGAGAGTTACCGCTTGGCGCTAATTGATGCGCCCAAAGATTTTGACGCTGCCCAAAAATATAAAGATCAGCCAATTATTGGGCTTTATGATCAGCAAAAGCAGCTGCTGGTAAAGCAATCCGGCGCAAAGGGGGAGCAGAAAGCATGGTTCAGTACAGGTGTTTTTGGCAATTCATCTGCCGATTTAACTAAAACCAAGACGGCGGCGCCTGCGAACCAGCCTGCACCTGTTTATGCGCAAACTGCTTCTGTGTCAGGAACTGATGCTGCTGCACGGGCAGTGGCTGCAGATCAGCAACTGGTTCAGCTTTGGCAAAAATCATCAAAGCAGGAACGTCAAAAATTTATGTCATGGCTTGCAGAACAGGCAAATTAGCGCTTTAAAGCATACTTAAAGGCATGAAAACTCCAAGGTCGGCAATTGCTGGCCTTTTTTTGAGGGAATTTTAAGAAGCGCGAAAGTGTGTGAATGTGTAAAAATGCTATGCAAAAGCTATTTTTTGCGCTAAAAATAACTTCTTAGCTTGAAAAATATACGATCAAGTCGATTTTTCTGAAATATTTAAAAAAAGGCCTTGCGTGCTGAAATTTTTCGCCTATAATGCATATCCATCGGCGGTGATGTTGATTAAAACTTGTTGAGAAACAAG
>NZ_JAVXCI010000152.1:0-3657 GCF_036659555.1 Acinetobacter sp.
TTTGTTTCGCCAAAAGAACCAAAAGCATTTGTCATCCGCGAAACCTGTTCATTTTCTGCACTTAATTAAGTTTATTGCAAAAACAGTCCATTTCAAAGGCCAGATAGGTTGCGGATGACGCTTCCGCGTATCAAATAAAGTCTAGAATTTAAAAAGAAAAAGCCAGTCAGTTTCTTAACTGACTGGCATTAGCGCCTCGGCGCGGTTTTTGTCTTTGGGCGGGTTCATCAGCCGACTTGAATTTCAGAAGGCGGATGCTTCAGCCGGCTCTTTTTCGGTGTGGCAATTAAATAGGCCAATGTCAGCGGCCCTAAACGCCCGGCGAACATCAGCAGCATTAAAATGGCCAAACTGGCAGGCTGCAGCTGTTCTGTAACCCCGCGCGACAAGCCAACCGTGCAGGCGGCTGAAACAGCTTCAAACAGCAGGTCTAAAAAATCTGCCTTCGGCTCAATCAGCAGCAGGCTGAAAAAGCCCATGAGGATCAGCGTGACTGTAATAAAGATCACCGCCAGCGCTTTAAAGGTGGTTTTCTCAGGCACGGAGTGGTTGAAAACGCGCACTTCGTCTTCACGGCGCAAAAAGCTGATGACGCTGAGCAGCACAACAATAAATGTCCCGACTTTAATGCCGCCTGCGGTGCTGAGCGAGCCGCCGCCAATGAACATCAGCATCATGGTGACTAATGCAGAGGCGTCAGACATTTGCTCCACCGGCAGGCTGTTGAAGCCGGAAGAGCGGGGCACGGTGGCATGGAACCATGCATTGACCGCCTGATCGCCTGCGCTCATGCCGGCCAGTGTCAGCGGATTGCTGGCTTCCAGGCTCCAGATGGCAATGAACGCGAAAACATTCAGGCCGGCAATGGTCGATAGAATCAGCTTGCTGTTGGGGCTGAGCTTTTTCCAGCTTTTATTGCGCTTAAGATCCATCAGCACTAAAAAGCCGATGCCGCCAATGATGTACAGCATGCTGATAGTGAAGGTAATGACATACTGGTCGGCAAAGCTCATCAGGCTGTTGGGAAACAGTGAAAAGCCGCCATTGTTGAAGGCGGAAATGCTGTAGAAGGCGGCATAAAACAGGGCCTGGGCAAAATTGTAGTCCGGCAGCCAGGCGATGGTTAAGATGACTGTGCCGGCAGCTTCAAAAAATAAGGAATACAGGAAAACCCCTTTAATGGTAAAGGTGACTTTTTTCAGGCTGGTCTGCCCGATGGTTTCCTGCGCCATGATTTGCTGCTTCAAGCCCAGCTTGGGCGACAGGCTCATCACGGCCAAAATGGCAAAGGTCATGAAGCCTAAGCCGCCGCACTGCAGCAAAAACATAATCACGATTTTGCCAAAGACGGTATAGGCTTCACCGACATTCACTACGGATAAGCCGGTAATGGTCACGGCTGAAGTTGCCGTAAACATGGCGTGCAGCCAAGGCAGGTCGCCGTGGTGTGAAACCGGCAGCTTCAG
This sequence comes from Acinetobacter sp., assembly GCF_036659555.1. Lineage (GTDB taxonomy): Bacteria > Pseudomonadota > Gammaproteobacteria > Pseudomonadales > Moraxellaceae > Acinetobacter. The sequence continues at coordinate 1,467 of NZ_JAVXCI010000152.1, forward strand.
CAGCAGGGTGCCTAAAATGATCAGCGCAAGAAAGCCTAGGGCTAAAATGCTGGGCGGGCTGAGGTTAACCGTGCCGCGTTTTTTATCATGCAGCTTCATGCGGTTTTAAACTGCTTGGAAAGCCTGCGCAAAGTTTCCAGCAGGCCTTCAACCACCAGAATATCGCCTTTCTGCAGAATCATGTTGGGGTCAATGCTGAATGAAACTTCTTTGCCCCGCTTATGCAGCAGGGTTTTCACTTCGGCGGCGTGCTCCATCAGCTGATTAAAGCGCAGGCCCTGCTGCGCTTCCTTCAGTTCAATTTTCACAATATAGCGGTTGTCTTCCAGCGCCATATAGCGGCTGACCATCGGGTAGCTGAGCGACTGCGCAATGCGCACGCCCATATCTTCTTCAGGATGGATGATTTTATTGACGCCCAAGTGGGTCAGAATCATGTGGTGCGCTTTGGATTTCGCCTTGACCCAAATCTTTTCAATGCCTAAATTTTTCAGATGCAGCACGCACAGAATGCTGGCTTCAATGTCTTCGCCAATGGCCACCACCACCGCTTCGCAGTTCTGAATATTCAGCTCATTCAATACGTGTTCATCGGTCGCATCGGCAATGACCGCGTGCGTCAGCTGATCTGAAATGCTTTCGACATATTTTTTATTGCTGTCGATGCCAATCACATCATGATTCAATCCGATCAATTCGGTAGCCACGGTAGCGCCGAAGCTTCCCAGGCCAATGACTGCAAACTGCGCCATACAAGCAATTTCCTGTAGTTTAGGTAGTATTTATTAACGAATATTGGCTATAAAATGCTCAATTATTCATCTAAGCTGATGACGGGGTATTTTATCGGTTTATGACTGCTCCAGCTATTGAGCTTACAAAATTATATATAACAAAAGCTTATCTGAATGGAGATGTTTTTAGGAGTGTGAGCATGCAAAAGACGCTGTATGAGGTATTAAGGATTGCTTTTCCTGAGCTGAAAGATGCGCCTTTGCCGGAAGAGCTGGATAATTTTGAAAGCTTCTGCGCGTGGCTGAATCAGCTGCATTCAAATCTGCAGCAGCTGGACATGATGGATTTCCGGCAGAATGGCATTGATGAATGCCGCTGGCTGCAGCAGCTGAATATTGATCTGGATGAGCTGAAAAACCAGATTGAAGCTGAAATGAATGCATTTTATCAAATGTACGAGGAGGGTGACCGGGAGCTGGATGCGGAACCGGCGCATGCCTATGATTTTGAATTCACCTATAGCGTGATTTTCAACAATATTAAGCTGTTTATACAGCCCTATGATCTGGCCTTGCTGGTGATTGAGCATGAAAATCCGTACTGGATGCTGGTGCCGAATAATGAAGAGCTGGTCAGCCAGATTATTTTGACTTTCAATGATATTTTCGGCGATGAAGAACCGATGGTCTTGATTGACTGAAAGCCTTGGCAGGCTGTCATATTCTGTTCAAAAAGCGGCGCTATGCTATAAATTTGCTGCGGCGGCCTGCTCAGGCTTAGGCTGCTGTCTGTGATATTTTGCATGGAAGAGACCCGCATGGATGATAAAAAGATCTATAAGCAGCTGCAGGATTGGTTTCCGGAGCTGAACTGCAAAAAAGTCCCGAAAGAAAGCCAGCGCCGTGATTTCCAGAATTTTAAGGCATGGATGGTCACTGAAAAAAATGGCAGGCAGGCGCGTTCGTATTTAATGCCGCTGCATCCCGCCCAGCCTTTGCGGCATAGCCTAGGCCATAGCGCGGTTTTACAGGACATGCGTCTGGATCTGGAAAAAGCGCATTTGGAAATGGAGCAGGCTGCGCAGCCGACGCTGCAGAATTATGAGCAGCATAAGGCTGAGATTGGAAAAAATTACAGTGTGCAGGAGCAGGTGGCAGAAATTGTTCTGTCGGAAATCTGCTCGCTGCTGCGGCAGTGCGGCTGCCGGATGCTGCTGATTTATGCCGATCAGTATTATTGGATTGCCGTACCGGAGCATGCGGAAAAAGTGAATAAATTCTGCAAGAAGTTTGAAAAGCAGTTTAAGGCGGATGAAGTCTGGATTGAACTGTTTTCGCTGTCGGACTGCCTTAAATCGACTTAATGGATGTAATGCTGATCAGTTAAGGAGTTTCGCCGTAAACTTCTTAACCTTTTGGACTATTCACGGCGGAGTCTTACCGTTTTTAAATCGAAT
>NZ_JAVXCI010000153.1:0-3612 GCF_036659555.1 Acinetobacter sp.
AAACGGTAAGACTCCGCTGTGAATAGCCCAAAAAAGTTAAGAAGTTTACTGCGAAGCTCCTTAACTGATCAGCATTACATCGCATGATGGCTTTACTTTTGCAATTTACCCTGCAGCCCGCCGCTATGAATGGCCAGAATCCGGGTATTTTTTGGAAAATGGCTGCGCTGAATAAGATCAGAAAGCCCCATCATCATTTTGGCGGTATACACTTGCTCTAAGGGAAGATTATATTTTTTTTCAAACTGATGCATAAACTGCAGCAGTTCCGGCGTGGTTTTGGCATAGCCGCCGCAGCAGTAGTCATCAATAATTTCCCAGTTGGTTTTTGTGGTAAGTTTTGCAACCTCATCATTTAAAAATAAGCCTTTCAAGGCCGAAAAGCCTAAAATCCGCTGCCGTGGCAGGCTGGCTTCAATCAGTCCGGCTATTGTCCCGCCCGTGCCGGCGGCGCAGCAGATCAGGTCAAAATTATTTAAATCATTTTCCGTTAAAATTTCCCTGCAGCCTTGAACCGCCAAAGCATTGGTACCGCCTTCAGGAATCATGTAATGCTCCGGATAATCTGCTTGCAGCTGCGCCAAAAATTCAGCCGTGTGCTTTAGCCGGTACTGTTCCCGGCTGATGAACCGCAGCTGCATGCCGAACTGCTGCGCTGTCTGCAGCGTCGGATTTAAAGGGCGGGCTGCCAGTTCTTCGCCGCGGATAATCCCGGTACTGGCAAAGCCGCAGGCATGGGCGGCATAGGCTGCGGCGGCGATATGGTTGGAATAGGCGCCGCCAAAGGTCAGCACTTTTTTAAAGCCTTGGCGCCGGGCGTCCAGGAAGCTGTATTTCAGCTTAAAGAATTTGTTGCCGGAAATCTGCGGATGCACCAAGTCCAGGCGCTTGACGGTTATTTTCACGCCATGCAGCAGCAGGGTCTGATCGGGGATGGCGCGGGCAAGCGAATCGAACATAGGGCGCAGGAAAAAAATGGATCTGCGCTATTGTAGCGGATTCAGCGCGGAAATTTTCAGCCGGCTAATCCGCAGAGGCGGTATCTACCGAAGCCACCACCGACATGCCCGGGCGCAGGCGCTCAATGCCTGCTTGCCCCGGATCAATCGCAATCCGCACCGCAATGCGCTGCACCACTTTGGTGAAGTTGCCGGTGGTATTGTCGGGCTTCAGGACGCTGAATTCGGAGCCGGCCGCCGGGGAAATCCGTTCAACTCGGCCGCTGAATTGCTGATGATTCAGCGCATCGACGCTGAACCATGCTTTTTGCCCAATCCGCATATTGGAAATCTGGGTTTCCTTAAAGTTGGCGCTGACCCAGCGTTGCTGCGGAATTAAATACATCAGCTGCGTGCCGGCCGCCACATACTGGCCAATGCGCGGGCTGACCTCGCCCAGCTGCCCGTCCATCGGTGCGGTGATCACGCTGTAATTCTGCGCGGTTTTGGCTTGCTCAAACTGCGCCCGCGCGCCGGTGACCTGCGCTTTTAAGCCGGCCTGCGCAACCTGTGCGGTTTTCAAGGCTTCCTGCGCCACCAGAATATTGGCCTCCGCCTGATGCAGCAGGGCCAGGCTGTTTTTCACATCTGCGCTGGCTTTGTCCTGTTCCGTTTTAGACACCGCGCCACTGCCGCCCAATTGCTGATAGCGCTGCAGCTGCGCCGCGGAAAGCTCATACGCCGCCTGCGCCTGATCGGCCTTGGCTTGAGCCGCCGAAATATCCGCTTTGCGCTGCTGAATGGTTTGCGTTTGATTAGCCAGGTCATTTTCCGCCCGATCAATGCCGGACTGCGCCTGAATCACCTGCTGCTCATAGCTGGCAGCGTCAATATGCATCAGCGCCTGGCCTTTTTTCACCATTGCAAAATCAGTCACCAGCACATCTTTGACATAGCCATTGATCTGTGAAGACAGCACAGTGGTTTTGCCTCTGACATAGCTGTTTTCGGTGGATTCGACCGCGCTGTGAAACGGGCCGATTTTCCATGCCCATAAAATCAAGCCGATACCCGCCAGCAGGACAAAAAACATCAGCGCCAGCACCCGCGCATCGGCGGGAATGAGCTTGCTGGAGGGCTGCGGGGCAGGGGCAGCGGTTTCCGCCGGTTTTTCCTGTTCTGACATGGACTTCTCTAAAGGTAATTTTGCGGTTGCTGTGAAATATGGATTGAGCTGCATGGCGGAGCGCATCAGGTTGGCGCAGGCATAAAGGCAGCATTGGGGAGTGAAGCCGTTAACTGGAATCCGGCAGCAGGCGCTGCCTATAGCTGCGGTACTGGCTGGCTGCGATGATGAATAGGCCCCAAAACAGCAGCAGGACGGCAAAGATTTCATTCAGAAAAATTACATCGCTGTAGGCGCGGACTTGCGCTTCTTTCGCCACGCTCTGCTGCAGCGCGCGCAGGGCCTGATTCTGCTCCAGCGCAGGGTCAGGCGTGCAGGCCTGGCTGCTTGGGCCGCAGCTTTGCAGGCGCTGCTGCACCTGCGGGCTGGCCAGCGGCAAATCATTGATGATTTCCGCCTGATAATGCTGCGTGCGCATTTGCTGATAGCTGGAAAAAAAGGATGAGCCGACCAGCCCGCCGAAGGTCTGGCTGGCGGAGAACAGCACAATAAAAGTCACCATATGGCTGGGGCCTTTCTGCAGCGCGCTGAGAATGCCGGTCAGCAGCAGCGGGCCAATGAACATGCCGCTGGCGAAGCCGGCCAGAAACTGGCTCAGGTAGAAATTTTCAGGGCGCACTGCGCTGGTCAGATGCTGGTCCAGCGCGCAGGCAGTCAAAATCAGCAGCACTGCGCCCAGCAGATGCAGGAGGGTTTTTTCACGGGAAAAGGTCAGCGCGCTGAAAATGGTTCCGCCGATAATGCCGGCCATAATCACCGCATAAAAGGTGACAAACTGGTCTGGCCCCATGCCCATCGTTTTGAGGAAATTCACCGCGGCATAGCTTTGCTCCGACATTAAAAAGCGGATGGCGAATGCGCCGATAATAAAGCGGACGGTGGATGATGCGCCCAGCCAGCGGGTAATGATCAGCGGGTTGGCCCGGCAATGCTCATAGGCCAGGCCTGCAGTGATCAGCACTAAAGCGCCAATCAGCGCATAAGCCAGCCAGCGGGCATTCAGCCACCACAGAATCGGGCCTTGGGTCAGCACAATGCACAGCAGGGCAAAGCCGGTAGCCAGCAGCGCAAAGGTGAATAAATCCTGAACTTCAAAAACCGCAATACGCAGGCTGCGCGGCAGCTTCAGCGACACCACCATCGCCAGGCAGCACAGCGCCAGGCCCAGCTCAAAGGTGTACAGCAGCATCCAGTCGTTGACGCCGGTCAAATAGGGCGACATGACCCACGCCAGAGGAATGCCGAGCTGCTGAAAGCCGAGCGCCAGATACAGGCCGCGTCCGAAATTGGCGCGCTTAAAGGCCTGCATGATGTAATACATGCCCAACGAGCTGAGCGGGGCCGCCGCCAGCCCGCTGGCGATGCGCACAAAGACCGCCATTTCAAAGGTATGCACATAAATATAGCTAATTACCCAAATAGCTATTACACACAAAACCTAATGAAAGCATATTTTATGGGAGATTATGTGTGATATGGATTTCAAAA
>NZ_JAVXCI010000154.1:0-3518 GCF_036659555.1 Acinetobacter sp.
AATTTACAGCCTCAATATTATTTCTGAGTAATTTCGGGTCGATCATAGCCAATCATTTGCAAAGAAAAAAACTGGCTATAGTGTAAGCTCTTAACAGTAAAAAATACAGCAGCCACGTTTGCAGCTGCGCCTTATTAGAGCAATAAAGCTGAAGATTTACGCAAAATTACTTATTTTCATAATTCGGCAAATTCGGCAAATATTCCGGCTTGAACAGGCCTTTCGCCGCTTGGTACGGCAGCTTGAGTTCCGGCATGCCTTCGGCATAGCTGGCCAGCTCATACAGCGGATAAACAAAGACGATGCCGCTGGCGCCATAGTAGAAGTTGTCGCTGAGCTGCAGCTTGGCGCGGTCAATGTCATGGCTGGCCAGCCACATCGCGTTGGCGTCAAACAAGCCGTCCAGCACTTTGGCTTCGGCGCCTTTCAGCAGCACATCCTGCAAGGCCAGGCGCTTTTTGGCTTTCAAGTCAAAATTGACATATTCCACATGCTGCATGCCGTGCGCGGCGCCGGCGGAATAGCTGTAGCTTTCCAAGGCAAACGCCGCCATATGCCCCCATTGGCTGATATAGCGCACCGCTGTTGTGCTTTGACTGAGGCCGGCTGCCGAGCCTTCAGATAAATCCACTTTCTGATTGGGCGCAGCAGAAAACGCAATTGGATCGGCCTTTTCAATGCGTTCGGCAAAGTACTGATTAATCCAGCCAACATTGGTTTCCACGGTTTGAATGGAATACTGCGTGCAGCCTTGGGCATCGCAGGCTTCCGGCTTGGCCAGCTTCATCGGCACGGATTTTGACTGAATCAGCGGGATGCTTTCCGCTTTGGCCGTTTGCGCCTGCGCGCTGTTCTGCCTGTCCTGAACCGGCTCATTTCTTGGCTGGCATGCCGTCAGCACGCTTAATGAAATTACCGCCGCTGCAGCTGATGCCCATGCATTAACGTCATTTTTTTTCATCCCAGAACCCCTATCGCCGTACCGCAAACAATTTAACCCTCACACTATACGCACTCTATAAAGCTGATAACATTACCGAATGTATCCCGCAGGCTGTGCGGATATAAAAAGAGCAGGCCCAAGCCTGCTCTTGCAAGCAGCCGTCAATGCGGCTGCCGATTTTTCAGTGAGTATTTTCTTACTGATCAATAATATCCGTGCCTTTCGGCGGCGCAAAATTAAAAGTAGAGGCCGGAATTGACGCGTTGACTTTCACATTGCTGAAGCGCACATAGGTGGTTTGGCCCAATGAATCGGCAAGAATCATCAAAGCCGGCGCTTTGTTGGCGCCAAAGCTGATCGTCAGGCTCTGGAATGCGCCATCGCCCGCTTTAGGATACAGCGTATAATAGGTCTTGTTCTTGTCCGGCTGGGTTACGCGGTAAGATTTCATGATCTGGCTGGCATTGCCTGAAAGCAGCAGCGCCGGGGTATTCGCTACCTGATCATCCAGATTCTGGCGCACCGCCTGCTGCAGGTCCGGATCATAAATCCAGACCGTTTTCCCCGAAGTCACAATGGTCTGCTTGGACGGACTGGAGGTTTCCCAGAAGAATTTCCCCGGGCGCTCAACTTTCATCACCCCTTTAAAAGTCTGATTCATATGCTGAGCCGACAGGCCTTTTTTCTGAACCGCTTTGCCGCTGCTGACTTTCGTCGTCTGTTCAAAATTCGCCGTAAAGCTTTTTACGCCGCTGAGCTGCCGAACCAGGCTTGAAGTCGCCTGCTGCTCCGATGCCGGCGCCGGGGCAGCATGCACGGCTGCGCTCATCACAGGCGCCAACGCTGCCGCGCCCAAGACCGCAGCGCACATGGTTTGACGAAGCATATTCATAGATTCACCTTTTTTATTTGCATCATCGCAATTTGTCAGATAGCCCATCTTAAACCAATTTTTAAGGCCAACATGAATGAAAACAATAAGTTTTGTATTGTTATTAATGCAAAATTCCGTTTTTTATTCATCATGATGGAGAAGCCGGCATAATGCAGAAAAGCTCCTGATCAGCACAGGAGCTTTCCGTTTAAAAGCGCAGGTCTGGATTATTTCCACTGCCAGCCTATGGAGGCGCCTCCGCCAAAGTCCCCTTCCGTATTGGCTGTGGCTGCAGCTTTATACACAAATTTATTGCTGCCGGTGACGCCGCTGAAGCCCGCGGCAAAGCCTTGCTGATTTTCCCATGCGCCCACGCCAAAGCTGAACATGCTGTAGCCGGCATCGGTCGGCTGCGGCAGGGAGGCAATGGCCATGCTGGACGCTACAGCAGCATAAGCGCTGTCCTGCAAATGATCCAAATCACGGTTCAGGTCTTCCATGCGGCTATTGGTATAGCTGTTGGCCTGGCTCAAGATCTGTGTTCCATGCTGATTGGTATAGGCTCTGGCATCATTCAGCAGATTCAGGTCTGCCTGGCGCATTTGTGCCAGATTGACTGCATCGCTATCCTCCACACCCGCCGCCACATAAATAATGTGCCGCTCCGCATTGGCGGAACCAGCCGGAACCGCGCCGTCGCGATCTGAGCTGAAGCCATTGACCAGCACAGCAGCATTGCTGCCGGCCGCGCCGGTTTTATGGCCGGCAGCCGTATTGTTCACGCCGGCGCCAGTCGACTGGTCTCCAGATATATCCGCGCCTGCGCCAACCGCATCCTGCCCGTCTGCATCCGGCCTGGGCGCTGCGCCCTGCCGGCCGGATTCAATATCAATAGAGGAATTATTGCCCTTAGAGCCTTGCGCGCCATGCTGGCCGGAATGGCCGTTCCCGCCATTGCCATTGCTATGGCCATACTGGCCTGCAGCTGATGAATAGCCACCGCCGGCCCAGGCGCCGCCGCTGACCGCCAGCAGCGCGCTGAGCAGCAGTTCCGGCAGCATTTTTTTGCGAACCGCTTGCGGCGGGGAATAGAGCGCCTGATCTGCGGCATTCGCTGCAGGCCATTCATGGCTGAATATGATTTTTTGCTGACTGCCGGGAAGGCAGGCCTTATTGCGGCAGGTATTGCTCAAAATATTTTTTAATATTTTATTCATGCCCTTGCCCTTTCTTCTACTTATTCTTTTTCATTACACTCCGATAAAAACGTGATGTAAATCACATTCAATAGCAGCAATATGCTTAATTATTAGACAATATTTCAAAAAATTGCTTTATTTTCTTCAGCTCATTTTCCAGCAAAATTTCAAGGCGGATGCCGGCCATGATTCAGCAGGCATAAAAAAACCCGCAGAATCTGCGGGCCTTTTTCTACTGAAGCTTAAACTTCAACAGATACGTAGCGGCGACCAAACTGGCCTTTCACTTCGAATTTGATCACGCCGTCAGCGGTAGCGAACAAAGTATGGTCACGGCCCATACCGACGTTTGCACCAGCGTGGAATTCTGTACCACGTTGACGAACGATAATGTTGCCAGCAGTCACAGCTTGACCACCGTACATTTTAACACCTAACATTTTAGGATTCGAGTCACGACCGTTTTTAGTCGAACCACCGGCTTTTTTAGTTGCCATGTCTA
>NZ_JAVXCI010000155.1:0-1046 GCF_036659555.1 Acinetobacter sp.
GCGCATTTGGATGAGCCGCTTTTTCTGCGCCAGTGTGAGGTTGACCTTTCCAGTTGGTCAGGTTAGCAGGTGCTTCTTTAGAAAGACCTTCCCACCAAACTTCACCGTTGTCTGTTACAGCAACGTTGGTATAGATGACATCTTTAGTCAATGTCGCCATGCAGTTCGGGTTGGTCTTGGTATTTGTACCCGGCGCTACACCGAAGAAACCCGCTTCAGGGTTGATGGCATATAAGCGGCCGTCTTCACCCGGTTTGATCCAGGCAATATCGTCACCAACTGTTTCAATTTTCCAGCCTTCGTAGCCCGCTGGCGGAATCAGCATTGCGAAGTTGGTTTTGCCGCATGCAGAAGGGAATGCCGCTGCGATGTAGTGTTTTTCGCCTTTCGGGTTGGTCACGCCAAGAATCAGCATGTGTTCAGCCAGCCAGCCTTGCTGACGGCCCATAGAGGAGGCAATACGCAGCGCCAGGCATTTTTTACCCAGCAATGCGTTGCCGCCGTAACCCGAACCGTAAGACCAGATTTCACGGGATTCCGGGTAATGCACGATGTATTTTTCAGGGTTGCAAGGCCATGCAACGTCTTTTTGGCCTTCTTCCAGCGGCGCGCCTACAGTATGCACGCAAGGAATGAATTCGCCATCTGTGCCAAGAACGTCATAAACAGCTTTACCCATGCGAGCCATTTTAGACATGCTGACCGCCACATAAGGAGAGTCAGTCAGTTCGATACCGATGTGGGCAATATGAGAACCCAAAGGCCCCATAGAGAATGGAACCACGTACAGCGTGCGGCCTTTCATTGAGCCGTCAAATAAGCCGTTTAAGCGGGCGCGCATTGCAGCAGGCTCTTCCCAGTTGTTTGTCGCGCCGGCATCTTCCTGCTTTTCTGAACAAATATAAGTGCGACCTTCAACACGAGCAACGTCAGAAGGATCAGAATTGGCTAAGTACGAACCAGGATGCGTTTCTTGGTTAAGCGCTTGCATCGTGCCGTTAGCGATCATCAAGTTGATATAACGTTGATATTCTTCTTCGCTGCCG
>NZ_JAVXCI010000155.1:1056-3489 GCF_036659555.1 Acinetobacter sp.
GTCACACCATTCAATTTTCGCTGGTTTCGTTAATTTTGCAATTTCTTCCACCCAGGCAATAAGCTTAGGATGGCGAACGAATTCTGGTGCGTTCACTTGGGTCATGGTGAGGCCTATCTTAAATATGTACAAACTGTACAAAGTCTGATCTGCGCAATGGAGCGCATTACGCAGATGAAATATGAAAAAAAGTGGCGCTATTAAAGCATAATTTCATAAAAAAAATAAGACCAAAGAACAGGTGGATTTTTTTGGGAAGATTATGATATTTATGAACAAAATATTTAAAAATCATGTGCTTATGTGTTTTTTCTTGGTCTTGGTATCACATTTTGCTAATTTATGAGGATTATTCATTTTATTAATTTAATTAAAAATCAAAAACTTATTGTTGGTTTTTATTTGAGAATAATTATTGATTAAATAAGTGGCGCCAATTTGAATTTTACATAAAGGAACTTTTATTTGCCGATAAAATCGACAGAATTAGAATAAGTGCTTTAAAAACGTCTAAAAAATGTCAAATCAAACCCAGCCGCTGTCAATCATCTACAACCGGAACTCAGGCTTTCATGCGGCCCATAAAGCAGAGGTTTATGAGGAACTGGTGCGGCTGCTGGCATCATTCGGCTATGAAATTCAATCCTTTGAAATCAGCCAGACGCCGGATTTTGATGCGCTGATGAACCGGGTAATGCTCCGCCACCAAGATCCTGATAATTTAGGCATTATTGTGGCAGCCGGCGGCGACGGCACGCTGAATTCTGTGGCGCGGCGCCTTTTGCACACGCCAATCCCGATGGGAATTTTGCCGCTGGGCACATTCAATTATGTGGCGCGGGTGCTGAATATTCCGCTGGATATTCTGGAGGCGGCCAGGGTCATTGCGCAGGGCGCTGAAAGGGCCGTGCATGCAGCGCAAATTAATGACCACATCTATTTAAATAACGCCAGCCTGGGCCTGTATCCGCTGTTTATTCAGAAGCGCGAACTGTATAACCGGCATTTGGGGCGCCTGGCTTTAAATGCCTATACCTCCGGGCTGGATGTGCTGATCCGCGACCGCAAGGAGCTGAAGCTGCAGATAGAAGCGGACGGGGTGAAATATCCAGTGAAAACCCCGCTGATTTTTTTCGGCAATAACCAGCTTCAGCTGGCTGGGCTGAATTTGGGGATTGCCGAAAGCGCGGCCCAAGGCAAGGTGGCCGGAGTTGTAGTGGCCAAAAGCGATAAGCTGACGCTGTTTAAAATGCTGTGGCAGCTGATGCGGGGCAATATTGAAAAAGCCCCGGACGTTTACAGCTTTGCCGCCGATCAGGTCACGATTCATTCGGTGCGGAAAAAGCTGACCGTGGCGCTGGACGGCGAAATTGTTGAAATGCATCCGCCACTGCGGATCTGCGTGCAGAAAAATGCTTTAAAAATAAGGGTGCCGCATGCTGCTGCATCTTTCTGACCTGCATTTCGGCACAGAAAATCAGGCCTGCATCCGCGCGCTGCAGCAGTTTTGCCAGACACACTCGCCTGAAGCAGCGGTGATCAGCGGCGATTTAACCCAGCGCGCGCGCTATGGGCAGTTTTTTGCCTGCAGGCAGTTTTTGGAGAGCCTGAATCTGCCTTATCTGGCGGTGCCGGGCAATCATGATATTCCGCTGTACCATGTATGGAATAGGGTTTTCAGCCCGTTTGCCCGCTATCAGCTGTTTTTCGGCAGCCTGGAAAGCGCGCTGGAAACCGAGCATTTTTATATTCTTGGCGTGAACAGCATCCGGCGCCGCTACCATACCCGCGGCCATATTTCCTTAGAGCAGATTCAATTGATTCATCAGCAGTTAAAGCAGGCGCCGCCGCATAAGCTGAAGCTGATTGCTGCTCATCAGCCGTTTTATACGCCGCCGGATGATCCGCATGGCGTGAAGGACTGCCCTGTGCTGGGCCGGCTGGCGCTGGAAACATGGAGCCAAAGCGGCCTGAACGGGCTGCTGCATGGCCATTTGCATCAGCCTGCGGTCTATGACTTGAACCAAATTTACCGTTTGGGCGCGCCGCATCCTGTGCTGGATATTCATGCCGGCACGGCGCTGTCTTACCGACTGCATCAGGGCCTGCCGAACAGCTTCAATACCGTGAGCCGCCATGGCGCTGTGGATCATTATTATTTTGATCAGGCCAGCCAGCTGTTTTTAGCCCGGCCAAAGCCGCCGGCGCAGCGCTAAAAGCGCGGGAATGCATAAAAAAAACACGGAATTGGAAATATTTTTTAATTTTGCCCTTGAAGCGTTTTTTTCCATCCCCACAAAAGTGTCATGAAATTATTCTGATAATGGCCGAACGGAATGCAAAAGCCATTATCTGTTCACTATAGATAAGACTTAGTCTGATGGAGTTTCAAATGAGCAACATTCGTCCTTTACATGATAACGTTGTTATTCG
>NZ_JAVXCI010000156.1:0-3410 GCF_036659555.1 Acinetobacter sp.
AACCATTATGGGAAAATTCTAATAACAGGGAAAACTGGAAAATGATGTTATCCAAAAAATCAATTTTCCTCTGGATGCTGCAGAAATATCCGCAAAATAAACAAAGATATGCCGCCATGATGCAGGACCCTGAATATCAGCATATTCAATTTATCCGCTTAACATCACCCAGACAGGCGCAGGCGTTTTTAAAACGCTTGAGCGGTGTCAATTGCAATAAAAAAGCCTGAGCAATCCTCAGGCTTTTTGATCAATTCATGCAAGCTTAATGATAGCCGTGCAATTGGCGGTATAGGCCCGGCGTTACTCCTGTCCACTTCTTAAAGGCGCGGTGGAAGGTGCTGGTTTCGCTGAAGCCGACCTGCTGCGCCACATCTTCCAGCGTCAGTTCCGGATTCAGCAGCAGGTGAATGGCGGCGTCGCGGCGCAAAGCGTCTTTCACGCCCTGATAGCTTTTGCCTTCGGCAGCCAGGCGGCGGCGCAAAGTCTGCGGCGACAGATACAGCATGGAGGCTACATCGTTCAGCGTCGGCATTTCTTCGCCAATTTGGCTCTTCAGCACTTCGCGGATGCGCGAAGTCAGCGAGTTGGTGTTCTTGAATTTGACCAGCAGCTGTGCAGGCGCGGCTTTTAAGAATTCTTCAAGCGTATCTTCAGTTTGGCGGATCGGCAGATCCAGATAGTCAGCAGCGAAGGTGATTTCCGTGCGCGGCATGTCAAACTGCATCACCGGCGCAAAGAACAGCGCATCGTACTCATCGGCATGTTCCGGGCGGGAGTAGCCGAAATGCACGCGTTCCAGCGGCAGGCGGCGCTCAATCAGCCATGAAGCCAAGCCGTGCCAAATCATCAGCATGCTTTCGGTAATGAAATGGTCTGGGTCCATGCTCTGTGGAATCTGCGGCACCAGGCGCGCTTCATGCTTATCGCGCTCCAGCGTCACTGACCATTCATCGCCGAATAATTTGTAGAACTGAGAGGAAAGCTCCAGCGCGTCGCCCAGGGTTTTGGCGTGAATAATCAGCTGGCACATAATGGCGAAGGTGCCCAGGCGCCGCGGCTGAATATCAAAGCCGACGTGTTCATCCTGCGTCACCATCCACAGCATTTTAATGAAGCGGGTGTACTGTTCCGGTGAAATCCGCGCCTTAGGCTGACGCAGCAGTTCTGCCTCAATGCCAACGTGAGACAGCAGAGTTTCGACATCCATGCCAAGACGCTTTACGCCGGATAAGGCAGCGTTGACAAAATGGATACTGATCGTATCGCGACTCATGTTAATTCCTTCAGTCTCTTTAATGTTCACTAATGCCTGACCTAAATGACGCTAAAAAATGGATGTATGGCAATTTACAACAGCAATTTTACCATTTTTACATGGTAAATTGCCGAAACTATCAAGGTAAATGGCTGAACATGACATTGTTTTGCCTGTTTTATCTTTCTAATATGCATGGAAAAGCAGCAGCAATGGAAGGGGGAATGCCGTGGCTTATCCGTTAAAAGGCTTGAAAGTTCTTGATTTTTCCACACTTCTTCCCGGGCCGTTCGCCACAATGTATCTGGCGGACATGGGCGCGGAAGTTGTGCATATTGAATCACCCGTGCGCCCGGATTTGATCCGCCTGATGCCGCCGTATTCCAATGGCCAGGCGGCGTCGTATAATTACTTAAACCGCAACAAGCAGTCTGTGGCTCTGGATCTGAAAAATCCTGCAAGCATCGCGCTGATTAAATCCAAAATTTGTAGCTATGACATTGTTATTGAACAGTTCCGGCCGGGCGTGATGGAGCGACTGGGCCTGGATTACCCAAGCCTTGCGGCGATTCATCCAGGATTGATTTACTGTTCAGTGAGCGGCTATGGGCAGATCGGCAGCCATAAAAGCCGCGCAGGCCATGATATCAATTATCTGGCGCTGTCGGGCATTGCCGGGCACAGCGGCCGCCGGGCCAGCGGGCCGCCGCCGATGGGCATTCAAATTGCCGATGTGGCCGGCGGGTCGCTGCATGCAGTGATCGGCATTTTAAGCGCGGTGATTGAGCGCAATCAAAGCGGCCTGGGCCAGCACATTGATATTTCTATGACCGACTGCGCCGCCGCCCTGAACAGCATGGCGGCGGCTGCTGAAATTGCCGGAAATGAAAAGCAGGCGCCCGAACAGTCGTATTTAAACGGCGGGGCTTTGTATGACTATTATCAGACGCGCGACGGGCGCTACTTATCGGTGGGCAGCCTGGAGCCGCAGTTTATGGCAGGATTGGCGCAGCTGCTGGAGCTGCCGCTTGTGCAGGAAAAAGGCGCTTCGCTGAGCGCGGATGACCGGCAGCAGGTGAAGCAGGCGGTACAGGAGAAAATCGCCGCCAAGGACTTTGCGGAATGGAATGCCATTTTTCAGGCGCAGGATGTCTGCGTAGAGCCGGTGCTGACCCTGCATGAGGCGCTGCATTCAGAACTGGCGGCGCAAAGGGGCTGGATTGCCGCAGTGCCTTTAAGCGCCGGCAGCGCGGAAACCGAACCGCAGCCGGCCTGCCCGATCAAGTTTTCACGGTCAAAAATAAGGTATGAATTTATTGGAAAAAAACTGGGGGAAGATTGCCTGTAAATATCGCATTATGATAATAAGCTTAATTTTTATACAGTAAAATAACAGAAAAGCCTGAGGCTACGCACCGCTAAGGGGTAACATGGCTATGAGCTGCAATCTGTAAGCTGTTTATATTTTGGTGCCCGCATCTTAACTCTAAGCTGCTGCTTTCAAAGTGTTTATGCTGAAAATTACTTTGATGCGCGCAGCCCCTGGATGCTGGGGGACTGGAATGGCCAGCGCACGGCGCAGCGGCAGGGCTATGATTTCAGCTTGGTCTATACCGGTTAAATGGCCGCTTTGCTGGATGCAAAGCATGCATCCAGCAAAGCGGCCATTTGAGTTCTGTGCGGCTCGCAGGCCGGCAACTGGGTCGGCGGCCAGTGGTACAACTGGCTGGTCAGCCAATGGGCCGCCCGGGTTAAATACAGCGTCACGCCTGAAGTTTATGTACAGGCGGGCAGGCGGCGCCAATGACTTATGAAGCCGGCGGCAAGCAGTCTGTGGTGATTATGGCCGGCGGCCATGGCTCATTCGGCACCCAAATAGGCGATGCGCTGGTGGCCTATGCGCTGCCGGATCAGAAATAGCCGCTTAAGTTGATTCAAAGTAAAAAAAGCCTGATTCGTCATAATGCCAGTCAGTTAAGAAACTGACTGGCTTTTTCTTTTTTAACTTGCGATATTATTTGATACGCGGAAGCGTCATCCGCGACCTATCAGGCCTTTGAAATGGACTATTTTTGCAATAAAACTATTTAAGTGTAAAAAATGAACAGGTTTCGCGGATGACAAATGCTTTTGGTTCTTTTGGCGAAACAAA
>NZ_JAVXCI010000157.1:0-3400 GCF_036659555.1 Acinetobacter sp.
CTTTCCTTGCGAAGCTCCGCTTCTCATTTGGCGAATGAGAAACACTGTTTCGCAAAGAACAAAACGAGCTCCAAAAATTAGATTTAAAAACGGTAAGACTCCGCCATGAATGGCCCAAAAGGTTAAGGAGTTTATTGCAAAACTCCTTAACTGATCAGTATTACTCATTCAAGGGCTTTTTCTTATGAGTGCGCCTGAAGTTCACTGCAGCGCAGAAAACCGGGCGCACAGCTTTAAAGCCTGAAACAGCGCGTTACTGTTCCACTTTGCTTAACGCTACAGATGTCAAGATAGGAATGCCAAAACATGGAAGCAGCAGCAAAATCCAGTATTCTACAACCGGCTTTTCAAAGGCAAAACTAATAAAAACTGCACCTACAGCCAGTACAATCAGTATATATCCTAAAAATGTTCCAAAAAATTTTGCTGGCATTTTAATTACCATCCATCATAAAAGTTATATTCAGTATATACCTTATATTTTAATAATCTATTAAATTTTTTAAGGTTTAAAAACTAATTATTTCAATGACTTTTGATAAATTAATTGGCCTTCCTTATAGGTTGCAAGTATTTGAATATCTTTAAGCTTATTCGGCTGCACTGTAATTGGGTTATCGCTTAGAATCACAAAATCGCCCAGTTTTCCAGCACTCAGCGTGCCTTTTTTATCCTCTTCAAAATACTGATAGGCAGCCCAATCCGTCATGCTCTTGAGCGCAATATAAGGGCTGACGCGCTGATCTGCACCTAAAAGCTTGCCGCTGCGCGTTACGCGGTTTACCGTTGCATCCAGCGTCATCATGCTTTTTGGCGGAATAACCGGCGCATCGTGATGCTCTGTAAAAATCATGCCGCGCTTTAAAGCCGAAGCGGTCGGCGAAATGCGCTCTGCACGCGCTTCACCTAAAGTCTGGCTGACATGCCAGTCACCCCAATAATAGGTATGCAAAGAAAAAAATGATGGAATTAAGTTCAGCTGCTTCGCTTTGTCCAGCTGGTCTTCGCGCATGGTTTGCGCATGGATAATCACATTGCGCCGGTCTTTCGCCGCATGCGTCTTGACGGCTTTTTCTACTGCATTTAAATACTGATCAACCGCAGCATCACCATTGGCATGCGCCAGTATCTGCCAATTGTTTTGAAAAGCGAGGTTAATTAAATTCTGCACCGTCTGCTGCTGTGGAAAAGCCGGATAGCCGCGGTAAGTTTTAGGCAATCCTGCCGGCGGCACAATATAAGGCTGCGTCAGCCATGCAGTCTTCCCTTGCGGCGAACCGTCCAAGCTGATTTTCACCCCGCCAATGCGGAAATGATTTGCATATTCGCGGCGGCTGCCTTTTTCAAGCATATAAGCCTGTTCTGAACTGATATCCGGATAAGCCACAACATCAATCGGCAGCTTATTGCGCGCAGCCAAGCTCCGCCAGAGTTCTGCAGTGCCGCGGTCTGCGCGGCCTTCCTGTATCGTGGTATAGCCATTTGCAGCATAGGTCTGCACTGCTTTCAGCGCCATTTTTTCCATGACCGCTGGCGGCACAGCTTTAAAGGCCGCCATCATCGCCTGAATAACTGCGCTTTCTTCCAATACACCATTCGGCACGGTGCTGCCTGCCACCCGGCGGATAACCCCGCCCTCTGGATTCTGGGTATCCGCATTAATATTCAGCAGCTCAAGCGCTTTATGATTCGCCGAAGCCAAATGCCCGGATTGATGCAGAATCAAAACCGGCTGGTCTTTGGAAACCAGATCAAGCTCATCTGCAGTAGGATGCCTTTTCTCCTGCAATTCGGCATCATCATAGCCATTGCCCATAATCCAGCCTGAAGTGGCTTGCACAAAATCGGGATTCTTCTTCGCCCAGTCTTTAAGCTCGTTCAGCAATGAGGGAATATTGACTACTTTGCCATCCGGCGGCGCATATAAATTTGCAACAGTCTGCTGCATTCCTACCGAATTTGCATGGCTGTGGGCATCAATAATGCCCGGTATGACGGTTTTATTTTTCAAGTCGAGCTTCAGCGCCTGAGGCCCCAATTTGCGGGCTTCAGTTAAATCACCGGCAAAGCGGATCACGCCATCCTCAATCAGCAAAGCTTCTGCATAAGCAGGCTGAGCGCCTTCCATGGTTAAAATCGGCCCGCCGTAAACCAAAAGGCCACGCTTATTTGCAGCTGAATGCGATGAACTGTTCGGAGCCGGCGCAGAAATGGATGCGCAAGACGCCAGCAGCGCTGCCTGCGCAATTGCAGTGAGTTTCAGTGTACTGGAAAATGGCGTTTTTATTGATCTTTGCATGACTTTATTCTCCAAACCTAAAGGGCTTTTTTAGATTGCATTATTAAGAATTTATATCAAAAACTGCGGCCTATCAGGAACTAAATCCCTAACTGATCTGCATAAAATGCCCTGAACTGCCGCCGTGCAGAAAACTGCAATATTTAAATCTGCTTATCAGCGCATTTTTATGAAAAGGCCGATGATCAAAAACCTGAAAGCGCTTCGGCAGAAGCAATGCCTTTAAATCAAGGCATTGCATGCAATCCATTCAGCTGCATCAATTATTGAAGCTGAATAAAAAATGATAAATGTACAAGCGCCGCTGCAGCATTTACGGCGCCTGCGGGCTGCACCGCTTAATGCTGAATTTCATCGCTCAATTTATTTAGGCAGCTTGACGGCGCTTATTGGATCTCAATGCAGCCGTTTAACCGCAGGATGCATGGGTAATCTTCTTGGAAACCGGGTCAATGCTTACCGTAACGCGGTTATCGCGGTAATCCATCGTGACAGGCTGGCCCGGCTGCACGCTGCGGACAATCTCAGATTTTGTCAGCTGCTTAATTTGCGCCTCGCTTAAGCCGGTTTTACCCACCAATTTTTGCGCTTCTTCAGGCAGGCAGTGCGCTTGGCTTGCACGGAAAAACGCCCATTCTTCAACAGCTGCACCATTCGGCAAATGGCAATAGCCGGCCTGGCCGTTCGCTTCATCTTTAATTTCCAGCTTGCCGCCCTGTTCTATGCAGTATTGGCTTGCTGGATTGGCCATCCCAACTTTTTGCGGATGCGCCCCGGATTTATCCATTGCAGAACAGGCCGCCAAAGAAGAAACCGCCATCGCCATTAAAATGATTTTTTTCATAAATTTAACGTTCTAAAATTAAAGAATTTATCAGATGATTATTTCACTATTTGTCATTTTTTGAAACAGGCGGTATTTTTTACGCGCTTTACAGCGCAGGCAATGAAACCTTCACTGCTTTAAAAGCGCGAAGACCCCCGCTGCAGGAATGCGGAAAGTCCGCGATTAGCCCGCATCCCTGCAGATATAGAAAAAGCCCATCAGATGTAATGCCAGTCAGTTAAGCATTTTTAATCCTCCCCAACCCTCCTTTTTCA
>NZ_JAVXCI010000158.1:0-3171 GCF_036659555.1 Acinetobacter sp.
CACGTATTGATGATGGCAATACGGCTTCAATCTTTAAACGATTAAAGTCACCTGTCCGATTCACTGGCGGACGAGCGGTGCATTGGATGTGAGTAACTTTCACTGTCACATTGCTCAAAGATCATCCCTTCATAGCTGAGGGAGCATCCTGATACGGAATTATCGTCGTATCTTTACAATTTGTGCAGATCCAATGCATCAAGCGCTGTAGCCTGAATGCGGCATCAGGGAGCGACTAATCTGATGTGTATCAGTTTACGTTTAAAAACCAACAGAGTTGGCAGCATATTTTTTTGCGGCAGGCTGCTTTATGCATCTTAAGATGCAATTAAACGCAACAGCCTGCAGTTTTGCCGATATAATAAGCCTTCGGCGTCGGCATAATTCTTTAGGGACCTTCCCGCTTAATGTGAGTGTTTAATTGAATAATCAAGTTCAGAGCAATCTGAAATGAACCAACTTTTACTCACTTGCGATGGTTTCCGTGCGCTGACTATATCAAACCTTGCATCATCTGCCTATGGGCTAAGCTTATGTTTCTTGTGTAAAGCATAGCCTGAATGATCAGTTTTTAATCAATTTCGGTATTTTTTGGGTCACAGTAACTGTATGAATTCTACACAGCAATGGCAAAACGTCACTTGGTTTGAAGCGGATGAGCATCAAGCCGGTCAGCGCATTGATAATTTCCTGTTTAGCCGCCTGAAAGGCGTGCCGAAAAGCCGGATTTACCGCCTGATCCGTGAAGGTCAGGTGCGGGTGAATAAAAAGCGCATTAAAGCCGAAACCAAGCTGTCAATTGGCGATCAAATCCGTGTTGCGCCAATACGTTACGAGCAGAAAGATGAAACAGCCGCGCCGGTTTCCGACAAAGTGGCGCAGAGCCTGCTCAGCCGGGTGATTTATGAAGATGAAGGCCTGATGGTGGTGAATAAGCCGTCCGGCATTGCGGTGCATGGCGGCAGCGGCGTGGCCTATGGCCTGATTGAAGGCCTGCGGGCAGCGACGGGCAAGAAATATTTAGAATTGATTCACCGCATTGACCGCGACACTTCCGGCCTGGTGATGATCAGCAAAAAGCGCAGCACCTTGAAAACCCTGCAGGACCTGCTGCGCGAGCATAAGATTCAGAAAACTTATGCTGCCATCGTCAAGGGGCAGGTGAGCCTGGATCAGCAGCTGATTGATCAGCCGCTGCTGCGTTATGAGCTGGCGAATGGCGAGCGCCGCGTGCGGGTGTCAAAAGAAGGCAAAGAGTCGAAGACGCAGTGGAAAGTGGCGGAGCGCTTCATGCATGCAACGCTGGTTTATGCATCGCCGCTGTCCGGCCGCACGCATCAGATCCGCGTGCATGGCTTAAGCATTGGCCATCCGCTGGTCGGCGATGACAAATACGGCCATGAAACTGAATATAAGGGGCCGAAGCCGCGCCGTTTATGTTTACATGCGATGCGTTTAGACATTCCGGGCTATGCGCCTATTGAAGCGCCTTTGCCTGAAGATATGCAGAGCCTTGTGGCGCAGCTTAGGGCGCAGAAGAAGGATTGATTTTTAGCTCAATCTAACGTCAGCTTTTGAAAGATTAAGCTGAGCCTCATCCCTCAGGCGCTGCTCGAAAGGCGGCATGGATTTCGCCGTTGCTCTGTCTTAAACTTTGCTTTAAAGCAGTGCTCAAAGCTCGTTCAGGACGCATCATCAGAGCAGCAAAGGATTTTTGCTGCTTTTCATCCTTGAAAAATAAATTAAGCAGATGCAAAAACATTTCGTCGATTGATGTTAAATAGACTGTGCTTTTTTATCACCTCTCCCTAACCCTCTTCTGAGAGGAGAGGGAATAACATCTTTTTCGAAGATCAAGTGTTATCGAATGTATAAAAGTTCTCTTTCATTTTTGGCGGAGGCTTGCACAGAACACGGTTCAGGGAGAGGATTAATAAATTCAATCAGAATTAAATATTGGAAACCCAAGCATGAATAAACCAGTAGAGCTAATTATCTTTGATTGGGATGGAACCTTATTTGATTCAGTGGGGCAGATTGTGGCCAGTCTTTTATTTGCCGCACAGCAATTTCAACAATCCTTAACTGCTGATGCCGCAAAAAGCATTATTGGCCTAGGGCTGCCTGAAGTCGCACAGCGTTTGTTCCCTCAAGCGCCTGAGCTGCATAGCGAAATTTTGCAATGCTATGCAGATCATTATGTGGCGAACTCGAAAGGCGATGTCTGGTTTGCCGGCGTATCGGACATGCTGTTTGACTTAAAAGCGCAAGGCCTGCAGCTGGCTGTTGCGACAGGCAAAAGCCGCAAAGGCCTGGACCGGGTGCTGGCGCAAACGCAGAGCCAAGCGCTATTTGCGGCAACCCGCGCTGCCAGTGAAACCAAGTCCAAACCCCATCCTTTGATGCTGGAAGAAATTTTAGCTGAAACTGGAGTTGCTGCTGAACGCGCGATTATGGTGGGTGACACCAGCTATGATTTGGAAATGGCATGCAATATTGCCATGCCAAGAGTCGGGGTCGCTTATGGCGTGCACAGCGTGGATGTGCTGCAGCAGTTTAATCCTTTAACGGTGGCCAGCGATGTCAGCGCGCTGCATCAGTTTTTAAGGCAGCAGGTGCAGGCTGCAGCCGCCGCATCAATTGGCTGAAAACCGGCGCATAGGCAAGCGCCGCTGAATCTGACTTTAAAACAATAAGGCATGAAAAAATGTTATGAGCCGTTCTATACGCCTGCTGAATTTGCTGCAGCTGCTGCGTGAGCAGCGCCATCCGGTGACCGCCCGGCGCCTTGCGGAAGATTTAGCCATCAGCGTGCGCAGCGTTTACCGGGATATTGACAGCCTGCGCGGGCAGGGGGTGAATATTGCAGGGAGCGCAGGACTTGGATTTCAGCTGAAAGAAAACTTTCTCCTTCCACCCATGAGTTTGGATGAATCAGAAATTGAGGCCATGTATTTGGCATTACAATGGGCTAAATCTATTCCTGATCAAGCATTACAACAGGCTTCACATTCGGTATTAAGCAAATTAAGAGCCGTATTACCTCAAAGAAAACAAGAGTTTTTAAATGATACTTATCTAAAATCCATTCATTCGTGGATTGAGGTTGATCAAACTATTGTTGAACAAGTTCGTATCGCAATTCGTTTACAAACTAAAATTCAGATTGAT
>NZ_JAVXCI010000159.1:0-3166 GCF_036659555.1 Acinetobacter sp.
ATCTATCTCCGCTAGTCGATAGAAATTCGTTAAGATCATAGCAATTTTAACATTATTTACACTTCGCATTTTCCGAGCTGGATGCAGAAATAACAATCCCCGGATGCAAAGTTATAAATTACACAATATTTAGGTAGCCAAATGATCGACTCAGAAGGTTTCCGACCCAATGTCGGGATCATTTTGGCAAACGAGGCTGGACAGGTTTTATGGGCAAAACGCATTGGTCACAATGCATGGCAATTTCCGCAAGGAGGTATTCAGCATGGCGAAACCCCCGAACAGGCGCTTTTCCGTGAGCTGAGGGAAGAAGTCGGCTTATTGCCCGAACACGTCCAGATTATCGCGCAAACTAAAGGTTGGCTGCGTTATCGTTTGCCGAATCGATATATACGTCCGGATTCAGATCCGGTATGCATTGGTCAAAAGCAGAAGTGGTTCTTGCTGAAGCTGACCGCTTCAGCGCAGCATATTCAGCTGGATCTGTCCGATCCGCCTGAATTTGACCAGTGGCAGTGGGTCAGCTACTGGTATCCGCTGGGTCAGGTGGTAAATTTTAAGCGCGATGTCTATCGCAGGGCCATGGTCGAGCTGTGCAGCCAGCTGCCGGCAAAAAAACCTTGAAAAATCGCATTTCAGGTGCAGATTTTTGAGGCGTCTATTGATATAACTAAAGCGGATAACTCATTTTTTAGGAGCAGGCACGATGTCAAATATGCAGCTGGATACCTTGAGGCGCATTGTCCAAGAGATTAATGCGTCAGCCAGCCTGCATGAATCTTTAGACATTATGGTCAACCAGGTGGCTGAAGCCATGCATGTTGATGTCTGCTCCATCTACCTGCTGGATGAGCGCAACCAGCGCTACCTGCTGATGGCGTCCAAGGGCCTGAACCCTGAATCTGTCGGCCATGTCTCGCTGCACACCAGCGAAGGCCTGGTCGGCCTGGTCGGCCAGCGCGAGGAAATTGTCAATCTGGACAATGCGCCGAAGCATGAGCGTTTCCTCTACCTGCCTGAAACCGGCGAAGAAATCTACAACTCCTTTCTGGGCGTGCCGGTCATGTACCGGCGCAAAGTCATGGGCGTTTTAGTGGTCCAAAACAAAGAGCCGCAGGATTTCAGCGAAGCGGCGGAATCCTTTTTAGTGACCCTCTGCGCGCAGCTGTCCGGCGTCATCGCGCATGCGCATGCCGTGGGCAATATTGACGTGTTCCGCAAGCAGAACAGCCTGCCGACCTATAAAACTTTCCAGGGCATCTCCGGTTCCGGCGGCATTGCGATTGGCCGTGCCGTCATCCTCTACCCGCCTGCAGACCTGGGCGCGGTTCCTGACCGTGAAGCCGATGACATCAGCGAAGAATTAGCACTGCTGGATCATTCCCTTGATGCGGTGCGCAAGGAAATCCAGTCGCTGGACGACAAAATGCAGGACGCCTTAATGGCGGAAGAGCGCGCCCTGTTCAGCGTGTTTTTGCGCATGCTGGATGAAAATGCCCTGCCGGCCGAAATCAAAGCGGAAATCCGCGATGGCAACTGGGCGCAAGGCGCGGTGCGCAATGTGATTGACAAGCACATTGCCCTGTTTGCGCAGATGGAAGATGACTACCTGCGCGAGCGGGTTGCCGACCTGAAGGATCTGGGCCGCCGGATTCTGGCCTTTCTGCAGGAAGCCGATTCCGGCCACCGCGAACTGACCGATGAAAGCATTTTAATCGGCGAAGAAATTTCCACGGCGGCGCTGGTGGAATTGCCGGTGGATAAAATCGCCGCCATTGTCACCACCGAAGGCGCGATGAACTCGCATATGGTGATTGTTGCGCGCGCATTGGGCATTCCTACCGTAGTGGGCGTGACTGAACTGCCCATCAATACGCTTGATGATGTGGAAATGATTGTCGATGCGCATCAGGGCCGGGTATTCACCAATCCGCCGCGCCGCCTGCGCACCCGCTATAAAGAGATTCAAAAAGAAGAAGAGCAGATTGCCAAAGACTTAAAGCAGTATGAAACCAAAGACGCCATCACCCCTGATGGTGTCGCGGTCAAGCTGTTTGTCAATACCGGCCTGATGATAGACGTGGTGCGCGGCGTGCAGCGCGGCGCCAAAGGCGTCGGCTTATACCGCTCGGAAATTCCGTTTATGCTGCGTGACCGCTTTCCGGGCGAAGAAGAGCAGCGCCTGATTTACCGCCAGCAGCTGAGCCACTTTGCCAATAAGCCGGTGGTGATGCGCACGCTGGATATCGGCGCAGACAAAGACTTGCCGTATTTTTCCATTGAGGAAGAAAACTCTGCGCTGGGCTGGCGCGGCATCCGCTTTACGCTGGATCATCCGGAAATTTTCTCTTCGCAGATCCGCGCCATGCTGAAAGCCAGCATCGGCCTGAACAACCTGCATATTCTGCTGCCGATGGTGACCAGCGTCAGCGAAGTGGAAGAAGCGCTGTACCTGCTTGACCGCGACTGGCATGCGGTGCAGGAAGAAGAGCAGGTGAAAATCACCAAGCCGAAAATCGGCATTATGGTGGAAGTGCCCAGCGTGCTGCTGCAGATTGAAGAGTTTTCGGAACTGGTGGATTTCTTCTCCGTCGGCTCGAATGACTTAACCCAGTACCTTTTGGCGGTAGACCGCAACAACCCGCGGGTTGCCAATGTGTATTCGCATCTGCACCCTGCCGTGCTGCGCGCGCTGACGCGCCTGGTGCAGGAATGCCATAAATACGATAAGCCGGTCAGCATTTGCGGCGAAATGGCCGGCGATCCGCTGTCTGCGGTGCTGCTGATGGCGATGGGCTTCAATACCCTGTCGATGAGTTCCAGCAATATTTTGCGCGTGCGCAAGGCGATTTGCCATGTGCCGATGAGCGATGCGCAGGAGCAGCTGGAGCGCGTGCTGAAAATGAGCAGTCCGCTGATGGTGAAAAGCTGGATGGAATATTATTTTAAGACCCATGGCCTGGGGGATATGGTGAAAGCTTCAACCCGGATTGTCAGCGCTTAAGCGTCTATAAACCGCAAAATAACGGCATTAAAAAAGGGAGATAATCATCAGAATATCTCCCTTTTTTGTGCTTGTCATAGCCGCGTTTTGCATTTTTCTTCCGGTCTGCAAAGACTTGGCTTTGGTTGACTTCATGCATGTGTTTAGCCACGAAGTTGTGAA
>NZ_JAVXCI010000160.1:0-3147 GCF_036659555.1 Acinetobacter sp.
CATCCAAAATGGTAGGGTCATTAAATGGACGATAAATTCCAAAATCTAAAAGTCATGGTGATTGATGATTCAAAAACCATCCGCCGCACAGCGGAAACGCTTCTTCAGCGTGAAGGATGTGAAGTGGTGACTGCAGTCGACGGCTTTGAAGCTTTGTCCAAAATTGCCGAAGCGAATCCGGATATTGTATTTGTAGATATTATGATGCCCCGTCTGGACGGCTATCAAACCTGCGCTTTAATCAAGAATTCGCAAAATTATCAGAATATTCCTGTCGTTATGCTTTCAAGCAAAGACGGCTTGTTTGACCAGGCCAAAGGGCGCGTTGTCGGTTCGGACGAATATTTAACTAAACCGTTCAGCAAGGATGAATTGCTGAACGCTATCCGTAATCACGTAACCGCTTAATTTAGATTTATATATTGGGGAATGGCATGGCGCGTATTTTGATCGTGGATGATTCGCCTACTGAAACTTTCCGTTTCAAAGAGATTCTGGGCAAGCATGGCTTCGACGTTATTGAAGCCTCAAATGGCGCTGACGGGGTAACCATGGCGCAGGCAGAGCTGCCGGATCTGGTGCTTATGGATGTGGTGATGCCGGGCGTGAACGGTTTTCAGGCGACCCGCCAAATTGCGCGCGGCGCAACAACAAAGCATATTCCAATTGTGATTGTCAGTACCAAGGATCAGGCCACTGACCGGGTTTGGGGCAAGCGTCAAGGCGCATGCGATTACCTGACCAAGCCTGTGGATGAAAAACAGTTAATTGATGTGATTAAGCAACACCTCAATGCAGGATAAAGCGCTATGGCAGCAAACGGATTTATCGAATTACTTCGCATCGCAAAGCGTGGAAATAAAAACTATGTTTCTACAGAAAATGAAGTAAACCGATGGTCGGGCATTGCTTTTGAGATGATGGGGCAGTATTTCGTTGCCCCTTTAGGTGAAGTATCTGAAGTGATTTACCCGCCGAAATGCACCCCAGTGCCGAATACGCAGTCTTGGGTGCAGGGCTTGGCGAATATCCGGGGCCGTTTGCTGTCTGTGTCCGATTTGGCGCATTACATGACCGGGCACCGGAGCAGCTACTCACCGACTCAGAAAGTTCTGTGCATCAGCCATAATGACCACTATGTCGGTTTAGTTGTTGATCAGGTTTTGGGGATACAGCATTTTAACAAGAAAAGTTACTTTTCTGCGGGCACTGAATTAGACAGCAATTTAAAAGAATATTGTCAGGGATATTTTCACCAGCATAATCAGCGGTGGCATGTCTTCTTATTCAGCAGCTTGATGCAAAATCCGAAATATATGAACGCATCTATAAAATTTATAAATTAATTGCCGCGCTAAGCATCAAGGCGAAAATCGGGGAGAAGCTGCATGGGCTTTAAACTTAAGAAGAAAAATACAGGCGAAAGCATGGGCCGCAAAGGCGGCAATGCTTTACTCGCTAAGATTCACTCACAGACAGATCAGTTATCGCGTGTATTTGGTGACAGTGAAAAGTCCAAGCCATTAATTTTGGGTGCAGGCTTCTGTCTATTTGTGGCAATTTTCCTGCTGCTTTATCTATTCTACAGCGTGCCGCGCAACAATGAGCTGACGCGGAGCTTAGGTGAGCTGCGCTTATTGTCGCAAACGATTTCCCGCCAAGCCACGGAAGCGACCGCTTCAGGCACGCCGGAATCAATTAAGAAGCTGACTGAGTCGCAAAAATCCTTTGCTGAAAATTTAGTTACCGTACGGGATTCGCATCCGTCAACTGAAGCCATGAAAAATGTGGAAGGCCAGTGGAAGCAGGTATCCGACAACATCAGCCTGATTTCATCGCAGCAGAAAATCATCAACAAGCTGTATGACACCAACATTGCGATTGGCGAAACCATTCCAGGCATTCAGGCTGAATACAACCTGATGGTTGACCAGATGGCGCGTCAAAACATGCCGTCAAACCAGGTGGTTATTGCGAAAAACCAGGTGTTTATCGCGGAACGTATTCTGCGTTCAATCAGCTCGGTGCTGACCGGCAGCGAAAGCTCGCGTGAATCTGCGGATGACTTCAGCGCCGATACCGAAACATTCGCTTCCTACCTGAATGCGCAGCTGAACGGCAGCGCGGAATTGGGTGTAGAGCGCATTGCAGATCCGGCTTTGCGTGAATCATTGACCGGCATTAAGGCTGAATATGATGACGTACTGAAATCAGCGGCTGCAACCATTCTTAAAAACTCGAATCAAATTGTAAAAGTGCGCCAGGCTTCGGCTTCAATTTTTGCGCAGTCAGATGAGCTTTTAGGCAATTTGAATAAGCTGTCTAGCGGTTCAAACTGGGAGATTGCAATTCCTGCATTGTTCCTGATCCTCTGCCTGGTCGGCTTCCTGATCTGCGTATTCCGCCTGCTGACCCTGCGCGGCCAGTCAGACAAGCAGCGCGTAACCCGCCTGCAGGAAGAATATGACCGTAACCAGAACGCGATTCTGCGTCTGCTGGATGAGATCGCCGACTTGGCGGATGGTGACTTGCGTTCATATGCAACGGTATCTGAAGACTTTACCGGCGCAATTGCCGATTCGATCAACTTTGCGATTGACCAGCTGCGTGATCTTGTATCGCGCATTACCGAAACATCGCAGGAAGTTGCGCAGTATACGGCAAACACGCAGGGCATTACCAACCAGCTGGCTGAAGCATCTGAGCATCAGGCGCAGGAAATTGCCGGCGCATCCGCCGCGATTAACGAAATGGCGATGTCGATTGACCAGGTATCCGCCAACGCCGAAGAATCTGCAGTGGTAGCGGAGCGTTCGGTGCAGATTGCCGCCAACGGCGCGCAAGTTGTAAACCGTTCGATTGAGGGTATGGACACGATCCGTGAGCAGATTCAGGAAACTTCCAAGCGTATTAAGCGTTTGGGTGAATCTTCGCAGGAAATCGGAAACATTGTCGCCTTGATTAACGATATTGCCGACCAGACGAACATTCTGGCATTGAACGCCGCCATTCAGGCATCGATGGCCGGTGAAGCGGGCCGCGGTTTCGCGGTGGTAGCCGACGAAGTACAGCGCCTTGCGGAACGTTCTGCATCTGCAACCAAGCAGATTGAAGGCCTGGTAAAAACCATTCAGACCGATACCAACG
>NZ_JAVXCI010000161.1:0-2818 GCF_036659555.1 Acinetobacter sp.
ATACGTGGCATAGTCTTTACCTATAAATTAGTTTGAGTTTGACCAGTCGTCGAGCTTGGTGCCTTTTAGTGCAGCGTCGATGTGCTGATTCATGCGCGCGGCAGCAAAAGCGTCGCTGTGCATTTTAAGCTGCTCTACAGCATCTTCAATGGCTTTAATCTTGGCGCTTTCCAGCTGGATTTCCAGCTGCGCTTTGGCTTGGTTCAGGGCAGACAATTCTGTTTCTGATAAAAGCTGGGCATCCGCCTTTAAAGCCTGTTCTAGCGCTTCGAGTTCGCGCTTCGCTTCGACTTTAGTTTCCTGCAGATGGCGCAGGGCTTTGTCTTCCTCAGCGAATTTGAAGCCGTCCAGCAGCAGGCGCTCGGTATCTGAATCTGACAGGCCATAAGAAGGCTTAATGTCAATTTGCGCATGCACGCCGGAGGTGGTTTCTGTGGCGGAAACGGTCAATAGGCCGTCTGCATCAACCTGAAAAGTCACTTCAATGCGCGCCTGGCCCGCAGTCATCGGCGGAATGCCGCGCAAAACAAATCGGCCTAGGCTGCGGCAGTGCTCGACTAAATCGCGTTCGCCCTGCACTACATGAATCAGCATGGCGGTTTGGCCATCTTGATAGGTAGTGAATTCCTGGCGGCGCGCAACTGGAATTGCGGTGTTGCGTGAAATTAAACGCTCCGCTAGGCCGCCCATGGTTTCTAGGCCAAGCGAAAGCGGGGTGACATCCAGCAGCAGTGAGCCGTCTTTGGAATTGCCAATCAGCTGATTAGCGGTAATTGATGCGCCAATAGCAACCACTTCATCCGGGTTGATGGTGCAGAGCGGTTCCTGATTAAAGACTTCGCGGACGGCTTTCTGCACCGCATAAGAGCGCGTGGAGCCGCCAACCAGAACCACATTCTGGATATCATCCAGTTCAAGCTTGGCGTCACGCATTACGCGCTTGCAGACACTGATGGTTTTGTCTAAAGCGGCTTTGATAATCGTTTCAAAGGTTGGGCGGTCTAAAGCAAGATGCTGATCCAGAACTTTAAGCTCAACTGTTTCGGCATCAGACAATGCTTCCTTGGCTTTGCGCGCAGCGACAACAAAATGCGCAAATTCAGCATCATCCAGCGTTTCAATATTCAGCTGCTTCTTCGCCCATTTTACAATCAGGCGGTCCAGGTCATCGCCGCCCAGCGCAGTGTGCCCGCCGGTGGCAAGCACTTCAAATACGCCTTGCGAAAAACGCAGAATCGACACGTCAAAAGTGCCGCCGCCTAAGTCATAAATCACATAATTTTGGTCATGCGCTAAACCGCTTTCCTGATCCAGGCCGTAAGCAACCGCAGCAGCTGTCGGCTCATTCAGCAGGCGCAGCACATTTAGGCCGGCAAGCTGCGCTGCATCGCGGGTGGCTTGGCGCTGCGCTTCATCAAAATAGGCGGGAACGGTAATGACCGCGCCATTTACCGGGTTGCTCAGGCTTTCTTCGGCGCGGTCTTTCAGCTGCTTTAAAATTTCAGCAGAAATTTCAACCGGGGTTTTACGGCCTTGCGCAGTTTCAAATGCCGGCATTTGATTGTCTTCGCCAGCTAAAGCGTAAGGGTGCTGGAACTTGATGTCCGCTTTAGAGCGGCCCATAAAGCGCTTAACGGAAACAATGGTATTTTTAGGGTCTGCAGTAATAAAAGGTTTGGCTGCATCACCGTATTCGGTGCTGTTCTCAGCATAATGCACAATAGACGGCAGCAATACCCGGCCGTGCTGGTCATGAAGCACTTTGGCTTTTCCTGAAAGAACCGTGGCAACCAAAGAGTGAGTGGTGCCTAAATCGATGCCAATCGCAATGCGATGTTCATGCGGTGCGCTGGATTGACCTGGTTCCGCAATCTGCAAGAGAGCCATTGTGTTACATCCTTAGAACTTAAATATTTATAAACAGGTAAGATTAAAAATCATCATCTAAATCAAAGCTGTCATCATCCAGCAAGCGGTCTTCAGCTTTGTCGATGTCGGCCATGACTTTGACAAAGAAACGCAGCTTGCGCACCGTGTCGCGCGCTTCAGCCCAGTCTTCGGCAGCATAATCAATTTTGAATTCGCGCACTAAGCCTGAAATCCACTGCTGAACTTCGGTTTTTAATGAAACCAGTTCATCTGCAGAGCCGGCTTCATCCAGCTGTTCGCGGATTTCTAAAGCGGACTGCAGGAATTCAAAGTCACTGATGGATTGGTCAAGATGGTGGTCTTGCTTTTTTAAGCTCAGCAAATAGGCCGCGCGGCTGTCAACATTGGATAAAGCCTTGAATGCTTGATTGATTTCACTTGATTTGATTAAAGCTTGATCTTTATTTTCGGCTTTATCCGGATGATATTGTTGCTGCAGCTTAAGAAATTCATTTTTTAAAGCCGCTAAATCAATATCGAGTGCTGCGGGGAGGTTGAACAGCTCAAAATGATTCATGGGAGAAGTGATCCGCGGTTGGTGTGCAAAAAAGTATGCATTAAATGCAATTAAAACAGCGCATTTTACACTGTTTTAATGCAAAACGGGGAATGGGCTTTTAAACGGTGAAAGACTCGCCGCAGCCGCATTCGCCTTTTTTATTCGGGTTGTTGAATTCGAAGCCTTCGTTTAAGCCGTTTTTCACGTAGTCCATCTCCATTTCATCAAGATAGACCAGGCTTTTCGGGTCGACAAAAACTTTAACGCCAAACTGCTCGAATGTTTGATCGTGCTCATCAACTTCGTCAACGAATTCAAGTACATAAGCCAAACCGGAACAGCCTGAAGTTTTCACGCCAACGCGAATGCCTTCACCCTTACCGCGATTTT
>NZ_JAVXCI010000162.1:0-2700 GCF_036659555.1 Acinetobacter sp.
GAGTTTCAGCTTTAGGTTCAACCATAGCTTGAACGTTCGCACGAGCTTGTTGCTCCGCTTGCGCTTTTGCCAAAGCTTCAGCTTTGATCTGTTCTGGATCAGGCTTAGTAAACGTATGCTTCTTGCGAACTTCTACGTTAATGGTTTTTGCCTTACCTGATGTACTTGCTACTTTAGCTGTACTGGTCGTTTTACGTTTCAACGTGATTTTTCCTGCATGTCCATCGTCCTGGCCATGAATTTTCTTCAAATGGTTGACGAGAGCATTTTGTTGTTCGGAGGTAATAATGTCATCAGCTTTGCGCTGCGGTAAAGCTGCGTCACGAACCTGTTCCAGGAGCTTCTCAACGGGGGTGCCCACGCTGAGCGCTAACTCTTTAATCGACTTGTCCGTCATATATTACCTCCTAGTTAAACCATGATTCGCGCGCTTTCATAATCAGTTGACCTGCTTTTTCTGCATCTAAGCCTTCAATATCTTCGATATCGTCAGTGGCCTGATCGGCTAAGTCATCTACAGTTACCACACCGCGGGCAGCCAGCGCATACGCGATCTCTTGAGTCATGCCTTCCATCACAGCAAGTTCAGGACTCGGCTCTTGAATGTTTTCCTGCTGCTGCAGTGCATCCGCCAGCGCAACTTCTTTGGCGCGGCCTTGCAGCAGTTCAACAGTTTCTGCATCCAGTTCAATTTCTTCGAATGTTTCTGCAGGAACATAAGCAACTTCTTCAACTGAAGTGAAGCCCATTTCCACCAGCGCCATCGCAAGATCTTCTTCAATATCCAGACGTGTTACAAACATATCCAAATACTGCTGCGCTTCGTTTTGCTGACGCGCGTGATACTCTTCTTCCAGCATCATATTCAGCTTGTAGCCGGTCAATTCAGACGCTAAGCGCACATTTTGGCCTTGAGAGCCGATCGCGCGCGCCAGCTGATCGCTGGCAGCGAAAATAATGTCCGCAGTACGCTCTTCTTCATCAATCACAATGCCGGATACATCAGCAGGCTCTAAAGCGCTGGCGATGTACTGAGCCGCATCATCAGACCAGACCACAACATCAATGCGCTCACCATTCAACTCTGACTGCACCGCCTGAATTCGCGTGCCGCGCATGCCGATGCAGGCGCCGACAGGGTCAATGCGGTGATCGTTGGTTTTCACCGCGATTTTAGCACGAACACCCGGCTGGCGCGCTGCTGCTTTAATCTCAATGATTTCTTCAGAAATTTCAGGAATTTCCTTTTTCATCAAGGCAATCAGCATTTCCGGCTTGGCGCGGGACAGCAGCAATTGAGCGCCGCGGCCTTCGCGGTTCACGCTGTACAGAATCGCATTCACGCGCTGCTTAGGACGCAAAATTTCTTTTGCAATCATTTCTTCGCGCGCAAGATACGCTTCGGCATTGTCGCCTAAATCAATGATAAAGCCGTCTTTGGTCTGCTTTTTCACTTCGCCGTAAATCAGCTCGCCGACTTTAGATTCATAAGCATCGGCGATCAGCGCGCGCTCCGCTTCACGGATCTTCTGCACAATCACCTGCTTGGCGATTTGCGCAGCGATGCGGCCAAAATCAATCGATTCAACTTCAAGCTCGCGGATATCGCCAATTGACCATTTTGCAGGATCAACATCAGAAATTGCATCCTGGCATGCAGGCATTTCATGATCTTCATCCGCAACCACTTCCCATTGACGGAAAGTGCGGTAGTCACCTGTTTTGCGGTCAATTTCCACACGAAGCTGAGCTTCTTCAGAGCGGGTGCCTTCGTAGAATTTCTTTTTCGTCGCTGCAACAAGAGCCTGTTCAAGCGCCTCAAAAATTGCATCACGACTTACACCCTTTTCGTTACTAACCGTCTCTACTACGGTAAGGATTTCACGCGCCATAAGCCACCTATTCGTTCAGATTCTTATTTATTGAATTAATCTTGGTAGATTAAATGTGCTTTATCAATATTGTGACTGTCGATGTCCAGCACGTGCTGATTTTCAACTTCAACCTGAATCATTTCATTTTCAAGGTCTACTGCAATCAGTTTTGCCTGGAACTTCCGGCGGTTTTCCACAGCGCTGATCAGGCGCAATGCAACCTGCTGGCCAGTATAGCCGGACATCTGCTCAAGCTGGAAAAACGGACGGTCCCAGCCCGGAGAGGAGACTTCCAAAGCATATTCGCCGGAAATCGGATCATGCACATCCAGCATCGCGCCGACCTGCTGGGTCACACGCACGCAGTCCTGCACGCCAATGCCGCGGCCCAGTTCGGCCTCGCCGTCTTCATTCATGACCGGCTCAGCGCCTTCATCCACAGCTTTGTCAATATAAATGCGCAATAATGAGCGCTTGCCCTGAGGGATGAATTCAATCCCCCACAGGTCCACATTACAGGCCTGCACTGCCGGTGCAATTAAGTCCTGAAGTGCTTGGGTTTTATTTGATAGCTTCATTTACTCTCGTTTAAATTGTGCGATTTGATGGCCGAAATGACCACTACAGGTCAATGCGAACGATTGTAGTAGCGGAACATGACGATTTGGCCAAATTAATGCCGACACTACACGATAGCCAATAAAAAAGGGCGTAAATCGCCCCAATTATGCACAGAAAACCATAGTCCACTGTGCAAAAAGGCCCACCTAGTTGTGAGCCTCTTTTAGAAACTTGGTAGCGGGAGCTGGATTTGAACCAACGACCT
>NZ_JAVXCI010000163.1:0-2655 GCF_036659555.1 Acinetobacter sp.
CATATATGGCGCAAGAGAAGGAACTTTCAATATTAATTTCACTGCCAATTAATGAGCATTTTCTGATTTATGAAAGAGATCTAGTAATAAATGCAGTTAAAAATACTGCAGGAAAATGCCTAAAAATATAAATCCGCCGGCAAGCGCCAATAAAAAAGCCGGAAGAATAAAAAACCCTTCCAGCTTCGCGCCTGACGGCAACTATTTTTCAGCCTGACGGCATCTACAATTTATTTAAATTTATTCAGCAATAAACCCAAGTATTCGCCAAACCAAAGCGCTGTGTTCAAGTCGCCTTCAGGCGGGGTAATTTCTACCGGCGCATTGTCCGACTGCGTCATCAGGCCCAGAAAGCTTGACATGCGGTTCAGGTCTTGCCCGCTGCGCCCCGTCGGCATCATCGGCAGGCCCGCCCACAGCATGCCGTGCTGCATGGCAAATAAATTGATCTGCTGCAGCACCGCCAGCTTATCGCCGCTCAAGCCGCCGCCGTTGGTGAAGCCAGCAGCTACTTTGCCCTGCCATGCCCGCGCCAGCCAGCGCTT
This sequence comes from Acinetobacter sp., assembly GCF_036659555.1. GTDB lineage: Bacteria > Pseudomonadota > Gammaproteobacteria > Pseudomonadales > Moraxellaceae > Acinetobacter. The sequence goes on from NZ_JAVXCI010000163.1 coordinate 546, forward strand.
GGAAGACTGCTCCATAAACAGCTTCAGGCCAGAAGTAAGGTTGCCCATATAGGTTGGGCAGCCGAATACAATGGCATCTGACTGATCCAGAATATCCCAATCTATCTGTTCAATATTCATGCTGTGCACTTGAACACCGGCCTGCTGCGCGCCCTGAGCAATAAAGGAGGCGACCTTTGCCGTATGTCCGTATGGGCTGTGATAAACAATTGCGATAGATTTTTCGGATAAAGACATAACAGTTAAAAGTCTATAGATTCAGTCAAGTTTAGCATTTTCAGGCCATAAAGACGAATGTCGCCATGCGGCCGGTTTTTGCAGCGCGCCGGTAGGAGAAATACTCCTCCGGCTGCCGGTAAGAGCATTGATCTCCGCCAAGCACCGTTTGCACGCCCTGCAGCTGCAGAATATAGCGGGCAATCGCATACAGGTCTGCATAAAACTTGCCCTCCCTGACGCCGGCCTTAAATTCGCTGTCCAGTTCAGGGTATTTTGCACAGAATTCCTGCTTCACTTCCGCGCCTATTTCAAAGCTGTCCTGGCAGATGGCGGCGCCCAGCCATGCCCAAGCCGGCGGATGCTGCATGGAGGCAACGGTAGTTTCAATAATGCCGTGCGCCAAGCCGCGCCAGCCGGCATGCAGATTGGCGACTTCGGTGCCTTCCGCATTGCCCAAAACCACAGGCAGGCAGTCCGCCGTCATCATCATCAAGGCATGGCCTGCGGTTTGCGTTACTAAGCCGTCGCCCTCCAGCGCCTCAAAAGGCATTTCCGCATTAATGGTGCGGCAAATGGTGCTGTGGGTCTGGGTCATCCATGTGAGCTTATTCACTCCATAGGCGGAAAATTCTTCCAGCAGCGCCATGCGGTGGCGCTGCACGCGCTGCGGGTCATCATTGACATGCAAAGCCAGATTGAAGCCGGCCAGTTCAGGTGTTTGAGACGGCAGCGCTTTTTCATGATGCACCCGGGTCTGGCCTGCAAATACGCCTTTCGGCAGACCTTGAACAAATTGCATGTCATCTTCCTTTATAAGCTTGATGGGCTTAACCTAAGGACTGCTAACAATTCCGCTCTGTTTGCAGCGATGCAAACCATTGATTGATGAAATGTCAACAGCCCCTAACCAGCGCGCAAATCAATAGGCTTTATTTTCAGTGCGCAGCACGTCTACCAGATGGGTTAAGTCTTCAGGCCACGGCGCTTCAAACATCATGTCTTCACCTGAACGCGGATGCACAAGGCCCAGTTTGGCCGCATGCAGCGCCTGGCGCTTAAAGCCGCGCAGCGTATCCGCAAGCAGCTGCGACGCCCCTGCCGGCACGCGCACGCGGTTCATATACACCGGGTCGCCGACCAGGCCGTGGCCGATATAGCTGAAATGCACGCGGATCTGATGGGTACGCCCGGTTTCCAGGCGCGCCTGAATGCGGGTGAAATGCTGAAAGCGCTCTTTCACATTATAGTGCGTCACGGCCTCTTTGCCGCCCGGCAAAATCGCCATTTTAATGCGGTCTACAGGATGGCGCCTAATCGGCTGGTCAATGGTGCCGCCGGCAATGATCGCGCCGTAGGCGATCAGGTCATACACCCGGTAAACCGTTTTTTTCGCCAGCTGCTTGCTGAGCGAGAACTGCGCTTCCAGATTTTTAGCCACAACCAGCAGGCCGGAAGTGTCTTTGTCAATACGGTGCACCAAACCCGCGCGGGACAGCTCGGCAGACCTAGGATAATGATGCAGGATGGCGTTCACCAAAGTTCCAGTCACATTGCCGGCGCCCGGATGCACCACCATGCCGACCGGCTTATTGATGACTATAATATCGTCATCTTCATACACAATATCTAAAGGAATATCTTCAGGCAGGCTTCTGGTTTGCGCTTCCAGCTCGACTTCCAGCGTCAGCAGCTCATCGCCCTCAGATTTATACTTCGGCTTTACGCTGTTACCATTGACCAACAAATGGCCTTCCTTCAGCCACTGCTTGAGTTTTTCCCGTGAAAAGTCGGGCCAGACAATGGCTGCGACCTGGTCGATGCGCTGCCCTAAAAAGCTTTCATCCAGTTGAAATTGCAACGATAAACGTGTTGCAGTTGCGTCTGAAGTATG
>NZ_JAVXCI010000164.1:0-2615 GCF_036659555.1 Acinetobacter sp.
ATCGCAGTGGAAGAAGCGGTTCGCTTAAAAGAAAAAGGAACTGTTTCAGAAATCGTTGTTATTTCTATTGGTCCTAAAGAAGCTCAAGAACAAATCCGTTCGGCAATGGCGCTTGGCGCAGACCGCGGCATTTTAGTTGAAGCGGATGACAGCCAGCTGGGCGCTTTGGAAATTGCGAAAATTTTGAAAGGCGTTGCAGATGCTGAACAGCCTCAGCTGATCCTTTTAGGCAAGCAGGCAATTGATGATGATTCAAATCAGGTCGGCCAAATGCTTGGCGCGCTTCTTGGCGCAGGCCAAGGCACTTTCGCTTCAGAAGTGAAAGTGGATGGCGATAAAGTGCAAGTGACCCGTGAAATTGACGGCGGCTTGCAGACTGTTGAACTTACACTTCCAGCAATCATCACCACTGACTTGCGTTTGAACGAGCCCCGCTATGCGGCGCTTCCAAACATCATGAAAGCGCGCAAAAAACCGCTTGATGCGAAGTCACCTGCTGATTACGGCGTTAATCCTGCAACTAAGCTTAAAACTGTTAAAGTTGAAGCGCCTGCAGAACGCAAAGCTGGCGTACAAGTGAAATCTGTGGATGAGCTTGTAGAAAAATTGAAAAACGAAGCGAAAGTGATCTAATACAGAAGGATAAAATCATGAGTATTTTAGTTATCGCTGAGCACGACAATAAAGCGCTGAACGGCGCAACTTTAAACGTTGTGGCAGCAGCTCAGAAAATCGGTGGCGATATCACTGTATTGGTTGCGGGTTCTGGCGCGCAGGCGGTTGCTGACCAGGCGGCTAAAGTTGCCGGCGTAAGCAAAGTATTGCTTGCGGACGACGCTGCTTATGCAAACCAATTGGCTGAAAACGTTGCTAAATTAGTCGCTTCAATCGGTGCGGGTTATTCTCACATCCTTGCGGCTTCTACCACGACAGGCAAAAACATTTTGCCGCGCGCTGCTGCGCTGCTGGATGTCAGCATGATCACTGACATTATTGCGGTTGACTCAGCAAATACGTTCAAGCGTCCAATTTACGCAGGCAACGCGATTGCAACTGTTCAGTCTGGCGAAGCGATTGTTGCTGCGACTGTGCGCGGTACAGCATTCGATGCAGTTGCTGCTGAAGGCGGCTCTGCTGCGGTTGAAGCTTTGGCTTCCCAAGGCGATGCAGGCATTTCCAAGTTCATTTCTGAAGAAATCGTGAAATCAGAGCGTCCTGAATTGACTGCTGCGCGCATTGTTGTATCTGGCGGCCGCGGTGTAGGTTCTGGCGAGAACTACCACACTGTGCTTGACCCATTAGCGGACAAGCTTGGCGCTGCCCAAGGCGCTTCACGCGCTGCGGTTGATGCAGGCTTCGTGCCTAACGACATGCAGGTTGGCCAAACCGGCAAAATTGTTGCGCCTGACCTGTATATCGCAGTCGGCATTTCCGGCGCGATTCAGCACTTGGCGGGCATGAAGGATTCTAAAGTGATCGTTGCGATCAACAAAGACGAAGAAGCGCCTATCAATGCAGTTGCTGACTACTGGTTAGTGGGCGACTTGAACACTGTCGTTCCGGAATTGGTTGCTAAAATCTAATTTCTGAAGCTTCAGTTTCAAAAGCCCCTGTGCGGAAATTCTGCATAGGGGCTTTTTTTATGATAAAAATAAGCCATATAGCTAAAAAAAGATGTGCAAAATGCCTTACAGCTTTAAAAATCATTACTTAATGTTTGCGCACTATAACCAGTGGGCGAATGCAGAATTATACACCGCCATACAGGCATTAAGCCCTGAGCAGCAGCAGCGGGACTGCGGCGCTTATTTTAAAAGCATTATTCAAATGATTAATCATTTATATGTGGGCGATGTGCTGTGGTTTGAGCGCATTTGCGGCCTTAAGCCGTCTGGCTATGCGCTGGATGACATGCCATACCCTGATGCAGATGATTTGATTCAGGCGCGCAAAGCGCACGATCTGCGCCTGCTGGCCTATATTCAGTCGCTGGATGAAGCCGGGTTCCAGCAGGAAATTCACTATATCCGCCGCGATCAGGCCTATCATGAGCCTTTGGCCGAAATCCTGGCGCATGTATTCAATCATCAAAGTCATCACCGCGGGCAGCTGCACAGCATGATTCACCAGCTGACCGGAGTCTCCCTGGAGCTGGATTTAATTTTCTTCCAAAGAGCGCATGCGGCGCTGTACCGCGTAGCCAGCCCCGCAGGCTGAGCTTTGCACCATCCTGATCCAGCTTTCGGCAGCCGGCAAAAGCCTTTCATGTGGTTTAAAATCCTGCATTTCAGGCCGCATATGGCTGTATGTATTTAGGCGTTTTTTTCGGCTGCTGGGCAGAAAAAAGCCAATCTGAAGGCGGATTGCCGCTGCAGCCATTTATGAATGAATTTCAGGCATTGCAAACCGCGAAATTAAGGCGATTAAGTTGCCTGATAACGCACATAAATAAGAGTGTTTATGCTATAATTTTCGGCTGTATTTTAGATTTTAACTCATGCTTTTGAGTGAAATTTTAGCAAGATTTACGACATATAAATGCGGGCGGAAATCTGCCTGTATAATAAGGAGTATGCATGAGCGTATCGGAAATTAGACCGATTGCCATTGAGGAT
>NZ_JAVXCI010000165.1:0-2597 GCF_036659555.1 Acinetobacter sp.
CAGGGGGTCGTAGGTTCGAATCCTACTGCTCCGACCATTTATTGAAATGGTCGAATGTTGATAAAAGATACCGCGCAAGCGGTTTTTTTATGCCTGGAATTTGGCAAAGCCAATTCACAGAGCGATTAAAAAGCCCCGCAAGGGGGCTGATTAAGCTATCCGCCTTTAAGGGATAATGGTGATGTTGACCCGGCGGTTCTCAGCCCGGTGCTCTTCGCTGTCATTGCTGACCAGCGGCTGTTCTGCACCCCGCCCGATAATCTGCACATTCTTTGGCTGGAAGCCATGCTCCAGAAATACATTGGCTACGCTTTGCGCGCGCTTTTCGGACAGCTGCTGATTGTAGCTGGCCAGGCCAATGTTGTCGGTATGCCCGGTAAATTTAACTTTTTCCAGCTTGTATTTATGCAGCTGGTCAGACAGGGTGATAATTTTGCTTTTCTGCTGCTCTTGAATCAGGTAATCATCAAAACTGAACAGCAGGCGTTCCGGCAGGGCGAGTGTCCAGCCGTCTTCAGTCAGGACAAAGCCTTCGCCTTTCAGCATGCGGGCCTGCTTGTAGCTTAAATTGCCTAAGCTCATGCAGGCGGTTAAAAGCATGCTCAAGGCGAAAATAAAGCAGGAAGTTAGCGCTTTTTTGAACATAATGGGCCTATTTGTTTTTGGATTGCAGGTAAAAATAGCACTTTTCATTTGATTGCTTGGCTTTGCGCAAGGCTTGATCCGCATGCGCAATTAAATCTTCTGGGGTTTGGGCCAGCCGCGCCAGCGCAGCGCCAATGCTGATGCTTAAGGGAATCTGCTGCTGTTCATAAATGAATGTCGATGAAAAGCAGTCTTGCACGCGCTGGCAGTGCTGTTCAACAGCATTGGCGTCAGCTGTATTGGGGATAATAATGGCGAATTCATCGCCGCCCAGTCTGGAAAGGAAGGCATCCGGCGGCAGAATCTGCCTGACGCAATAGGATGATGCGCGCAAGACCGCATCGCCGGCTAAATGCCCGAATTGATCATTCACCTTTTTAAAGTGATTGATATCTAAGAGCAGCACCGCGGCATTTTGATGCTGGGCCTGATCGAACAGCTGAAACAGGGCTTCATAGAAGCTGCTGCGGTTTGGCAGCCGGGTCAGCACATCATGCTTTGACTGATGCAGCAGCTTGTCATTTTCCACGATAAGGCTTTTATTGGACTGTTCTATTTCGCTCAGCAGGCCATTGAAGGCGGCGCTCAGCGCCTGCAGCTCCTGAATATCTGAATTGGACACGTGCATGTTGTAGTTTTTCTTTACGCTGATGGTTTGCGCAGATTCAGCAATTGAGCGGATGGACTGCATCAGGTACTGGTAGACTGAATTTACCGACCAGTAGACTGTGGCTAAAAGCAGAATAAAGCCGATGCATAAAGCCAGCAGGATTTTATGGAAAAAGCTGACCAGTTCGGATGAATTGCCGTAAACGGTTAAGCTGCCGTAATGCTTTTGATCATGGCGGATCTCCATGCGGATCGGCTGGCTGTAAAACAGGTAATCCAGAAAAGTTTGGCTGGAAAAGCGCTCGATGCCTTTCTGTTCGGCCTGCGCCAGCACCGCATTCTGCACGGAGCTGACTTCAATGGAGCGGATCGGATGCTGCTGCGCATATTCGGCCAGTATCTGCCGGATGGTCATTTGGTCATTGAAAACTACTGCGGGCTGAATCCGCTCATTCAGCGCAGAAGCTAAAATATTTAAGCTGCTTTTTGCATAGGCATTCATGGTGTAAGTTGAAATCACCAGAAAAATCGCAGAACAGATGGTGAAAGTTAAAATAAATATGGTCAGCTGAGAGCGGGTAAACAGCTGATGCAGCGTAATCGGCTTATACAGCTGTTTCATTTGCTGGACTCCACGGATTTGGCAAGCAGTAAAACGCGCGGATCCACATGAACTCTAGCCTGTGTCAGGCTTTCTAAATTCACTTTAAATGCAAAATTTTGACTGCGCTTATACAGGCAGAATGCGCTTCCAATTTCACACTCGGCATTATTTGTGCTGATGGAGAGCGCTGGGAAGGTGGCGGCGGTATTCAGCAGGTACTGCTCTTCTTTTGGGGACAAGGTGGAAAAAATCAAAATCTGGCATGCGCTGGTTTTAATTTCATTGGATTGAATGGCTGAAATTCTGTAATTGGAGTGATCCGGCGCATTGATCAGCAGCTGCTGCGCTAAAGGGGGGTTGTTGACTGCGCAGACGGCAGGCGCAGCTGTATTCCACTTTGCGTAGCTCAAAATGGAGAATACTGTGCTGTATAGGCTGGCAGTGGGCGCAGCAGGCAAGCTGCTGCTGAAAAGAACCGCGCATATAAGCAGGGCTTTTTTTTCTAGGCTGTGAACCATTGCGGAATAAAGTCAAAAATCGTGAAAGGCTAAGTTTATCTAAGTTTAAAAAATAAACATAGGGTTAAGATTGAGCGGTAATAATACGCTAAAGCGCTGATTTGATCAAAAAAAATGCAATCAAGCAAATAAACTTAAAAAAGGCCTTGCGTGCTGAAAAATTTCCCCTATAATGCATATCCATCGGCGGTGATGTTGATTAAAACTTGTTGAGAAACAAG
>NZ_JAVXCI010000166.1:0-2486 GCF_036659555.1 Acinetobacter sp.
TCCGCGAAACCTGTTCACTTTCTGCACTTAAATAGTTTTGTTGCAAAAACAGTCCCTTTCATAGACCAAATAGGTTGCGGATGACGCTTCCGCGTATCAAACAATATCGCAAGCTTTAAAAAGAAAAAGCCTGTCAGTTTCTTAACTGACCGGCATTAATCATACGATGGCTTTATCATCTGCCTGAAGCGCTAGGCTGCAATAAGCGCTATTTTTTACATTTCCCTTTTGCAATGGAATCAATATCCCCCATCCCATCAGGTGAATTAAGCTTTAAGCAGAGTGCAGCGCCTTTCTTAATATGCATTTCGCCTTTGCGCGGGGAAGCGCCGCCGGCATTATAAACATAGTATTCTTTTCCATCTGTGGTCGTAAATGTGTAGCCATCACCAGAATCGCTGAATTCATTCACCTTTTTTACGACTACGCTCACCCGTTTGCTCTGCGCAGCGAAACTGGCTGTGGCGCATGCAAATAAAGCAGCAGCTAAAAACAGATTTAAAAAATTCATAAAATTACCCCTTGAATTAATCCTTTGCCCAGCCATCTTTATCTTCGATATAAAGCAAAACGGCTAATCCGCCCTCATAGTTAACAGGCATATGCTTTTTTGTTTCAGCATAATGATCCATACCATCGATCAGCTGTTGGCTTCTTTCAGTCTGAAATATATCAAAAAATTATTTCATTCTTCACAGTATAAGACTATAGATAAAGAACCCCTCTCAGCTGGCATTGAGCTTAAACAGGCATCCAGACAGGTTGTGTCCAGCTGCAGCTTATTTTTAAGCATTTATCTTGTATGCCCGCCACGCAGATAGCCGTAAATTCAATTTTGGAAAAATCGGCAATATGGCCCAATGAATTATAAAAGTAAGCGCTGCAAAATGACTGCTGAATAATGGCGGCGGAACAGAAAACGCTCCGCAGGCTGGGCATTCAGATCAGCAAGCATCGAATAATCCTGATAATTTTTTCAGTTGATCCGGCGGCATACTAAAAACCATTTAAATCTTCTATAATTGCCCACTTTTCGGCGATCGAGTAATGCACATGGTTCATCAGGAAGCGGATGTCTTGGTTTTAGGTGCAGGCGCATCAGGCTTAATGTTGGCTTACAAAGCCGCCCAGCGCGGCCGCAAAGTGCTGGTGCTGGAAAAAGCCAACAAAGCCGGCAAAAAAATTCTGATGTCCGGCGGCGGCAAATGCAACTTCACCAACCTGTATGTCGAGCCGGAAAACTACATTTCGCATAACCCGCATTTTGTGATTTCCGCGCTGACCCGCTACAGCAACTGGGACTTCATCGGCATGGTCTGCGAATACAGCATTGCCTATGAAGAGCGCAAGCATGGCCAGCTGTTCACCCTGAATGGCGCCAAAGAAATCCTGTCCATGCTCTTGGAAGAATGCAGCAAAACCGGCTTAGTCGAAATTAAAACCGGCTGCGAAGTCAAAACGGTGAATGCCGTGGATGGCCAAAGCTTCCAAGTGGCGACTTCAGCCGGCTGCTTTAAAGCGGAATCTGTTGTCGTGGCTTCAGGCGGCCTGTCCATTCCAACCCTAGGCGGTTCCGGCATTGGCTATGAAATTGCCAAGCAATTCGGCCACCATGTCTACCCGACCCGCGCCGGGCTGGTGCCTTTTACCTTCTCCGACAGCTTTAAGGAAATCACCGCGCGCCTCAGCGGCAATGCGGTTGAAGCCACCCTGTCAAATGACTTAAACAGCTTCACCGAAGCGCTGCTGTTTACCCACCGCGGACTAAGCGGGCCAAGCTCGCTGCAGCTGTCAAACTACTGGAATGCCGGCCAAAGCTTTCAAATCAACTTCCTGCCGCAGCTGGATGTTGAAGATTTTCTGAAGTCCAAGAAAAGCAGCCAGCCGAAAGTCCTCCTGCGTACGCTGTTCAGCGAGCATCTGCCGAAAAGCGTGGTGGCTGAGCTGCAGAATTTGATTTGGCCCGAGTCAGCTGAAACTGCAATCGGCAATCTGAGCGATGACAAGCTGGAGCAGATTGCGCAGCGCCTGCAGGCTTTTGACGTCAAGCCGTCCGGCACTGAAGGCTACCGCACCGCAGAAGTCACGCTGGGCGGGGTGGATACGGCGGAAGTTTCATCCAAAACCATGGAAAGCAAAAAGCAGTCGGGCCTGTTCTTTATCGGCGAAATTCTGGATGTTTCCGGCCACTTAGGCGGCTATAATTTCCAATGGGCATGGGCCTCGGCGCATGCAGCCTCTGAGTACGTTTAAAAAGCTGCCCGCATGAGAAAGGCGGCTGAGCATGGCTCCAGCCGCCTTTCTTTAAGAATAGCTTTAAGAATAGCTTTAATAATAGACTTCTTGCATAAGTTATTTTTTAAAAAATATTTAATTCACAATGGGAATTCCCTCTCCTTTTTAAGGAGAGGGCTAGGGAGAGGATCTTATTAAAAAACTCCCTCATCCTAACCTTCTCCCTGAGCCATATATGGCGCAAGAGAAGG
>NZ_JAVXCI010000167.1:0-2445 GCF_036659555.1 Acinetobacter sp.
TTTTGAAATCCATATCACACATAATCTCCCATAAAATATGCTTTCATTAGGTTTTTTGTGTAATAGCTATTTTGATAATTAGCTATATTTGCGCAGCGGCATTGAATCTGGCGCCTTGGGCGCAGGGTAAGTTAGGCATTTATGCGGATAAAATCCGGCGCAGTTATAAAGCAAGCACGCTGAAATCGCTGTATTGCTGCAGGTCTTCCGCGTTCAGGCTGTAAATTTCATCTAAAAACGCGGCATTAAAGCTGCCCGCTGTATCGGCGCGCTCATAGGCCTTTTTGCCGGCAACCGCAAAGTGGATATGCGCAGCTGCGGCTCCAGCGGTGACGCTGCTGCTGACGGCGCAATAAGCTGCGGTCAGTGCGCCTAAGGCGCAGCCCGATGCGGTAATTTTGGGCTGCAGATGGGAGCCGCCATTAATTTGAATCACGGCATTCAGCTCTCTGGATAAAATAAAGTCAGATTCACCCGAAATGGCAATACATTCCGCATGTTCAAATAAGCACTGCGCCTGCCGGTAGACCGCTGCGTTGCTGACGGTGCTGTCTACGCCTTTGGACTGAATCTGCCGGCCTGCCAGCGCGCCGATTTCTGAGGCATTGCCGCGGATCACGCTAGGCTGATACTGCAGCAGCGCATCCGCCATATCTGAACGCCATTGCAGCACCGGGCCATAGCCGACAGGGTCCAGCACCCAAACTTTTCCAAGGCTGTGCGCAGTCTGGGCGGCAATCTGTATGGCCTGCATTTGTTCAGGTGTCGGCGTGCCTAAATTCAAGCTGATGGCGCTGGCGATGCGGGCAAAGCTTTCAGCCTCAAAGGGGTTGTCAATCATGGCCGGGGAGGCGCCGGCGGCCAGCAAAACATTGGCCACATAATTGCCGGCCACGCTGTTGGTGATGATATGCACCAGAGGCTGCTGGGTTTTCAGCTCTGTCCATGCATCAATCACCTGCTGCAGCAGCGGGGCGGTCAAATCGGACAGGGCGCTGTTGATGGCGGTGTTCAGCTGTTCCGGATAGTTCATTCGTTTTCTCCCTCAGCGGGTGAAGTAATGGTCTTGCTGCTTGCAGGCGCGGCAGAACAGGGAAACATGATTTTCTGCATCATAATCCACGTCCAGTTCATCCGATCCGCAATGCATGCAGCGCTTCAGCGCGTAAAATTTCAGCCGCGGCTCGACTTTTTCCCAAATTTTCCAAATGGGCTGCACAAATACCGTGTCGTCACAGCCTAAAAAGCGGAAGAATAAAATTTCCGCCATTTTTGACATCGGAATCTGCGGCGGGTGCGGCAGCGTGCTGGTAACCCATTTTTCTTGCAGGCCGCGCTCACGGTACTGCTGTACGGTTTTTTTCAGCAAATTGGTATTGATGAATTTTTCATTGCGCGGCTGCAGCAGCTTCTGCTGATGCAGGTAGTCCAGCGCGGTCTGCATCAAATAGAAAATCTGCCCGACGGCAAGGCTGTCCAGCAGGCGGTAGCACAGGGTTCTTAGGCTGTTATTGCCGGAAATCTGCACTTGCCAAATCCGGCAGTAAAACTGAATGAACTGCACAATTTTTTCATACATGATTTCGTAAATGGCGTCTTTGACTTCATCGGAGCTTTTGAAGGGAATGCCTTGCGCCAGATTTTCATAAAACCACAGGCGCAGCTTATGCGCAATGCTGTACAGGCTAGGTTCGGAATAGCCGTCCAGACGCACATTGATATAGTATTGCCCGGCTTCATCTGCATAATCCTTTAAAGTCAGGACATGCTGGTCGATCATGCGCTTGATCAGGTTTTTCTGATACAGATAGTTGGGGGAAATCGGATAGTATTTAATTTTTTCCCAGTCAATGAATTCATCATGCTGCGAGTTTTCAAAGACTTGGTCATCTAAAACCGCCAGCAGGAACAGCTTCTGAATAAAGCTCAGCTGATTCAGCTTGTGCTCAATCATGTCCCTATCTTTGCCTTTATTTTTCTGCTTGAAATTTTCCTGATGCAGCGCTTCTTTAATCAGTTTTTTGCGGCTGGCTTGGCAGGCCGCGCAGTGGCAGTTATGGGTTTTATCCTGATAGATTTTATGCTCGCAGTAGCTGCACTCATGATAATTCAGCTCCTGATCATACTGCTCCGCTTCTACCCAATACATAGATGCGCGGCACAAAGGGCATTGTGTACTTTCATCCAGCTGTTTCTGCAGAATTTGAAGCATAGAGGGAAATCATCAATTGAAAGCTTAAGCTATTATACACAGCAAAATTAAGCCCGCGCGCAGGTTCCCGGCGCAAATCTTTTCCGGCAAAACGCCCTCAAGCAGCACAATAAAAAAGAGCCGGCTCAGCCAGCTCTTTTGAGGGTTAAAACAGCGTTAAGAAAAGCCAGTGTTCAGAGTAATGCCAGTCAGTTAAGAAATTGACTGGCATTTTCTTTTTAAATTCTAAATTT
>NZ_JAVXCI010000168.1:0-2404 GCF_036659555.1 Acinetobacter sp.
AACTCAAGAAAAAACCGATTGGCGAACTCATCAAAATTGCCGAGTTTATGGGCCTTGAAGGAATGGCGCGTAACCGCAAGCAAGACATCATTTTTGCCATCTTAAAGCGCCATGCAATGAACGGCGAAGAGATCTTTGGTGACGGCGTTCTCGAAATTCTGTCGGATGGCTTTGGCTTCCTGCGTTCCGCAGCGGGCTCTTATCTTGCAGGCCCGGACGACATCTATGTCAGCCCTTCACAAATCCGCCGCTTCAACCTGCGCACGGGCGACACCATTACCGGCACAATCCGCCCGCCGAAAGAAGGCGAGCGTTATTTCGCATTATTAAAAGTTAATCAGATCAACTACGATACGCCTGAAAATTCACGCAACAAAATCCTGTTTGAAAACTTAACCCCGCTGTTCCCGACCGAGCAGCTGGTGATGGAATTAGGCAATGGCACAACTGAAGATTTAACTGCGCGCGTGGTTGACTTGGTTGCGCCGATCGGCAAAGGCCAGCGTTCAATTATTGTTGCGCCGCCAAAAGCCGGCAAAACCATGCTGCTGCAAAACATCGCGCAGTCAATTGTCCGCAATAACCCGGAGTGCTTCCTAATTGTGCTGCTGATTGACGAGCGCCCTGAAGAAGTAACAGAGATGGAGCGCACGGTCCGCGGCGAAGTGATTGCGTCTACATTTGATGAATCGCCGGCCCGCCACGTTCAAGTAGCTGAAATGGTGATTGAAAAAGCCAAGCGCTTGGTTGAACACAAAAAAGACGTTGTCATTCTTCTCGACTCAATTACCCGTTTAGCGCGCGCTTACAACACTGTTGTACCTTCATCTGGCAAGGTTTTAACTGGCGGTGTGGATGCGCATGCACTCGAGCGTCCAAAGCGTTTCTTCGGCGCGGCGCGTAATATTGAAGAAGGCGGCTCACTGACCATCATTTCTACAGCCTTGATTGAAACCGGCAGTAAAATGGATGAAGTGATCTACGAAGAATTCAAAGGCACAGGCAACCAGGAAATTACCCTGGACCGCCGCATTGCTGAAAAACGCGTATTCCCGGCCATGAACATCAAGAAATCCGGCACGCGCCGCGAAGAGCGCCTGATGTCTGAAGACAACCTGCGCAAAGTCTGGATCCTGCGCAAGCTGCTGCATACACAGGATGAGCTGGCTGCCATGGAATTCCTGCTGGACCGCATGAAGGAAACAAAAACCAACGATGAATTTTTCGATCAAATGAAGCGCAAAGCTTCAAATTAAGCGGAAAAATCTGAAAAGGCTATCTATAACGATAGCCTTTTTATTTGGTTGACTTTGCTTACACAAAGACACAATTGCCCTGCGCTTATGTAAACTTATTTTCAAGCAAATGATTCTAAAAATAATATTCAGAAAAACCTGATGCTTTTTAGGCGTTTATTTAGCATTTATCCAATACAAACCTTTCTCTTGATTGTTATTTTCTGTTAATAAATTGCGCATTTTCGCCATTTTTTTGCTCTTTTTTCAGCGGCAACAGTAGCAATTCAAAATGCTCAGTGATAGCATATTTGCATACCAGTTAGGCTGCTCTGCATTGTTAATACCTAAGAATAAATTTAGGCATAAAAAAGCGCACAACAGGCTAACTAAGGTTTTTTTTAATCTCATATTTAGAGAGTGATGCCATGTTATTCAAAAAAATCGCTATTGCTGCTGCAGTTGCTACTACTTTAGCTTTCGTTGGCTGTGCTAAAAAAACTGAAGAAGCGCCTGCTGCTGAAGCTGCTGCTTCTGAAGCTACTGTAGCTGCATCTGAAGCTGAAGCTGCTGCTTCTGCTGCTGCTGTTGAAGCTGCTCCTGCTTCTGAAGCTGCTGCTTCTGAAGCTGCTCCAGCTGCTGCGTCTGAAGCTGCTCCAGCTGCTTCTGAAGCTGCTCACTAATCCCTTCCGATTAGTCAGTAAGAAAAAGAGAGCCATTGGCTCTCTTTTTTTATGCCTACAAATAAGCGAAGCCCGCCGCCGCTCCCAAGCTCTCAATAAAATCACGCCGTTTCCAGCTATTTTCAGCCTTTCGGTTATCCCAGCTCAGCGCTTAGCCTTCAGGCCGCCGCCTCAAAGCAGGGCCTGCAGAGCTGCATAAAAAAAGCAGATCAATCGATCTGCTCATTTCCCACACGCTGCCTGAATTTCTGGCCGGCGCGGAAGGTGACTACACGGCGGGCGGAAATCGGAATTTCCTCACCCGTTTTCGGATTGCGGCCCGGGCGCTGGCGCTTGTCGCGCAGCTCGAAATTGCCGAAACCAGATAGCTTGACTTGTTCTCCGGAGATGAGCGCCTGGCTGATCTCGTCGAAGAATAATTCGACCATTTGCTTTGCTTCACGACGGTTTAAACTCGTGAGCTCACTTAAATGATCAGCCATTTCT
>NZ_JAVXCI010000169.1:0-119 GCF_036659555.1 Acinetobacter sp.
GAAGTGAGCCGATAAGCCGGGTTCTGTCGAGAACGATCATTCCTCTAGGCGCATAATCACTCATGCGCTCAAGCGACCTACCCGGATCCAGCATGGGCCATGCCTAAAGGATCCCTATT
>NZ_JAVXCI010000169.1:226-2142 GCF_036659555.1 Acinetobacter sp.
CCAGGCGTTACCTGGCACCTTGCCCTATGAAGCCCGGACTTTCCTCCCCTGCTTTAGTCACGGAGACCTTGGCAGCAGCGATCGTCTGGCTCACTTCGAGCGCGCATCTTAGCAAAAAAATTCACTCATTGCTTGATGTTTTTTGAGCAATCAGTTTTTCATACTTCTGCATCAGCTGTTCTTGGCTTTCCGCATGGTTCGGATCGAGCGGAATGCAGTCCACCGGACAGAACAGCTGGCACTGCGGCTTGTCGTAATGCCCGACGCATTCCGTGCATAAATCAGGGTTAATCTCATAAATGATTTCACCCATAAAAATCGCCTCATTCGGGCATACGGGTTCACAGACATCACAATTGATGCATTCATCGGTGATATATAAAGACACTCTACCAGCCTTGTTGAAGTTTACGCTTAAACGCTTTTTCCACGTTTGCCGGAACAAACTTGGTGACATCGCCCTTTAAACGGGCTATTTCACGCACCAGCGTAGATGAAATAAATGAATACTGCTCTGAAGGCGTTAAAAATACGGCTTCAAAATGCGGGTCCAGCTGGCGGTTCATATTGGCCAGCTGAAATTCATATTCAAAATCTGACACGGCGCGCAGCCCGCGCAGCACCGCAGTCGCTTGCTGTTCACGGAAAAAATTCACCAGCAGGCCGTCAAATCCTACAAATTCAACATTACCCAAATGGCTGAGCGAATCTTTTGCCAGCTCTACACGCTCATCCAGGCTAAACAAAGGATTTTTATGATGCCCAATGGCAATCGCAACCACAACTTCATCAAACATCCGTGATGCGCGGGTGACTAAGTCAATATGGCCATTGGTAATTGGATCGAATGTGCCCGGATAAATTACGCGAGTTATAGACATCCATTTGTGCTCTGTTTATTTTGTAGAGCCTTATGTTAGCAAAATCTTGTTTTCTGGTGAAGAAACTCCATCAATTTAAAAACTTCACCTGCGTTCAAGTTCGGGTACAATAGCTACAAGTTTGGAAGTTTCTGATTATGTCGAAAGTAACTGTTGTTAAAAAAAATAACGGCGGAACCATTGCGCAGAACAAGCGTGCCCGCCACGATTATTTTATTGAAGAGAAATTTGAAGCTGGCCTTTCTTTGCAGGGCTGGGAAGTGAAGTCGCTGCGCGCCGGCCGCATGACCTTAACGGAAAGCTATATCACCTTCAAAAATGGCGAAGCTTTTTTATTCGGCGCGCAGGTGCAGCCGCTGCTCAGCGCATCTACCCATATTGTGCCGGAAGCCCGCCGCACGCGTAAGCTGCTGCTCAGCAAGCGTGAAATTGATAAACTGCTGGGCGCAGTCAATCAGAAAGGCTATGCCTGCGTGCCTTTGGCCTGTTACTGGAAAGGGCGCTTAGCGAAGCTGGAGATTGCGCTGGTGAAAGGCAAGCAGCTGCACGATAAGCGCGCAACCGAGAAAGACCGCGACTGGCAGCGTGACAAAGCCCGCATTATGCATAAATAATAAAAAGCCTCCATTCGGAGTAATGCTGATCAGTTAAGCGTAATTTCATTATTACTCATTGATAAATCTCCCCTACCCCCTCTTTACAAAAGAGGGGAATTCTTTTGAATTCAAGATCTTCCTGAATTTCAAAATACTCCCTCCTTTTTCAAAGGTGAGCAGCACTGCTGCGCAAGGGGAGGATTAAAAAATTCTTAACTGATCAGCATTATCCATTCAAAGGTTTTTTTATTTTCAGCATTCAAGTGCCCCCATTCGCACAGCTTAGGATCACCTTGCAGCTGAGCATAATTAAAGCAGCGCTACAATACCTCAAAGCCAATCATCCTTTGTCTTTAAGCAGGCTTCTTTCATAAGTCATTTTTAAACAATATTTAATTCACAATGGGAATTCCCTCTCCTTTTTAAGGAGCCTTGCGCA
>NZ_JAVXCI010000170.1:0-1897 GCF_036659555.1 Acinetobacter sp.
TTTTTGTAGCAGTCGCTCAAGAAGGCACAGTAACCAAAGCCAGTGATGCCGTAAAACTCACGCAAAGCGCTGCCAGCATGGCTTTAGCAGATTTAGAAGATGGCCTTGGCGCGCCGCTGTTTGACCGCCTGGGCAAGCGCCTGCAGCTCAATGACTTAGGCCGTTTCCTGCTGCCGCAGGCTTTAGAAATTTTGGGGCGCTGTGACGCGTTTGAGCAGGCAGCCAAAGGCGAACTGCAAAGCATTGACCTGCGCCTGGGCGCAACGCTGACCATCAGTGACTACTTAATGCCAGACCTGATGGCGGACTTTTTGCAGATTCAGCCTCAGGCGCATTTGCAGCTGCAGGTCGGCAATACCCGCCAGATGATTGAAGCGGTAAACCAGTTCCAGCTGGATTTGGCGCTGATTGAAGGCTCCTGCCATTTGCCGCAGCTGCAGTGCATTCACTGGCGCGATGATGAGCTGGCCGTCTGCTGTGCGCCCAGCCATCCTTTAGCGCAGCTGAACCGCGCGCTGACCGCCGCTGACTTCAACCATGCGGAATGGATTTTGCGCGAAGAAGGTTCAGGCACGCGCGAAGTGTTTGACAATGCAATTCTGAAAGACTTGCCGGATGCCAATATCCGCTTAACGCTGGGCCATAATGAAGCCATCCTTAAAATTGTCGCCGGCGGCCTGGGCATGTCCTGCATCTCTAAGCTGGCAATTGAGCCACTGCGTGAAAAAGGCCAATTGGTGATTTTGGAAACGCCGTTCTGGCAGCTGACCCGCCCGCTGTTCATGCTGGTGCACCGCCAGAAATACCAAGGCCCGGGGCTGAAAGCCTTTATGAAGTTCTGCGAAAAGTAAGCAAAAAGCGCCTTAAGGCGCTTTTTTTATTTTCCAAACTGCCGTTCGCACGGCACGCCGTCATGATTTCCATCCATCTGTGTATTTGGGCAATTTCGAATAAAGAATACAGCCTCTTCATAAGAACCCATCTGGCTGCAATGCGTCCGGCCATCGCATTTAAAGCGGGCCGAAGCTGGATTGGAATCTGCCGCTGGCCGTGAAATTTCCTGTCCAGCCGATGCTTTAGACGGCTGCGGGCTGGACTGAATCTGCTCCGGACGGCTTTCTAAATTCTTGCGGCCCTGCTCCGTCAGCACCTGATCCTGCAATTTCCCTTGCGCTTTGCGCTGATCTTCGACAATGCGCTGCTGCTCCAGCATCAATTGCTGAGCCTTGAGCTGCTTTTGCGCCTGATAGCCCTGATATTTGCCATACGCTGCAGCAGCCGCTGCGGCGATAATCATTAAGCCGATAAGCGCAATATATTTTACCTTGCGGCTCCCTGCCTGATGATGCTGCGAAGCGCGGTTTGACTCCCGGGCTGGGCGGCCTGCGCCTTCATGGCGCTGTTCCGCTTTTAAGTCCAAGCGCACAATATGATCAGCCTTAAACTTGCCCTGATCTTCAATAATCAAAAACTGCAGCTTTTCCCCCGCCTTCGGCGGAAGGCTTTTATTTGGAAAATCCTTAATATGAAAAAATAAATCCGGCTGCCCGCCCTCAAGCGCAATAAAGCCAAAGCCTCTTTCGGCATTAAAGCTTTTAATTTTCCCCTCAATAAACATCTTATTGATCTCATTATTTTTAAAGCAAAATCATTATATTAAAACCTGCAATAAAAAAGAGGCGCCAGCGCCTCTTTTTTACCATTTTTTAAAATCAGATCAATCAGCGCCGGAAACTGGTCAGCAAATCCGTTGTAATCGATTTATTGTGCGCAGAAACCTTCGATTTTTTAGCTTTCGCGGATTTGTCTTCAACACGCTCAATCTTAACCGCTTTATAGCGGTCGCCATTTTCAACTACATTAAACTTCACGCGTTCATTGCGTTTCGGCTCACCTG
>NZ_JAVXCI010000171.1:0-1883 GCF_036659555.1 Acinetobacter sp.
GGCGGGGCAAACGCGGCAGTCCACAGAAACTTTAACCCTGAATGACCCGAATAATTCGGAGCATTCCAGCCAGAAGACTATTTCTGTGAATATGAAAGACGCAATTGGCGGCAAGGTAACCAGCATTATCAATGCATTGAAGCCGGCGCCAACAGTGCCTTAAGGGCTGTGGCATTGATAGGCTGTTCAGCAGGCGGCGCAGAATTTCTGCGCCGCCTTTTGTATGCGCAATAGGCGCCTGGAAGGCCAGCACAGAGTAAACACGCGCCGTGGCGCCGGGCATCATCCTCATCATTTTTCAGCTGCAGATCAGCAAGATTTCCGCCCAGTTATGAGTGTTTTGAATAAAAAAAGCTGCTTTATTGGCATTAAAATGCATAAAATCAGATGAAAGACATTTGACTTAATTGAAACATATGCTAATAAATAAGAGCGGTTTTTGTTTAAGAGCCGCAATATTTCAGGATGAAATATTAAGGAAGCGCTTTGGTAAAATTAAACAGGAGTTGTAATCATATGCTTCAATTATTTAGAAAAATTTTCTGCATGCATATTTACGAATATGAACAAATGGAAGAAATTGGAGCACACAAGGAATGCCGGAAGTGCGGCGTAACGAAATAATGGAAAAGTGAGCGCAAGCTCACTTTTTATTTGAACTTTCAGCTTGAGCGCAAAGCGATTAAAATAGCGCGGATTGTTTTTTATGCTGAATGCTCATGTCTAAAAATTTCCAGGCCGATACCTATATTGTCGATGACCAGCTGCAGGACACTTTAGCGTGGCTTTGCCATCATCAGGACAGCTTTGACTCATTCAGCTATGATGCTATCCGGAAGGAACTGGTGGTGCATCATGCCAACGGCCAAGACACCATTCTGGCGGGGGATTACCTGAACGCCAGCTACGGCATGCTGATTACGGCGCATAATTTTTCCAAGCCTTAATTTATTCAAAATAGAATAAGTTTTTCAGGTCAAGCGCTGCAGCGGCTGCATCTATTCCGCCTCGCAAAGCGGAACTGCAATGGTTTCACCGGCTTTTTGATCCAGCTGAAAATGGCTAACGGCGCAATAGCCTTTAATCATTTCCGCCAGCGCCAGCGAATGGCTGGTCACCCACAGCTGCGTATATAGCTAAGTTCTTAAATATCTATTACATTTGAAGACATGGGATATTCAAAAGATTTTAAAGACAAAGTCATAGAAATTATGGCGAGAGATCAACTGTCTGTACGTAAAGCTGCTCAGCATTTTGGAGTATGCACGCGTACGATACAGCTATGGAAAAAATCGACTGAGAGCAAGCCGATTCCTGGCCGTCCAGCTAAAATCAGCAAAGCGCAAATATTGCTGGATGTAGAACAGCATCCTGATGATTACATCAGTGAACGGGCGGAACGTTTTGGCGTGAGTACGCATGCTGTATTTAATGCGCTGCATGCCGCAGGAATATCACGTAAAAAAAGACGTTAAAGCATCCTAAAGCAGATCAAAATCAACGCCTGCAATTTCAAAATCTAATTGAGTGCTTAGGACAGAAATTACCGCTGATTTATATAGATGAAAGCGGTTTTCAAAGTGAAAGTACGCGACCGCATAGTTACAGCCGCAAAGGAGTGCGGGCTGAGGGTGAATTTAACTGGCATTTAAAAAATTGCAGCAATGCGATCGGTGCATTAATCGAAAATAGATTGCTTACAGTTGGAGTATTTGACTGTTCGGTTAACACAGCAGTATTTGAAAGCTGGATTGAACAGGATTTATTGCCCAAACTGAAAGAACCCAGTGTTTTGATTATGGATAATGCCGCCTTTCACAAAGGGAAAAGGCTTCAGGAGCTGGTTCGCTGTTCAGGGCATTACATTGTGTGGCTTCCTAAAT
>NZ_JAVXCI010000172.1:0-1843 GCF_036659555.1 Acinetobacter sp.
ATTTTTGAATTGCAATCATGATAGCAGAAAGATTTTTGAATTCTTATGGCAAATCCTATGCCTATTTGGGCCGGCGCTCATTGCTGCGCCGCCTGCGCATCAATTAACTAAAAGATACACAATAATATTGAGATAAACTCAGACAGCACCTAGTATTTATCCATAATTTCAAGAATTGGAAAAGCGGGGGAAGGAATGGCGGATTCTAAGAATAAGCAGGCAGCGGGTTTCCTGTCAGATGCCTTTGGAGTGGCTAAAAAGCTCAGCACGGCAGGCGTGTCGCTGCTGAATCACGCCGCGCCGGATTCGGTCAGCAGGCTCGCTTCATCCGCAGGCTATGCGCAGGCGATAGAAGGCGCGGCGCAGCCTCAAGGTGTTTTTGCATCAAAAAGCTATGAATATCCGCAGCAGGTCCTGCGTGAGCATCTGCCGAATGTCTCGCGCCAGCTGCTGGGCCGGCATTACAGCAGGGTCAATCATGTGGCGCATTTTGTGCCGCCGCAGCTTTCGGAAAAAATTTCAGACTATTTATTTGAGCAGCTGAATCAGTTCAGTTCCAGCCTAAGCTCGGTGGATGATGTGCTGGATCAGGCGGGTGTGCGTGATTTGGAAGAGCTTACGCAGGATGCCAGCCGCTCCAGGCGCCTCAGCCAGGCTTTGGCGGAGCAGAATAAATGGATTGCTTCACTGCAGGGCGCACTGACCGGGGCAACCGGCGCGGTGGGGGCGGCCATAGATGTTCCGGCCTCGCTGGTGATGGCGCTGCGGGTCATCTATCAGGTTGGGCGCTCTTATGGCTTTGACCTGAGCAAGGAAAGCGATCAGGACATCGTGCAGCATATTTTCAGGCAGATTGATTTAGGCCTGATTGCTGAAAAGCAGGCGGTGCTGATGGCCTTGAAAACGCTTTCCAGCACCATTCAAAGCAGCGACATCAGCCAGCTGCAGCAGATGCTGGGCTCAGGCAATGACACCAAGGTGCTGAAAAAATATTTTCTGGATGAAAACGGGCAGTATAAGTGGCCGTGGCTGAATCAGCTGCCGAAAGTTTCTCTGCTGGACAAGCTGGCTAAGCTGACTCCGTTTGCCAGCGCGGGCGTAGGCGCTGTATACAGCTGGCGCCTGGTTGATGAGGCCAATCAGAAGGCGCAGCAGGTATTTTCACATGCGCGTGAATATTTAATTCAGCATGCGGATCTGCAGCTGCCGCCGCTGGCTGCCTATGAAAAGTCTTTAGAGCTGCTGGCGCAGGCCGGGCCAAAGCTGCTGGAATCCATTAAGTCCATTGAAAGCAGCCTGAAAGAGCCGGTGCTGGATCAGACGGTTGAAATTTCCGGCAATCAGAATATCAGCCAGGTCAAAGTGCTGAAAAAAAACCATGCGGCCCCGGCCAGCAAGGAGGAAAAGACTGCGCAAGTCGCTGATGAACTGAATGCCTTGGCGAAAAAGGAAGTCGCGCCCAGCGCCGCCGTGCCGCCGCAGCAGCCCGCTTTAGCTGCTGCTGAAGATGATTTTCTGGAGAATGGCTTTGCGGATGACGGTTTTGCCGGCAGTGATTTGGCGCCGGTGAATGAAGTATCTGCCACAGCAGCCGAGGCGGCTGCGCCGCCTAAAAAGCCGGCCAAGAAAAGAGTTACAAAAAAACCGGCGGATGATGTGCAGAAATAAGCTGCTTATTCATGAGGAAATATCCGGTTAAAACTTGATCTGCTCAAGATTTGGCGCTGTGCTGAATCTTGACCATTTGCGCATCCTGAATTACAATTGCATGCCCTCAAAAAGCAGTATGTTTTTGGGGCTTTTTATTAACGGGAGAATTGCCAAATGGCAACAACAAATCAGT
>NZ_JAVXCI010000173.1:0-1782 GCF_036659555.1 Acinetobacter sp.
CAGCGCCACGAATTAGTGAAAAACTAAACAATAACATTCGCTTTAAACGCGAAGATCTGCAGCCGGTTTTTTCCTTCAAATTGCGCGGCGCCTATAACCGCATCAGTCAATTGCCTAAATCTCAGCTGGAACGCGGCGTTATTACGGCTTCTGCAGGCAACCACGCTCAGGGCGTGGCTTTATCCGGTCAAAAGCTAGGCATCCGCGCCATTATTGTCATGCCGAAAACCACGCCGGATATTAAAGTCCAAGCCGCCAAACGCCTGGGCGGTGAAGTTGTGCTGCACGGAGACTCCTTTGATGTCGCAAATAAATATGCCATTCAGCGCGCGCAGGATGAAGGCATGACGTTTATTCCGCCCTACGATGATGAATTGGTGATGGCTGGCCAAGGCACGATTGCCAATGAAATTCTACGCCAATGGCGCGATGTGGACTATGTCTTTGTCGCCGTTGGCGGCGGCGGCTTGATTGCCGGTGTAGCAGCCTACTTAGGCGATGTTGCGCCGCACGTCAAAGTTATTCCGGTTGAATATGATGAATCTGCCTGCCTAAAAGCCGCTTTAGAAGCCGGCGAACGCGTTATTCTGCCGCAAGTTGGCTTATTTGCAGACGGCACCGCAGTCGCGCAGATTGGCGCAAAGCCGTTTGAAGTGATTCAGCTGCAGAAGTCTGACAACTCCGGCCCGATTGTTGAACCTGAAGTTGTGCTGGTCAATACCGATGAGGTCTGCGCTGCAATTAAAGACACCTTTGATGAATGCCGCAGCATTGTTGAACCGTCTGGCGCAATGGCTTTGGCCGGCATCAAGAAATACGTTGAGGCGCATCAGCTTCAGGGCAAAAATATCGTGTCTATTGTCTGCGGCGCCAACATGAACTTTGACCGCCTGCGTTACATTGCTGAACGCACCGAACTGGGCGAACACAAAGAAGCGATTTTTGCCGTCACCATTCCGGAAGAAAAAGGCTCGTTCCTGCATTTCTGCCGCGCCTTGCAAGGCCGCAACATTACAGAATTCAACTACCGCGCCAGCAATTCCAGCGCAGCTCAAGTTTTTGTCGGCATCAGCCTGAAAAACGGTGAAAAAGAGCGTCAGGAAATTTATGAAACATTAAAATTCCAGTATGACGTTGATGACCTGTCTGATGATGAAGTAGCGAAACTGCACATCCGCTATCTGATTGGCGGCCATGCAGATATTGAAAATGAACGCCTGTTCCGCGTGGAGTTCCCTGAACGCCCGGGCGCGCTGTTGACGTTCTTAGAACGCCTTGGCCCGACGCACAACATTACCCTGTTCCATTACCGCAACCACGGCGCTGCCGAAGGCCGCGTTTTGGTCGGCATGGAAGCTACGGACGCCAAGCAGAACCCGGACGGCTTAGTGGAAACACTGGAAAGCATTACTTACCCTTATGCTGAAATCACCAACAACCTGGGCTATCAGCGTTTCTTAAAATAAGCGTATCCTATAAGCAACCCAAAAGAGCCTTCATCTGTTAAGGCTCTTTTTTTATGGATGGAAGCTCCATTGCTGAAGCTTCATTGTTTTTGATGAATGCCTTTTTTGCTTGCAGAAGCCGCATCCGCCAGTCAGTTAAGAAACTGACTGGCATTTTCTTTTTAAATTCTAGATTTTATTTGATACACGGAAGCGTCATCCGCAACCTGAGCAAGAATAAAAGCACTGCTTTTATTCGAAGCGCAAGGCGAAGCAGCGGGATTTGAAAAGGACTGTTTTTGCAACAAAACTATTTAAGTGCAGAAAGTGAACAGGT
>NZ_JAVXCI010000174.1:0-1666 GCF_036659555.1 Acinetobacter sp.
TGGATATTGGTTTACAAGACCCGCTAAATAGTCAGAGAACTGGTTGCTTGTGAACGCTTTGTTGCCTTCGCCTGCAAGGATGTACTGGCCATTTTTGTAGAATTCTGAAGATGCACAGTCCAGCGCAAGCATGATGTCAGAACCTGCTTTGTAGCCTGTTTGACCGATCGCTTCAAGAATAACCGTGATTGCTTCTTCGTTTGAACGCAAGTTCGGCGCAAAACCGCCTTCATCACCTACAGCAGTGTTTAAGCCTTTTTTGTTTAAAACTGATTTTAAAGAATGGAAGATTTCCGCGCCTGCGCGCAGCGCTTCAGCAAATGAAGTGAAGCCTACCGGCTCAATCATGAATTCTTGAATATCAACATTATTGTCTGCATGTGAACCGCCGTTGATGATGTTCATCATTGGCACAGGCATAGTCAAAACTGTTTGACCGCGCAGATCTGCGATGTATTGGAACAAAGGAGTTTTCTTTTCATCAGCAGCAGCGCGCGCGGCAGCCAAAGAAACCGCCAAAGTTGCGTTAGCGCCTAATTTTTCTTTGTTTTCAGTGCCGTCAAGCGCGATCATGGTGCTGTCGATGTCTTTTTGTTCAAAAACAGACTTGCCGACCAAAGCGTCGCGGATCAGCGTATTAACATTGTTAACTGCTGTACGGACACCTTTACCCAAGTAACGCGCTTTGTCGCCGTCACGAAGTTCTAAAGCTTCACGAGAACCAGTTGAAGCACCAGATCGTGCACGAATGTCAACGATTTGGCTCATGAACAATTCCTCAGTTGATTAATAATAAGATGCCTGCTGCGGCATCAATGTGTATCTAATTTTTTAAAACCTTTGACCAAGGTATCCAGCTCTTTCAGCTGCGCCAAGAACGGCTCCAGCTGCGACATGCGCAATGCGCAAGGGCCGTCGCACTTGGCTTTTTCCGGATCCGGATGCGCCTCAAGGAACAGGCCGGCAAGGCCTGTCGCCATGCCTGCGCGCGCCAAGGTGGCAATTTGCGCGCGGCGTCCGCCGGCGGAATCTGCACGGCCGCCCGGAGTCTGCAAGGCATGCGTCACATCAAAGAACACCGGAACATTCATTTCCTTCATGATGTCAAAGCCCAGCATGTCTACAATCAGGTTGTTGTAGCCGAATGCCGAACCGCGCTCGCAAATAATCAGCTTGTCATTGCCCGCTTCCAGGCATTTATGCAGAATGTGGCGCATTTCGTGCGGCGCAAGGAACTGCGCTTTTTTGATGTTAATGATGGCATCAGTTTTCGCCATCGCCTCAACAAGGTCAGTCTGGCGGCTCAGGAAAGCCGGCAGCTGGATAATGTCCGCAACCTCCGCAACAGGCGCAGCCTGATACGGTTCATGCACATCGGTAATGATGGGCACATTGAAGTGTTTTTTAATCTCAGCGAGCCACTCGATGCCTTTTTCCAAGCCTGGGCCGCGGAAAGAGTTCAAGCTGGAACGGTTGGCCTTATCAAAGCTGGCTTTGAACACGTAAGGAATACCCAGACGCGTGCAGATATCCACATAAGTTTCTGCAATTTCAAAAGCCAGATCTTTCGATTCAAGTACGTTCATGCCGCCGAATAATACAAATGGCAAGTGATTTGCCATTTGTATATCGCCTAAACGTACAATTTCTTGTGGTTTTAATTGTG
>NZ_JAVXCI010000175.1:0-1609 GCF_036659555.1 Acinetobacter sp.
TCTCAGATCCAGCCTGCTTTCATCTGACTGAGATGTTTTTAAACGGTAAGTTTTTTGATCGCCTAAATTTTTCAGCTCCCAGCTGTCCATGCTCAGATAGCGGCTTACATCATTATCAGGCCATTTAATTGTCAGCAATGAAAGCGGTTCATTCGCGCCGTAAATTTGCGCCATAACCGGATCGATTGACGCCTTGACAGTTGAACGGGTGACCACACACTTCCTGCTGGCGGCTTTGCCTTTGTAAGCGCAGCTGAAAGACGCTGAAGCTTGGGACGCGCCCATAAACTTAGCGATTGAAGTTTCGGCCTTGGCTTGCACGCTGCCCAGCAGACAGGCCAAGATCAGGCCTGTTTTAATGAATTCTTTCATATTTCCCCCATTCTATTTTTAACTTAACAGCAATGATTTATTGAAAGCGCTTATTTTAAAACAATAAGCTCTCGGCATAAGTATATTGCGGTTCAAGCGCTATAGAGCGCCAGATTTAGGCAAATATTCAAGCAATTAAGGCAGCAGCCTGCTCCAAAGCCCGCTGCTTTAAGCCTGCCCCGGCACCGAACCAAGCAGAATCCAAACGATGATCCTGACTCATGGCGCGGCGCTCATGATCTGCAAATTCGGTGATGCTGCAAAGCAGGCCATAAGCCGTGTCTTTAGCTGAGCTGAGTTCTGCCCCGCGGCCATGCCCGTTGAACATAGTCATGACTTTAGACATGGCGCGCCCATTCGGTTCCGTCTTGTTTTCAGCTTTAGTCGCCGGGTTAGCTTGAGCTGCCGCATTGCGGTAGAACTGAATAATGCCCTCGTCCTGTTCCGCAGCACTCAGGCTGGTATTGTTGAATACTGCATCAAAATAGGCGGCCGCTTCAGTTTGACTGACTTTGCGCTGGCTCAGCTGTTTCATTTCGTACACATGCTCATCCCATGCGCGCACTGAAATGCCCAGCTGCTGCTTGACTTTCTCCGCATCAAATCTGGTACTGTGCGGCACTTTGACTGCGCCGGCGCTGCTGCTCTGTCCGCGCAAGGCAACCGCCAGGGTGTTATTGCAGACAACGCGGATAGAAGTGAATTGCGCTGTGGTGGCTAAGGTGCCGTCACAGGCTGTCGCTAATAAGATGTAGCCATTGCTGACATCATTACCCTTTAAGGCAGAAGTCTGCCCTGTTCGAGCCAATGCCCAGAATTTCTTACCGCCTTTCAGTACACCTGCAGTTTCCAGCTCAAAGCCGGACTGTTCGGTCAAGTCCCGGTAAAATTCCAGTATTTCCAGAGGCTGCACTTCCTGATAGCGCTGGCTGACTACTGACAGCGGTGCATGGGTATCCGAGCGGTACAATACCCGCTGTTCTTCATAGGGCATGATGATGCTGTGCCCCCGCTCATTCTGCGCCATGTAGCTGACATTGGAGGATTCAATGCGCCAGTCCATGCCGGCCTGCTGCGCCCAGACCTCTATGGGCTGGTTTTGAGTCAATTGATTCCCTAAGCCGTGCCAAGGGGTTTGGCCGACATAAGCCATTTGTTCAAGCTGGTGCGCCATAAATTTTTCCTTTTAAAAAATTGATTTTGAATAATTTCAAATCTGAAGTTTGTGCATAAAAAA
>NZ_JAVXCI010000176.1:0-1557 GCF_036659555.1 Acinetobacter sp.
CTGAGCCATATATGGCGCAAGAGAAGGAACTTTCAATATTAATTTCACTGCCAACTAATGATCACTTGTTGATTTATGAAAGATATCTAATGCAGGCAGGAAATTTTGCAAATATCAATGCGCAGCAAAGAACCCAAAAGCGCTTTAATCCGCCTGCTTGGCGCTTTTCCCGCGCGCGCTGAGCTGATAGTCATGGTCAGATGCAGGCACGCCGCCAATAATCATAGTGCGGGCTTGCGCTTTAGGCTTATTCAAGCCGTCCTTCGCATCGCAGCCGGCTAGGCTCAGCAGCAGGCATGCGGTGATGGCTGCGGATAACATTTTCATACTATCCCCTCCATATTTATTGTTCTGTTTTTCCAGCATAGCACTATTGCATAAAATTACAGCAGCTATTTCGCTTAGGCGCGGCATTTCAAGCAGCTGGAAGGCTGCGCTTAATATTCAATATCCATTTGAGTTTTATAGACTTTAATCCGACTGAATGATTCAGCTTACAAAAAGCAAACACTGCTGAATATTTACAACGGACAATTTTGTCCGTTAAATACCCGGCATGATCCTCAAAAATGCCGAAGGCCCCATGTCTATCCGCCAAGAACGCGCTGCCCAAAACCGCGAAGAACTGCTTTCCGCCGCCCTGCAGATCTTCCGCAAGCACGGCATCAATGCGCCGCTGCAGCTGATTATTGATGAAGCGCAAGTGGGCCGGGCAACCTTTTACCGCAACTTTGCAGACCGGCGCGAACTGGTGCTGGCGCTGATGGAGCAGGCGCTGAACCGCTTAGAACGGCATGCGCAAAAATATGCTGAATTTCCTGACGGCTTCATCAGGCTGATCCAAAACCATATTCACAATCTGCCCTATCTGACCGCGCTGATGGAATACTGGCGGGTGATTTCCCGCGAAGACCCCGCCATGGTGGCGATTTATGCGCGCCGCGATGCGATTCTGCAGCCGCTGATTGATACCGCCATTCAGCACCAGATTTGCCGGCCAGACCTGAGCGCCAAAGACTATGCCATGATCACAGCGATCCTGCGCGCGTCACTGCAGGGCGTTACAGAGCGCGATCAGCACGACTTAGCGGAGCGCGCAGTCGATCTGCTGCTGAACGGCATCCGGGCATAGCGGCTGAATTGATGGCTGCGCCTCCCCGCCTGCTGGAGCCTGCGCCCGACTGGACCGCCGATGAAAAGCCGATGCTGCCCGGTTCGCCGGCAGCGATTGACCATCCGGCCTATAAGCGCTTGCTGTATTTTTTTATCGGCCTGTTTGTGGCTGTTTCCGGCAGCCTGAGCAACGGCTTTATCACCGCGAATCTGCCGCTGATTCAGGGCGAATACGGCTTGACGCCGTCTGAAGCCGCCTGGATTCCAGCCGCCTATGTTATGGCGAATGTCAGCGCGAATTTAATTTTATTCAAGGCCCGCCAGCAATACGGGCTGCGGCTGTTTTCGGAAATCGGCCTGGTGCTGTTTATTGCCGTGCTGATGCTGCATATAGCTAAATTCTAAAGTCTGTATGACGCATAATTGCTTATAAAGGATGATTGC
>NZ_JAVXCI010000177.1:0-1522 GCF_036659555.1 Acinetobacter sp.
GCAATCATCTTTTATAAGCAATTATGCGTCATACAGACTTTAGAATTTAGCTATAACGGGTGACATCCATGTCACCCTCCGTGTATCACCATTCATCTATAATTTAAAAAAATCAACCTTAATACTGAATATCCGCCGTTTGAATAAACTCAAAGGCCGGCTCTTCATACGGATGGCTTGCTTTTAAAGCTTTTGCGACGGCAGATGCTTTTTCTTCAGGAACAATAGTTTCTACACGCCATTCAGGCACTTGCTCCAAAGCATCCAGCTTGCCAATAAACGGATTTGCGCCTTTCAGCGGCTTAAACTGCCCTGTGCCTAACACTTGCCAGGCACAGTGTTCATAATTGCCTATGCCGCCGGCGCCTGCTTCAAATATGGCAAGTTTGGTCGATTCCAAGTGAGATTCAGGGACGTAGTAGGTAAGTTTGAGCATTGTTCATTCAGCATTTCAAATACATTGATTCTACTCAGGCTGGCTGAAAATTGCCTTGAATTAATAGCACTTGCGCATAAATAAATCACCGCAGCAGGATCTGAAGCTGTTTTGCCGCAGGCATGAACTTCCAGATGCAATAGCAGCCAACGCAAACAGCAGCATACTAAGCCCAGTTCAAGACAGCATATCCTGCAACCGCAGAGGCGCGAAGGGTCTGCAGCTCAAACGATTGGCCAGAAACATTCAGCACCCTGCCGGTCACCGCACTGTTTAATTTAACTAAATCTATGCCGCTGAAATAATCGGCCAAACCCGCCGCCTTATGCATCGCTCTGTTTGCATAAACCTTCAGCTGATTGGCCGGCTGCGCCAAGCTAAGCGTTCAAACCGCACGCAGCAAAAGGCAGTAAAAGTCCAGTAAATCCTATTTTCAGCCAATTCATTAAAGCATGAAACTTAAATGAAGCTTAAAACAGAATGGTAAATTACAATTGTATATTAACAATTTATAAATATTACCTATTATATAAAATAACGATATTAAACAATGCCTTATAAATTGTTTAGCAAAAATAAATACGCAGTATAGCCAGATTAAGATAAAAGGCTTTTTGCTCAATTGACCAGCAATTTACATCTATTTACAATCAGCGAAAATCAGAAGTCAAATGATATGCGAAATGCTAATGCTTCTTAATAAGAGCCAGCCCTACTCAAATCTTGCGACGCCATAACTCACCATGATTGGAGTTCAATCACGAATGAAACGCATATTGTCCGCTGTCTGCATATTAAGTTTTGCTGCATCTGCCTTTGCAGATGAAAATCTATTTGGCTATGTCCGCGGCGCAGAAACACTGCCCCAAGGTGGTCAGGAGCTCTATCAATGGGTCACCAACCGCAGCGATAAAGGCGCAGGCCATTACTCAGCTTTTGACTATAAGACAGAGTATGAGCGCGGAATTACCGACAAGTTCAACGCATCCGCAGCAGTCAAATTAATGTCCCTCGATACTTCAGGCATTCTGATTGACGGCTATCTGCCTGAAGATAAAAAAATCGGCCTTAAGCTCTCAGGTTTTG
>NZ_JAVXCI010000178.1:0-1480 GCF_036659555.1 Acinetobacter sp.
GCGTATGATGCCCTTCATCTTTTGGGTTTAAGGCATTAATTTGATACATAAAAAATTTCCAACGTGAATTAATTGCGGGCAAGCTCAAGCGCCAGGTCAACAGCAGCGTGCAGGCTTGAACTTTTAGCCAGTCCAGTGCCGGCAAGGGAGAGCGCTGTGCCGTGGTCAACAGAGGTGCGGATAAACGGCAGGCCTAAAGTAATATTAACGGCTTCACCAAATCCTTGAGATTTTAGCACAGGTAGGCCCTGATCGTGATACATCGCCAAAACGGCATCGGCATCTTTCAGATTTTCAGGAGTAAAAAGCGTATCCGCCGGCAGGCTGAGGCTCATATTGACGCCTTGCGCGCGGTAGCTTTCCAGCACCGGGTTGATTACCTCAATCTCTTCCCGGCCCAAATAGCCGCCTTCACCGGCATGCGGGTTCAGCCCGCAGACAAGAATATGCGGGCGATCTATCTTAAATTTTGTTTTCAGATCATGAATTAAAATATCAATCACCTGATGCAGGCGCTCTGCAGTAATGGCATCGGCCACGTCACGCAAAGGCAAATGCGTGGTCGCCAATGCAACCCGTAAAGTCTTGGTGGCCAGCATCATCACCACGCGCGGCGCGCCGGCAAAGGCCTGGTAATATTCGGTGTGCCCGCTGAAATCAATGCCAGCGTCATTGATAATGGATTTCTGCACCGGCGCCGTCGCCACCCCGGCGCTTTTGCCTGTGACCGCATAATCCGCCGAACGCCGCAGCTGCTCCAGCACATAGGCAGCGTTGCCGGCATCCAAATGCCCCAGAACGGCAGCATTTTTCAGCGGCACATGCTCCACATAAATACGACCTTTGCCTGCAGGCGCGGCCTGCCCTGCATAATCAATCAGCGCTACATCCAGGCCTAAGATTTCTGCGCGCCTCTGCAGCATGGCCTTATCCGCCAGAACTACAACCGGGCGCTCATCCGCGCGCTCCGCCAGACTTAAGCAGATATCAGGGCCGATACCGGCAGGTTCACCGCTGGTGACATATAAAGGAAGCATGGCTGGCCTATTCAGACTGATTTCAGTGCGCCTATTTTACTGAATCTATCGGATAAATGCCGTTGATTTTTATCTTTTCAGCCAGGGCGCAGGCGGAACAAGCGCGCCAGATCAATCAGCGGTGAATAATCGGAAAAAAGGCCAATCCCGGCGCAATTGCAGCCATTAAAGCCAAGAGCACAAAGATCATCCATAACCCGGCGTTGGGCTTTACCGCCTTGAGCCGCGGGTTTTATTTTTCTTTCAGCATGCTTGCTTTAAAGCAAAATGTTGATATTCATTAAAATAAACACGCAGCGCAAGCGCTTAAAAAGCGCTAGCCAAATATTGAACAGCAGCCTATAATACAGCGCTTGAAATTTAATATTTCATTTGTGATTCTTCACATTTTCGTTTAGAATCGCGTCTCCTTTTGTTTGGACAGATTCCATAGTCCAAACCAA
>NZ_JAVXCI010000179.1:0-1462 GCF_036659555.1 Acinetobacter sp.
TAAAGGCGCTAAAGCTGCTGTTGAAGCTGCTGGCGGTAAAGTCGAGGAGTAATCCCCAGTGTCTATGACTCCTAGTTCTTCAGGTCATGTCAATATGATGAAAGGCCAGCCGTTTCATGTGAAATACCGTGAAATTATACGCCGCATGATGTTTCTCATCGGTGCATTATTGGTTTTTCGGCTAGGAGCGCATATTCCAGTACCGGGCATTAATAATGCTGCGCTGGAAAACCTTTTTAATGCAAACCAGGGCACAATCCTTGGTTTGTTTAATATGTTTTCCGGCGGCGCATTAGAGCGGATGTCGATTCTTGCTCTTGGCATTATGCCGTACATTTCTGCATCGATTATCGTGCAGCTGATGTCTACGGTGGTTCCTTCGCTCGAAGCTTTGAAAAAAGAAGGCGAGCAGGGGAAGCGCAAGATCAATCAGTATACGCGCCAAGGCACGCTGTTCCTTGCGCTGGTGCAGGCTGTGGGCATGTGTGCGGGCTTGATCAGCCAGGGGATTACCCTGAGCTCCGGTTTAGCCTTCTATGTTCCTGCAGTGACTTCACTGGTTGCCGGCACAATGTTCCTGATGTGGCTGGGTGAGCAGATTACCGAACGCGGGGTGGGCAATGGCATTTCCATGATCATCTTCGCCGGTATTGTTGCGGGCTTGCCGAACCTGGTTCTGCAGTCTTTATCATCGGCTGACAATGGCCAGACCAGCCTGATCGGGCTTGCCATATTCGGCCTGCTTTCCCTGGCTGTTTTGGCTGCGATTGTGTTTATTGAGAAGGCGCAGCGCCGCATTCCGGTAAACTATGCGCAAAAGCAGCAGGGCCGCCGCGTATTCTCTGCACAGCAGACGCATTTGCCATTGAAAATCAATATGGCGGGTGTGATTCCGGCAATTTTTGCCAGCTCACTGCTTCTGTTCCCAGCGAGCTTAGGCCAGTGGGTGGGAAGTGCTGATCCTGATGCAGGATTGATTAAGCGCAGCCTTCAGGATTTGGCGCTCGTATTGTCGCCTGGGCAGCCGCTGTATCTGGTGCTCTTCGGCGCGTTGATTATCTTTTTCTGCTACTTCTATACTGCGCTGGTTTTCAGCCCGAAAGAAGTTTCAGAGAACTTAAAACGCAGCGGAGCTTATGTGCCGGGTATCCGTCCAGGTGAACAGACTGCCCGTTACTTAGATCATATTCTCAATCGCTTGACTTTTATCGGCGCGATTTACATCACGGTGATCTGCTTAATGCCGATGATTCTGCAAAGCTCGTTTGGCATTCCATTCAGCTTGGGCGGAACATCGCTGCTGATCGTTGTGGTGGTTGTGATGGACTTTATGGCTCAGCTTCAAGCCCATCTGACTTCGCACCAGTATGACAATCAATCGCTAATGAGAAAAACGACTGCTCATCCTAAGGGATAAGCGCACTTAGAGGTTTCATCATGAAAGTACAAGCTTCTGTAAAGA
>NZ_JAVXCI010000180.1:0-1438 GCF_036659555.1 Acinetobacter sp.
GGCGCTTAATTCCGCCATGCAGACCAATATGTTTAATACCCAGTAATTCCAGCCGGACATAAAGCCTGCAAATTTGCTCCAGTATTTATAAGCAAAATGGCTGAATGAGCCGCTGACAGGCTCTTCAACAATCATTTCGCCTAATTGGCGCATCATTAAAAAGGCAATCAGCCCTGCAATGGCGTAGCCGAGAATTACAGACGGGCCTGCGAGTTTGATGGTCTGCGCAATGCCGAGAAACAGCCCTGTGCCGATCGAGCCGCCTAGCGCAATCAGCTGGATATGGCGGTTGCTTAAACCTTTCTTGAGGTTTCCTTGTTCAATTTGCTGCATTTTCTATCTTCATCCATGTTGAGACAGTGCCCTGTATGGCGATCAATGCTTTTTTATTTTTATTCTGCTGAATGATCAGAGCAGTATCAGAAATTTTATTAAAATGATTCAAATCATCTATAAAGTTCTTATGCGCCCATGCCTTCAGGCGCATAAGAAATCATGCTGGCCTAAATGTCAGGCATTTGAAATATCTAAAACACCGCGCTTAATCTGATCGCGCTCTATCGATTCAAATAGGGCTTTAAAGTTGCCTTCGCCAAAGCCGTCATCGTCCTTGCGCTGAATAAATTCAAAGAATACAGGGCCAAGCATATTTTCTGAGAAAATCTGCAGCAACAAGCGCTTGTCTTCATTTTGCGTATTGCCGTCCAATAAAATGCCGCGCTTCTGCAGCTCTTCGGTCGGTTCACCATGGCCAGGCAGGCGTTCTGAAAGCATTTCATAATAGGTGTTCGGCGGCGGCGTCATAAATTTGGCGCCCAATGCTTTTAATTTATCCCATGTGCCAATCAGGTCATCGGTAATAAATGCAATATGCTGAATGCCTTCACCATTGAAATCGTTTAGGAACTCGGCAATTTGACCATTGCCTTTTTCCGAGTCTTCATTCAGCGGAATGCGGATTTTGCCATCCGGCGCAGTTAAGGCTTTTGAGGTGAGGCCGGTATATTCGCCCTTAATGTCAAAATAGCGGATCTCCTGAAAATTGAAAATCTTTTCATAGAAGTCTGCCCAATACTGCATGCGCCCTCTGTAGACATTATGCGTCAAGTGGTCGATTTCCTTTAAGCCTGTTCCGGCTGGATGCGCAGGCGCATCATCAAAGAAAATGAAATCACTTTGGTAAATGTCGCGGTCGACCAGGTAAATCGGCGATCCGCCAATGCCTTTAATTGCAGGAATGTTCAATTCCATAGGGCCGATTTTTGAGTAAATAGGTTCTGCGCCCAATTCAACCGCTTTATGAAATGCCTTGGCTGCATCTTTGGTTCTAAAGCCCATTGCGCATGCGGAAGGGCCGTGCTCTTTGAAAAAATAAGCGGCTGCGGATTCAGGCTGATAATTGAGAATAATATTAATATTGCCTTGGCGCCATAAATAC
>NZ_JAVXCI010000181.1:0-1367 GCF_036659555.1 Acinetobacter sp.
GAATTGTACAGCAATAAACCAAGGATGTTGAGGAATTTCAACTGTTTCTACTAAATGCTGCACAGGTGAATAGCCTGAAATCTTCATGCCTTTTTCTTCAAGCACTGGAATATAGCGGTTATTCATCTCGTAGCGGTGACGGTGGCGCTCAATAATTTCTGCTGAACCGTAAACGTCGCAAGTTTTTGTGCCTGCAACCAGTTCAGATTTTTGCGCGCCAAGGCGCATGGTGCCGCCAAGATCAGAATCCACATTGCGCTGCTGCACTTCGCCGCGCTCATCCAGCCATTCAGTAATCAAGCCGATCAGCGGCGATTTGGTTGAACGGTTGAATTCAGTTGAAGATGCGTCTGAAATGCCTGCAACATTGCGCGCATATTCAATCACCGCCAGCTGCATGCCCAAGCAGATGCCCAAGAAAGGCACGCCGTTTTCACGCGCATAGCGGATGGCTTTCATCTTGCCTTCTGTGCCGCGCTCGCCAAAGCCGCCTGGAACCAGAATTGCGTCAGCATCTTTCAATACGTCCGCTTCATTTTGGCTTTCCAGCTCTTCAGCATTCACGTAGTCAATTTCAACTTTTACGCGGTTTTGAATGCCGGCATGCAAAAGCGCTTCGTTGACAGACTTATAGGCATCCGGAAGCTCAACATATTTGCCGACCATCGCAACACGCACGGTGTATTCAGGGTTCAGCAAAGCTTCTACAACATTGTCCCAGTCAGTCAGATCGGCTTCCGGAAGATTGTTATAGCCAAAACGCTCGCAGATTAAGTCATCTACGTTTTGCTCATAGAATGTGCGCGGAATTTGGTAAATTGAACGGGCGTCTTTGCACACCACAACTGCGCGCGCTTCCACGTTGGTGAACAGCGCAATTTTGCGGGTTGTGTCTGCATCGACATCGTGTTCTGTACGGCAGATCAGGATGTCCGGCTGAATGCCAATCGACAGCAGTTCTTTAACAGAATGCTGGGTCGGCTTGGTTTTAAGCTCAGCAGCAGATTTGATGTACGGCAGCAGCGTCAAGTGCATCAGCATGGTGCGCTTGTGGCCCAGCTCAACCATCAGCTGGCGGACAGATTCCATGAATGGGAGAGATTCAATGTCACCTACTGTGCCGCCGATTTCTACGATCGCAACATCGTAGCCTTCGCCTGCGCGAAGCACGCGCTCTTTAATATTATCCGTAATATGCGGAATGACTTGAACTGTGCCGCCAAGGTAGTCGCCGCGGCGCTCTTTATTTAAAACGTCTTGGTACACGCGGCCTGAGGTGAAGTTATTCAACTTGGTCATTTTCGCACGACGCAAGAAACGTTCGTAATAACCCAAGTCTAAGTCAGTTTCGGCACCATCCTCTGTGA
>NZ_JAVXCI010000182.1:0-1329 GCF_036659555.1 Acinetobacter sp.
GGCATCGGCAGCAGCGACTGCGCCGCAGCCTGCGGGCTGAACCCCTATATGTCAATGCTGGAACTGTGGATGATTAAGACAGGACGGATTCAGCAAATAATTGATGATGAGAGCCAAGAAGGCCATGCGCCGCTGTACTGGGGCAAGCAGCTGGAGCCGCTGGTCGCAGAATACTACAGCATGCACACCGGCCATAAAGTCCGTCGCGTCAATGCAGTGCTGCAGCACCGTGATCCGGATAAACACTTCATGCTGGCCAATCTGGATTACGCGGTCACAGGCAATGCGGAAGTACAGCTGCTGGAATGCAAGACGGCGGGGGAATACGGCGCGAAACTGTGGCGGGACGGCGTGCCTTTATATGTGCTGTGCCAGGTGCAGCATCAGCTGGCGGTCACAGGCAAGCAGGCGGCGCATATCTGCGTGCTGATCTGCGGCCATGAAACCCGCATCTTTAAAGTGACGCGCAGCGAATCGGTGATTCAGCACATCATCAACGCTGAACGCCATTTCTGGGAGTGCGTGGAAAAGGATATTCCGCCGGATGCTGATGCGAGTGCATCGGCGGCTGAAGCGCTGCAGCAGCTGTATCCGCAGCACATTCCTTTAACCATAGAAGACCTAAGCCAGCATGAGCAGGGGAATCGGCTGTTTAAGCAGCTGATTCAAGACCGCAATCAAATCGAAAAGCATCAGCAGAATTTTGATCAGGCCAAGCACCAGATTCAGGCGCTGATGAAAGATGCCGAGCGCGCCACTTTTCAAAATGGTTCTGTGACGTGGAAAAGGTCTAAGGATTCAATCAGCCTGGACAGCAAGGCCCTGCTGAAGCTGCATCCGGAAATGCTGCAGCGGTTCCCGCAGGCTAAAGCCGGTTCACGGCGCTTTAACATCTATACGGATGCTGACTGAAATGAACTTAGCCTAAGCAATTCAGCAGCAAAGCTGTTTAACGCCATAACGATCCCATGCCAGAGGGCATGGGATTTTTTATGCATTCAATTTTTTAAATGAAATCTAAACAACTGCAGTGAAATAGAAAGGACATCAATATGATTAAAGGTCTAGCAATTACTCCGCCGATCCTCGGCAGAATAAGTATCGGCAAGATGGTGGAGAAGAACGGCAAGCGCCTGCCTGAAAAGGATGACCAGTTTACCCTGACCAGCCAAATTCAGAACAAGGATGGCTGGATCAAACATCCCTTGGATGAGCAGCTTCGAGCCAAAGCACCGAATCAAAAACTCAGAACGATTCCTGTACGGATGATCTTCAATGATCCTGAACTGAACCTGCGGGCAGAGTACACCCTGTTTGACCGGCAGACAG
>NZ_JAVXCI010000183.1:0-1232 GCF_036659555.1 Acinetobacter sp.
CGGCATTGTTGAAGGCGATGAAATCAGCACCTATTATGACCCGATGATCGCCAAGCTGATTGTCTGGGGCGAAAACCGCGAAGCCGCGCTGGTGCAGATGCACCATGCCCTCGGCCAGTTCCATGTCGAAGGCCTGGGCAACAACATTGCCTTTCTTGACCGCATTGTGCGCTGTGATTCCTTTAAACAGGCGCAATTAGACACCAACCTGATTCAGCGTGAAGACGCCTTTTTATTTCCGGCTGCCGGCAGCGCTGCGCCAAAACTGGTGATCACCGCTGCCTTGACTGAACTGCTTTCGCGCTTCAGCCAAAATAAAACTGCCTGCAATCCGGTCTGGCAGGCTGAATCGCTGTGGCGCGCCAATATCAGCAGCAGCTATTGCCTGAAGCTGATGCAGGGTGAACAGCCTGTTCAGGTGCGCTTCACAGCTGAAAATGATGCCTTTATTGCCGAATATCAAGGCCATAAATACCGCATTTCCGGAGAAATCCTCAGCAGGAACAGCATTCAAATCAAGATGGACGGCAAGCAGGATAAATTCGCCTTTAGCCGAAATAGTCAGGGCCTAACGCTGTTTAAAGACAGCCAAAGCTATAAGTTTGACTATATGAGCCAGAATTTCTCCGCCGATGACGCGCACAGCGCCGAAGCGAATTTAAAATCGCCGATGCCGGGGGTGATTACTCAGGTTCTGGTGGCTTTAAATGAACAGGTGAAAAAAGACGATGTGCTGATGACCATTGAAGCCATGAAAATAGAATACGCCATCCGCGCGCCGGATGACGGCATGATCAGCTCTTGGTATTTTCAGGTCGGCGATCAGGTCAAAGCCGGCGATGAGCTGGTGGAATTCCAGCCTTTGGAGCAGGTTGCATGAGTGAATTTGTCAAAATCGTGGAAGTCGGCCCGCGCGACGGGCTGCAGAACGAAAAGACCCCGCTGACGCTGCAGCAGCGCAAAGCGCTGATTTTAGACTTGATGAAAACCGGGCTGAAGTCGATTGAAGCCGGCTCCTGCGTTTCTGCAAAGTGGGTGCCGCAAATGGCGGACAGCGATGCGCTGTTTGCCCAATTGCCCAAAGATCCGGATATCCAGTTCAGCCTGCTGACTCCGAATTTAAAAGGCTTTGAAGCTGCGCGCGCCGCAGGCTGTCAGGAAGTTGCGGTCTTTACCGCAGCTTCTGAAAGCTTTACCCGGAAAAACATCAACTGCTCGATTGATGAAAGCTT
>NZ_JAVXCI010000184.1:0-1144 GCF_036659555.1 Acinetobacter sp.
ATAGATTCTTGTTCATTTAAAGTGCTTCTAGTTTTAAAAAGTGTTTAAAATTAAATATTCAGTATGAGTAGCTGAGGCTGAAGCCAGTGACGAAATCCCGCTTGAGGCTTTTTGGAGCAGCCAGGCCATGTCCTGCAAAGGCATCCAGGTATATGCCTTGAAACCAGCTGCGTATGCCGACAACACCGCCAGCCAAATAGCGCTGGCCGGCAATGCTGTGTTCTCCGCCAACCCACCCCTGGTCAACGCCGGCATATATTTGCGTATTCAGCGGCGTATTTACGCTGATTTCCTGCTGCAGGAAATGGCCATTGTCCCCGGACAGCATAATTTCCCCGTCAAATCCCCTGACGCTGTATCTGCCGCCGATATAGAACCGCTCCTGCGGCACCAGCACTTTAGGTGCATACTGCCCTTTCCAGTTCACCCGGTATTGCGCAGCCTGATTGAGAAAAGCGAATGGATAATTGATCCGGATATCAGCGCTCCATAACGGCGCGCGGGCATAGCCTTCTGCTGGAAGGGGGCTGCCGTATATATCTGTTATTTCCTCTTCCGGCGCGGGCATGGCGTTGAATGCTCCCGCGCCCCTGCGGTAATCCAAATTCAAATCAACTAAAGCATTGCCCAAATAGTGTTTATGCTGAAGCCCCGCATGCCAGCCGGCCGTCTGCCGGCGCTGAACGCTGATTTCAATATCTTCAATAAAATTCCGGTTCTGCTTTTGATAGGCCTTTCCGTATACGGATGTTTTATACTGCGTTCCGCGCATCAGCATTTTGGATAGGGTCAGGTTCGCCTGCCGGCTTTCGCCGCTGTATAGAATCGGCTTTTCGTAGCCGGCAACATACTGGTCATATTCATACCGGCTGTAGGAGGCGCTCAAATCAAATGTTTTAAACGGCAGCTGATAGCTTGCAAACCAGCTCTGATTGCGGTCCTGATGCAGATCATCGAGAGAGTGGCTGAAATTCAGGTTAAGGCTGTCATTGAGCCGAAAGGGATTATTGAATGCCAATCCGGCTGTGCCTATATATTCTCCGGTTGTTTTATTTCCTGAATCATCAACAGACAGGCTGGCATTCAGCTTTCTGTAGGGCTGAGTAGTAATGCGGATATTGCTCAGCCCATCTGCTGCAGCCTC
>NZ_JAVXCI010000185.1:0-1129 GCF_036659555.1 Acinetobacter sp.
AAGACAGCTGCTTGTGTGTACGGATGCAAATAGCGTCTGCCAATTGTCGGCAATATGACTGCTTGCTGCAGCCAAACTCACACTGCAAGGGCGCCAGGCATCAAAAAAGCCAGTGCCAACTTCTCTCTAGATTTACCTTGGTTCGCGCTAATGGGCTAGCAGAACCTGCGCTTGGCCGTTCAAGACTGGGCTGCAGCAATAGGCTAAAGCTCATGGCTGTATACGATGAAGCCGCTGTGTTGAGCTAATTTATCGTATAGCGCCCGCCCAGCTTCATTCGTTGTCTGTGTCTGCCAATAGACACGATTTGAACCAGCTAATGCAGCTTGCTGATACACGCTGTTTATCAGTGCACTGCCAATACCTAGTTTGCGCCGAGAGGGGGTCGTAAACAGATCCTGCAAGTAGCAAACTGGCCCAAGTCTTGTCGTGCTGCGGTGAAAGATGTAGTGAACCAGCCCAACTATTTCTCCATCGTCCTGTGCGACCATCGCAAATACGGGCTCAATCGGATTAAAGAAACGCGTCCAAGTCGCCTGTGTAATTTCCGCAGGTAATGCAGTTGCACCCGTACGGCCATAAAAGGCGTTGTAGCCATTCCATAGTGGTAGCCATGAATCAAAGTCATTGGACTGAATTTCTCTTACGACTAAACCTGATGCGGTGTAATTTTTAGACATGGCTGCAAACTTTAGCAAAGCAAATTGCCGTTAATTTAGCTGTTTTTTCGACTATGCCAATGTCTGCTCCTAGCCGCCAATTGAACCGATTACAGCCCCCTGACCGTGGCTGACCATCAGGGTAATGGTGATGAGCAGATTCAACGCGAGGCAGCAGGCAAGCGGCCTGCATGCATTTTTTGCCACTTGCAGAAAGAGTGGCCTGAATGGGCGCACTGCATCAGTTCAGCAATGGCCGCGCAATCAAATAAATAGCTTATAGCGCTTATCTGATGGTCATTTAAGATAGTTTTATATCCAAAGTAGCCATTCTGCGGGCGCTATAAGCTCTTATTTTTATGTACACACCCATAAAAAAAGGCTCTGCAATTGCAGAGCCTTTTTGGACTGCGCCCTCAGCGCAGATCGCTTAACCCAGCCACTTGCGGGCGTTGCGCCACACTTGCATC